>NZ_CP058214.1:1265714-1582142 GCF_015482775.1 Kaustia mangrovi | reverse complement strand
CAGCCGCGGTCGCGCAATGGAGCGGCCGTTCTCAATCGGCCGGAATTGCAAGGAGTGGGGTGTGAAACAGAGTGGACGGTACAACCGCGCCATCGGCGTGGACGCGACGGGTCTCAGGAATCTCGACACGGTTCACTGGAACTATTCGACCTCGCGGCTGTACGAGGAAGCGGTGGGCCGCGGCGAGGCGAAGGTCGCGCTCAACGGGGCGGCGGTGGTCACCACCGGCCAGCACACGGGCCGCTCGGCGAAGGACAAGTACATCGTTCGCGACGAGGCGACCGCCGGCACGATCTGGTGGGACAACAACCAACCCCTCTCGCTCGACCAGTTCAACCGTCTGCTTGAGGATTTCCTCGCCCATGCGGAGGGCGGCGAGCTGTTCGTCCAGGATCTCTATGGCGGCGCCGACCGGGCCCATCGCCTGCCCGTGAGGGTGTTCTGCGAATATGCCTGGCACGCGCTGTTCATCCGCCATCTGCTGATCGAGCCGGAGCTTGCCGATCTCGACGGCTTCGCGCCGCAGCTCACCATCATCGACCTGCCGGGCTTCCGGGCCGATCCCGAGCGCCACGGCATACGGTCGGAAACGGTCATCGCCTGCGATTTCTCGCGCGGGCTGGTGCTCATCGGCGGCACCTCCTATGCCGGCGAGATCAAGAAATCGGTCTTCTCCGTTCTCAACTACATCCTGCCCGAGCGCGGCGTGATGCCCATGCACTGCTCCGCCAATGTCGGCGAGGCGGGCGACACGGCGATCTTCTTCGGCCTGTCGGGCACCGGCAAGACCACCCTGTCGGCCGATGCCAGCCGCACCCTCATCGGCGACGACGAGCATGGCTGGTCGGAGAACGGCGTCTTCAACTTCGAGGGCGGCTGCTATGCCAAGGCGATCCGCCTGTCGGCGGAGGCCGAGCCGGAGATCTACAGCGCGACCCAGCGCTGGGGCACGGTGCTCGAAAACGTCGTCATGGACGAGGAGACCCGTGCGCTCGACTTCGACGACGGTACGCTGACGGAGAATACCCGCGCGGCCTATCCGCTCCGCTACATTCCCAATGCCAGCGAGACCGGGATCGCCGGCCATCCGCGCAACATCATCATGCTGACGGCGGACGCCTTCGGCGTGCTGCCGCCCATCGCGCGGCTCACCCCGAGCCAGGCCATGTACCACTTCCTGTCCGGCTACACCGCCAAGGTCGCGGGCACCGAGAAGGGGGTGACGGAGCCCGAGGCGACGTTCTCCACCTGCTTCGGCGCGCCGTTCATGCCGCGCCATCCGAGCGAATACGGCAACCTGCTGCGCGAGCTGATCGCGCGGCACGGCGTAACCTGCTGGCTGGTCAATACCGGCTGGACCGGCGGCAAGTACGGCGTCGGCGAGCGCATGCCCATCGCGGTGACGCGCGGGCTGCTCAACGCCGCGCTCGACGGCAGCCTGAACGGGGCGGAGTTCCGCAAGGATCCCTGTTTCGGCTTCGACGTGCCGGTCTCCGTGCCGGGCATCGACACGGCGGTCCTGACCCCGCGCGAGACCTGGGACGACAAGGGCGCATACGACGCCCAGGCGCAGGCGCTCGTCCAGATGTTCATCGACAATTTCGAGCGGTTCGAGGCCCATGTCGATCCGGAGGTGCGCGCCGCAGCCCCGGCGCTGCGCCAGGCCGCGGAATAGCGCGCCCCGTCCCCGCGGGCGGCCGTATCCATGACGAGGGTCGCACCGGCCCGCGGTGCCGTGGCGGCGGGGCACGCGCTCACCGCGCAGGCCGCGGGCGACGTCCTGCGGGCGGGCGGCAACGCCTTCGACGCCGCCATTGCCGGGCTCTGGATGGCCTGCGTCGCCGAGCCGGTGCTCGCCTCGCCGGGCGGCGGCGGCTTCCTCATGGCGCGCGAAGCCGCGTCGGGAGAGACGGTCCTCCACGACTTCTTCGTGCGCACGCCGCTTGCCCGCCGCGGTGACGGCGCTGCCGACTTCCACGAGATCCACGCCGATTTCGGCCCCGCCAGCCAGGCCTTTCACATCGGCCGCGCGGCGAGCGCGACGCCGGGCTTCGTGCCGGGCCTGTTCGCGGTGCACGCCGCCCATGCCACCCGGCCCATGGCGGAACTCGCGGCCCCTGCGGCGTGCAGGGCGCGCGAGGGCGTGGAGGTCACGGCCTTCCAGGCCTATCTCGCCGCCGTCGTCGGGCCGATCCTGACGGCGAGCGAGGGCGCGCGGGCGCTCTTCGCGCCCGATGGCCGCCTGCCGCGGGCCGGCGATATCATGCGCAATCCGACCCTTGCCGACATGCTGGACGAGATCGGGCGGGAGGGGCTCAAGGCTTATCGCGCGAAGGGGTTCGCCGCGCGCCTCCTGGACGGGCAGGGGGATCACGGCCATCTGCGCGCGGAGGATCTGGCGGACTATCGGGTGGAGCGGCGCGCGCCTCTGAAGGTGCCGCTCGGTCCGGCACGGATCGCGCTCAACCCGCCGCCATCGGCCGGCGGCGCCTTCATCGCGCATGCCTTGTCTGCCTATGCGCACGCGCCGGGCCGCAGCGCGGAGCGCTTTGCCGCCGCGCTTGCCCGAAGCGACGAGGCCCGCCGCACGGCGGGCGGCGACCCCGCAGCGCTCCTCGCCGATGCGGGGCTCGCGCTCCCGGCCGGCGGCGCGGCGAAGGGGCCGCCCGCCACCCGGGGCACGACCCATATCAGCGTCATCGACGCGGCGGGCAACGCGGTGGCCGCGACCGTCTCCAACGGCGAGGGCAACGGCCATGTGCCCGGCGGTCTCGGCTTCATGCTCAACAACATGCTGGGCGAGGCCGACCTCGCCCCGGACGGGCTCGGCACATGGCCGCCCGGTCTCCGTCCCGCCTCCATGATGTGCCCGGCGATCGCGGAGAAGGACGGCGCGCTCTTCGCGCTCGGCTCCGGCGGGTCGAGCCGCATCCGTTCCGCGCTCTTCGTCGTCCTCGCCCGCCTGCTCGCCAAGGACTATGCGCCGGATGCCGCCGTGCGCGCGCCCCGGCTCCATGTCGAGGACGGCCACCTCGATTTCGAGGACTTCTTCAAGCCGGGCGGCGGCGGTGCGCTTGCCGAGCGGTTCCCCGCGCGCCGCGCCTGGGGCGAGCCCAACATGTTCTTCGGCGGCGCCCATGTGGTGAAGCGCCATGGCGACGGCCGGTTCGAGGCGATGGGCGACCCGCGCCGCGACGGGGTGGCGCTGGTGGTGGACTGAGCGCGGTGCTCTGCGGCGTGCCGCCGCTTGACGGGCTGTCAGGCCGGTGCCATCTTGCCGTTCGAATTTCGGAATTTAAGTTCGCACTGCGAACCAATATCACAGGCAACTCGCTCCGGCGCGTCCGGAGCGATCGTCCTGCAACCGGCTCGGCCCGCCCCCCGTGAGGGGCGCTCCAGGGAGGCTCGAAAGACCATGCGCGACGCTTTCATCTGCGACTATGTCCGCACGCCCATAGGCCGCTATGGCGGCGCGCTGTCCGGGGTGCGCGCGGACGATCTGGCCGCCCTGCCGATCCGCACGCTCATGGAGCGCAACGCGGATGCCGACTGGTCGGCGGTGGACGAGGTCTATATGGGCTGCGCCAACCAGGCGGGCGAGGACAATCGCAATGTGGCGCGCATGGCGCTCCTGCTCGCCGGCCTGCCGGACTGCGTTCCCGGCGTGACGCTCAACCGGCTCTGCGCGTCGGGGCTGGAGGCGGTGGGCCAGGCGGCCCGCGCGGTGAAGACCGGCGAGGCGGAGCTTGCCATTGCCGGCGGCGTGGAGAGCATGTCGCGCGCGCCCTTCGTCATGGGCAAGGCGCAGACGGCCTTCTCGCGCTCCGCGGAGATCTTCGACACGACCATCGGCTGGCGCTTCGTGAACCCGGTGCTGAAGGCGCAATACGGCATCGACTCCATGCCGGAGACGGGCGAGAACGTGGCGGAGGACTTCCAGATCTCGCGCGAGGATCAGGACGCCTTCGCCCTGCGCAGCCAGGAGCGCGCGGCAGCCGCGCAGGCGCGCGGCTTCTTCGCCGCGGAGAGCGTCGCCGTGGAGGCGCCGGCCGGGCGCCGCAAGACCGTCACGGTCGATGCGGACGAGCATCCCCGCGCCGGCACGACCATGGAGGACCTCGCCAGGCTCAGGACGCCGTTCCGCGACCCCGGTACGGTCACGGCGGGCAACGCCTCGGGCGTCAATGACGGTGCCGCCGCCATGATCGTGGCCTCCGAGGCGGCGGTTCGCGCCCACGGGCTCACGCCGCGCGCGCGCATCCTCGGCATGGCCTCGGCGGGTGTCGCGCCGCGCATCATGGGCATCGGCCCGGTTCCCGCCGTCGGCAAGCTGCTCGACCGGCTGGGGCTGAAGATCGCCGATATCGACGCCATGGAGCTCAACGAGGCCTTCGCCAGCCAGTCCATCGCCTGCCTGCGCCAGCTCGGCCTGCCGGAGGATGCCGAACACGTCAATCCGAA
Source organism: Kaustia mangrovi (assembly GCF_015482775.1). Lineage (GTDB taxonomy): Bacteria > Pseudomonadota > Alphaproteobacteria > Rhizobiales > Im1 > Kaustia > Kaustia mangrovi. The sequence continues at coordinate 1,577,681 of NZ_CP058214.1, read as the reverse complement.
TGGCGGCGCCATCGCGCTCGGCCACCCGCTCGGCATGTCGGGCGCGCGGCTCGCCCTGACGCTGACCCACCACCTCACCGAGACCGGCGGCAAGCGCGGCATCGCCACCATGTGCGTCGGCGTCGGCCAGGGCGCGGCGATGGCGGTCGAGCGGGTCTGACCGGAGGGCCGCCGGGCGGCGGGGGACCGCCTCCCGCCTACACGTTCAGCAGCAGGAACTCGCGTTCCCAGGAGCTGATGACCGTGCGGTATTGCTGCATCTCGTAGTCCTTCACCTCCTGATAGGCGGAGACGAAGCGCTCGCCGACCACCTGTTTCAGGGGCTTGGTGTAGTTGAGCTTCGACAGGGCGTCGGCGAGATGGGTCGGCAGCGTGTGGGCGTAGCGATAGGCGCTGCCCTCCACGGGCGGGGTCGGCTCCAGCTTCTCCACCATGCCGAGATAGCCGCAGGCGAGCGAGGCGGCGATGGCGAGATAGGGATTGGCGTCCGCGCCGGGCACGCGGTTCTCCACCCGGCGGTTCTGCGGGTCGGAGGTGGGCACGCGGAAGGAGACCGTGCGGTTGTCGATGCCCCAGTGCACGTTGGTCGGCGCGTCGGCATAGGGAACGAGCCGGCGGTAGGAGTTCACATTGGGCGAGCAGAACGGCATGGCCGCGCCGAGATAGCGCTGCAGCCCGCCAATATGGTTCAGGAGCAGCTTGGAATCGCGCCCCGACTTGGTGGTGAACAGGTTGCGGCCGGTCTGCGTATCGACCACGGACTGGTGGAGGTGCATGGACGAGCCCGGCTCGTTCTCGTGCGGCTTGGCCATGAAGGTCGCGTACATGTCGTGCTTGAACGCGGCCTGGCGCACGGTGCGCTTGAACAGGAACATCTGGTCGGCGAGCGCCAGCGGGTCGCCGTGATTGAAGTTGATCTCAAGCTGCGCCGGCCCGTTCTCGTGCGACAGCGTGTCGATGTCGATCTCCTGGACCTCGCACCAGTCGTAGATGTCCTCCACGATGGGATCGAACTCGTTGGCCGCGTCGATGCCATAGGCCTGTCCGCCCGCTTCCTGGCGTCCGGACCGGCCGATGGGCGGCTCCAGCGGATAGTCCGGATCGAGGTTCTTCTTGATGAGGTAGAATTCGATCTCCGGGGCCACGACCGGTGTCCAGCCGCGCTTGGCGTAGAGCTCCAGGACCCGCTTGAGGACGTGGCGCGGGGCGATGTCGACGGGCTTGTCGTCGATATAGAAGCAGTCGCACACGACCTCCGCCGTCGGCTCCTCGTACCACGGCACCCGCCGCATGGTGTCGGGATCGGGGCGCAGATAGACGTCGATGGAGGCCGGGTTGAGGGTGTTGGTCTCCCACACATAGCGCCCGGTGACGGTGAGCCCGAACATGTCCTCCGGCAGGCGCAGCCCGCGGCTGTGCGCGCCCTTGAGGAACTTGCTCGCCGGCAGGATCTTGCCGCGCGGCGTTCCGGCCATGTCGGCGAGAAGGCACTCCACCTCGTCGATGGCGTGCGTGGCGAACCACTCGTCGTAATCAAGAGAAGCCATGGATGGATGCTCGTTGTCCGGGACCCTGACGCTGGCGGTTCGACCGGCCCGGTCGGGCCGGCCGGCGGGGGCAGGATACGACGGTCCCTTGACGAAATAAAACCCCAAAGAAACAATGCCTTCCCAACGGGACTGGCCCCGGGGCCGCCGTCGGATCCTCAAATTCGAGCTCATTCATGCACAAACACGTTCCCGGCCTTTCCGAAGCCGACGCCTTTCTGAACGCCCATTCCGACGTTGTCGCCGTCGACATGCTGCTGCCCGACATGAACGGAATCCTGCGCGGCAAGCAGCTCGGCCGGGACTATGTCCACAAGCTCTATGACGAGGGCGTGCGCCTGCCGGGATCCAACTATCTGCTCGACTGGACGGGCCAGAACGTCACCACCCTCGACTACGGCACCTCCGACGGCGATCCGGACTATTTCTGCTTCGCCGTGCCGGAGACGCTGAAGCCCGTGCCGTGGGGCGCGCGCCCGACGGGGCAGGTGCTCGCCTCCATGTATCACGAGGACGGCACGCCGTTCTTCGCCGATCCGCGCAACGTGCTCCAGCGCGCGCTCAAGCCGCTGACCGACATGGGGCTCACGCCGGTCATCGCGATCGAATACGAGTTCTATCTGATCGACCGGGAGGCGGCCGCGCGCGGCGTCGTCCAGCCGGCCATCGGGCCGCGCTCGCAGTTCCGCCCGGCCCAGACCAATGTCTACGGGCTCGACGACCTCTACGATTTCGAGGACGTCCTGTCGGCGATCCACGAGGCCTGCGACATCCAGAAGCTGCCGGCGGAGACCTTCGTCGCGGAATATGCGCCGGGGCAGTTCGAGATCAATCTCCACCATGTCGACTCCGCGCTCCTGGCGTGCGACCAGGCGATCCTTCTGGAGCGCTGCATCAAGCAGGTGTCCCGCCGCCACGACATGATCGCGACCTTCATGGCCAAGCCCTTCGCGGAAAGCGCGGGCTCCGGCCTCCATGTCCATGTGAGCCTCCTCGACCGGCACGGCAACAACGTGCTCGCCGGGCCGTTCGACGAGCGGCTCAACCGCCCGGTCGGCGACATGCTGCGCCATGCCATTGGCGGGCTCGTCGACACCATGCCGGAGGCCATGGCGATCTTCGCGCCGAACGCCAATTCCTACCGCCGGCTGAAGCCCGGCACCTATGCGCCGGTCAAGGCCAACTGGGGCGGCGACAACCGCACGGTCTCCCTGCGCATTCCCGGCTCCGACGAGCGCTCGGTGCGTGTGGAGCACCGCGTGGCCGGCGCCGACGCCAATCCCTATCTGGTGGTCGCGGCGGTCCTTGCCGGCATGCATCACGGCATCGTCAACGAGATCGAGCCGCAAGACCCCGTCGTCGGCGATGGCTACGAGCAGGAGGCGCCAGACCTGCCGATCCGCTGGCCGGTGGCGCTGGAGCGCTTCACGGAGGGCACGGTGCTCGGGCGCTATTTCGGCGAGGACTATGTCCGCGCCTTCGCCACGGCGCGCCAGTTCGAGTGCGACAATTTCCACTACCAGATCCAGCCACTGGACTATCAGTGGTATCTGAGGACGGCATGAGCGCGGTGAACGGGGACAGCGAGGCGCCGTCCTACTATCTCGCCTCGGCCAACCGCTATGTGGAGCACCCGGTGCTTCGCGGCGAGGTGCGGACGGATGTCTGCGTGGTCGGTGCCGGCTTCACCGGCCTGTCGGCGGCGCTCGAACTCGCCGAGCGCGGCTACAGGGTCGTCGTCGTGGAGGCGGAGACGGTCGGCTGGGGCGCCTCGGGGCGCAATGGCGGGCAGATCTGCACGGGCTTTTCCTCCGGCATGGAGCCGATCGAGGCCCAGCTCGGCCCCGACGATGCGCGCAAGTGCTTCGAGATCGCCGAGGAAGGCAAGGCGATCATCGCCGAGCGGATCGCCCGGCACGCCATCGCCTGCGATCTCAAATGGGGCTATCTCCATGTCGCGGCCAAGCCCGGCGCCATGGCCGATCTCTCCGGCATGCAGGCCAGCCTGCAGCGCTATGGCTGCGAGACGGAGCTGCTCGACCGCGAGTCCTTGCGCGAACGGCTCGGCACGGACCGTTATCACGGCGCCCTCCACGAGGCGGGGGCGGGGCATTTCCATCCGCTGAACTACTGTCTCGGCATGGCCGACGCCGCGATCGCCGCCGGCGTGGAGATCTACGAGCATTCGCGTGCGACGCGCATCGAGAGCGGGCCGGACCCGGTCGTCCACACCGGCGAGGGGCTCGTGCGGGCGCGCTTCGTCGTGGTGGCGGGCAACGCCTATCTCGGGCGCACGGTGAAGCCGCTTCACACGCGGATCATGCCCGTGGGAAGCTTTCTCGTGGCCACCGAGCCGCTGGGCGAGGAGCGTGCGCGCACTCTCATCCGCGACGACGAGGCGGTGGCGGACACCAATTACGTGCTCGACTATTTCCGCCTGTCCGGCGACCGGCGCATGATCTTCGGCGGCGGGTGCACCTATTCCGGCGTGATCCCGGACGATATCGCCGCGCGCATGGGCCGGCGCATGACGCGCATCTTCCCCGGGCTCGCCGATGCCCGGATCGACTATGCCTGGGGCGGGTTCATCGGCATCACCGTCAACCGCATCCCCGATCTCGGAACGGTCGGGGGGACGGTGTTCTATGCGCAGGGCTTCTCCGGGCAGGGGGTGACGCTCGGCAATATCTGCGGGCGGTTGATGGCGGAGGCGGTTGCCGGCCAGGCCGAGCGGTTCGACCTCATGGCCCGGTTCAGGCACCAGCCCTTCCCCGGGGGCCCCGTGCGCACGCCGCTCCTGGTGCTCGCCATGGCGTGGTACCGCCTGCGCGACATGCTGGGCTAGGCGCCCCTTGCACCGAGACGCTTGCCCCGGACAGGCGGTTTGTGTTTCTTAGCAGTCATGGCACAGTGAAACACTGGGGAGCGAGCGCTCACCTATGACGGACCCGACGCCATGAAGGCGGGGCCGTCCATCGGGGTATTCATGGACAGTATCCGTATTCGCGGCGGCAACCGCCTCAATGGCGAAATCCACATTTCCGGCGCCAAGAACGCCGCACTGCCATTGATGATCGCCGGTCTCCTGACCGACGACACACTCACCTTGCGCAACGTGCCGCGGCTGGCCGACGTGGCGCTGCTCATGCGCATTCTCGGCAATCACGGCGTGGATATCGGCGTGGACGGCAAGCGCATGGGCGTCAACGGCATCGCCGGCGACACGCTCCACATCACCGCGCGCACCATCGTCGACACGACGGCGCCTTACGATTTCGTGTCGCGCATGCGGGCGAGCTTCTGGGTGCTGGGCCCGCTGCTTGCGCGCTGCGGGGAGGCGAAGGTCTCCATGCCCGGCGGCTGCGCCATCGGCACGCGGCCCGTCGACCTCCATCTGCTCGCCATGGAACGGCTCGGCGCGGAGATCGAGATCGACGGCGGCTATGTGATCGCGCGCGCGCCGAAAGGGCTGACCGGCAACCGCATCACCTTCCCGAAGGTGTCCGTCGGCGCGACGCACAATGCGCTCATGGCCGCCGTGCTCGCCCGCGGCGAGACGGAGATCGAGAACGCCGCGCAGGAGCCGGAGGTGGCCGACCTCGCCGAATGCCTCGTCAAGATGGGCGCGCGGATCGAGGGCATCGGCACCTCCACGCTCAACATCTCCGGCGTGCCCCGGCTTCACAGCGCGACCCACGAGGTGCTGCCCGACCGGATCGAGACGGGCACCTATGCCATGGCGGTCGCCATGACCGGCGGCGAGGTGGACCTGATCGGCGCGCGCGGCGACCTGCTCGACGCCGTGGTCGACGTGCTCGGTGCGGCGGGCGTCGCGGTGAAGCAGACCAATCAGGGGCTTAAGGTGTCGCGCAACGGCGCAGCACTCGCCCCCGTCGAGGTCGAGACGCAGCCCTATCCGGGCTTCCCGACCGACCTCCAGGCCCAGCTCATGGCGCTGATGACGCGGGCGGAGGGCACCTCGACCATCACCGAGACGATCTTCGAGAACCGGTTCATGCATGTCCAGGAGCTCGTGCGCCTCGGGGCGGAGATCTCGCTCAACGGCGATACCGCCACGGTGCACGGCGTGGAGACCCTGCGCGGGGCGGAGGTCATGGCGACGGATTTGCGCGCGTCCGTATCGCTCGCCATTGCCGGGCTGATGGCGGAGGGCGAGACGGTGATCCACCGGGTCTACCATCTCGACCGCGGTTTCGAGCGCCTGGAGAAGAAGCTCGGCGATTGCGGCGCCGATATCGAGCGGCTGAGCGCCTGACGGGGAGAGATCCCCTCGGGCATTGTCACCGCCGCGCACTGCCGTTATGTCATGACGGGAAACAGGCGGCACAAGCGGTCGGGTGATCGGCAATGGATCTGCTCAAGCTCAGCGCGTTCGACGAGGACGATCTGAAGGTCATTTCCGCGCATATGCAGGACGCGGTCTTGCGGGTCGGCGATATCCGCTATCTGCCGGGCGAGCGGCGGCTTGCGCTCGTCGCCAACCGGTTCGACTGGGAAAGCGGGCTGCGCGGCGGGGAGGGGCCCGCGTTCCAGCGCCGCCGCGCCGGGCTGCATTTCGACCATGTCTTCTCCGCGCGTTCGCAGAATATCCGCCAGGGCGCCGACGACGCCGTCCTGTCGCTCCTGTCCATCGCCTTCGCTCCCGGCGAGGCGCCATCGGGCGAGATCACGCTCACCTTTTCCGGCGGCGGGACGTTGTGGCTCGACGTGGAGTGCATCGAGGCGCATATGGCGGATCTGGGCCCTGTCTGGGAGACGGGCCGGAAGCCGGAACACGATCTGACGGACAGGGACTGAGCCTTCACGGCGTCCCGGGAAGAGGGTTTCGAGAATGGCCGAACGCCTCGACATGCGGCAGGCGGACTTCGATGCGCGGTTTGCCGCGCTGCTCACCGCAAAGCGCGAGGTCGCACAGGATGTCGACGCGGCGGTGGCGGAAATCGTCGCCGATGTACGCGCGCGCGGCGATGCCGCGCTCATCGACTATACGCGCCGCTTCGACCGCCACGAGGTCGCCGCGGACGGCCTCGCGGTCACGCCTGAGGAGATCGACGCGGCGGTGGCGTCGTGCGATGCGGCGCTGCTCGACGCGCTGACGCTCGCCGCCGAACGGATCGAGGCCTATCACGGCCGCCAGAGGCCGGAGGACGGCCGCGTCACCGACAAGAGCGGCGTGGAGACGGGCCATCGCTGGACGGCGGTGGACGCGGCCGGCCTCTATGTGCCCGGCGGCACGGCGGCCTATCCCTCCTCCGTCCTCATGAACGCGATCCCGGCGAAGGTCGCCGGCGTGGAGCGCCTCGTCATCGCCGTGCCCGCGCCCGACGGTGTGCTCAACCCCCATGTGCTCGTGGCCGCCCGCATTGCCGGGGTCGACGAGATCTACCGGGTGGGCGGCGCCCAGGCCATCGCCGCGCTCGCCCATGGCACGCGGACCATCGCGCCCGTCGCCAAGATCGTGGGGCCGGGCAACGCCTATGTGGCCGCCGCCAAGCGCCGGGTCTTCGGCACGGTCGGCATCGACATGATTGCCGGGCCGTCGGAGGTGCTGGTCCTCGCCGACGGCGCGAACGATCCCTCCTGGATCGCCGCCGACCTGCTGGCGCAGGCCGAGCACGACGCCTCCGCCCAGTCGATCCTGATCACCGACGATGCGGACTTCGCCGACGCGGTGGAGCGCGCGGTGGACAGCCAGCTTGAGACCCTGCCGCGCGCGGAGATCGCGGGCGCGAGCTGGCGCGACTACGGCGCGGTGATCGTCGCGCCGGCGCTCGGCGATGCTATCGGCCTCGTCGACCGTCTGGCGCCGGAGCATCTGGAGATCGCCGCGCGCGATGCCGAAGAGCTCGCCGCGCGCGTGCGCAATGCCGGCGCGATCTTCCTCGGCGCCTATACGCCGGAGGCGGTGGGCGACTATGTGGGCGGGCCGAACCATGTGCTGCCGACCGCGCGGAGCGCGCGTTTCGCCTCCGGGCTCAACGTGCTCGACTTCATGAAGCGCACCTCGATTCTGAGATGCGACGCGGCCGCGCTCGGCGAGATCGGCGGGGCCGCGATCACGCTCGCCCGCGCGGAGGGGCTGGAGGCCCATGCCCGCTCGGTCGGCATCAGGATCAACACGGCCTGACAGGGACGGGACCCCGGGGACCATGACCGGACAAGACGCCACCACGGACCGTCTGGCCGACGTCACCCTCGACGAGGCGAGCCTGTCTGCGGCCTCCGCCGATGTGGAGCACGAGCGCCGGGTCGCGATCTACGACCTTCTGGAACAGAACCATTTCCGGGTCGACGGCTGCGACAACGGCCCCTACCGGCTACATCTGGCGATCATGGAGAAGCGGCTGGTCTTCGACATCGCCGACCGCGAGGAGAACCGCTGTGCGGTCATCGGCCTGTCGCTGTCGCCCTTCCGGCGGATCGTGAAGGACTATTTCCTGATCTGCGAGAGCTACTACCAGGCGATCCGCACCGCCACGCCGAGCCAGATCGAGGCCATCGACATGGGCCGGCGCGGGCTGCACAACGAGGGCAGCGAGCTGCTGAAGGAGCGGCTCAGAGGCAAGATCGAGGTCGATTTCGACACCGCGCGAAGACTGTTCACGCTCGTCTGCGTCCTGCACTGGCGAGGCTGAGCCCCGGACATGGCAAGTGACCTTCCAGCGGCGGTCCTGTTTGCCTGCGGCCACAATGCGGTGCGTTCGCCCATGGCCGGGGGCCTCATGCGCCATTTCTTCGGGCACAAGGTGTTCGTGGCCTCCTGCGGCGTCCACACCGGCGAGCTCGACCCCTTCGCGGTCGCGGTGATGGACGAGCTCGGCATCGACATCTCCGGCCACAGCCCGACGAGCTTCGAGGATCTGGAGGACACGCTGTTCGACCTCATCGTCTCGCTGACGCCGGAGGCCCATCACGCGGCGCTCGAGCTCACGAGGACGCAAGCCGTGGCGGTGGAGTACTGGCCCACGCTCGACCCCACGCTGATCGCCGGCAACCGCGAGCAGAGGCTGCAGGCCTATCGCGAGGTGCGCGACGGGCTGATGCGGCATATCCAGGACCGCTTCGGCATGCCGGCGGCACCGGTGGTGTAGGGGCTCGCTCTTACGGCAGACTGCACCGGCCCGCTCCCCCACCCGGCCACCCATGAGATCATACTTCCGTGGGTGGCCGGGTGGGGAAGTGGGCCGGTGCCGTTTCAAACGCAAAGACCCATGGGAGCTCAGCCGGCGCAGCTCCTAACGCGGAGACTCATGGCAGCAGGCCGGCGCCGTTCCGGACCCGGAGACCTGTGGGGAAACCGGCCAGCGCCGGCGCGAAGGCGAAAAGCTGCACCTTATTGTGTCCCGGTGCTTGATTTTACGGCGGAACAGGCACATCTTCTCGCCTTGCCGCTCAAGACATGCAAGGTAGGAGGGTATGGCGAAAGAGGAACTTCTTGAATTCGAGGGAACCGTGACGGAGCTGTTGCCCAATGCCATGTTCCGGGTGACGCTCGATAACGACCATGTGGTGATCGCCCATACGGCGGGCAAGATGCGGAAGAACAGGATCCGCGTGCTTGCGGGCGATCGTGTGCTTGTGGAGATGACCCCCTACGATCTCACCAAGGGGCGCATCACCTACCGGTTCAAATAGCCGTCTTCGAAGACCATCGGATCATCGCCCCGGGCCGCTCATGACGGACGATCAGGTCAAGCTCGTACTGGCGAGCGCATCGCCGCGCCGTCTGGCTCTGCTCGAGCAGGCCGACATCACGCCGGATCTGCTCTACCCCGTCGATATCGACGAGGCGCCGCGTCGGCGCGAGGCGCCGCGCACCCTGGCCTCGCGGCTTGCGGTGGAGAAGGCGGAGACCGCGTCGAAGGCGACCGCCGTGCGCCATCTGGGCGACCGCGTCTTCGTCGTGGCCGCGGACACGGTGGTGGCCATCGGGCGGCGAATCATGCCGAAGCCGGAGGACGAGACGGTCGCGCGCGAGACCCTGAAGGCGCTGTCGGGCCGGGCTCACCGCGTCTATACGGGCGTGTGCGTGATCACGCCGCGCGGGGCTCGCCGGCGGCGGGTCGTGGAGACCAAGGTGCGCATGAAGCGCCTGTCGCGCGACGATATCGACAGCTATATCGCGTCCGGCGAATGGCGCGACAAGGCTGGCGGATACGCCATCCAGGGGCGCGGCGAGGTGTTTGTGCGCGCCGTCAACGGCTCCTATTCGAACGTTGTCGGCCTGCCGCTCTACGAGACCGTCTCGCTGCTCCAGGGCACGGGCTTTCCCGTCTACATGAAGTGGGTGAGCCCAAGCGAGTAGGCGGGGCGCGCGCGGCGCGCTCCTGCCGGCTGCAAGGGATCTGTTCGATATGGCCGGACATCGCAAGAAACCGGAGACGCCGGAGGCCGGCGGCGCCAAGCCCGTCAGGCTGCGCCCGCGCCGGCCCTGTCCGATCTGCGGCCAGCCCTCCGCGCAAGGCTATCATCCGTTCTGCTCGGCGCGCTGTGCCGATATCGACCTGCATCGCTGGCTCGGCGGGCGCTACCGGATCGAGACCGACGAGCCGGCGGGGCCGGAAGAGGACGAGCGGTGAGGGCGGTTGCGGGCGGCCGGCCCGACCTGCCGGACGGGAATGGCAATAACCTTGCGCAACTGTCTGGACAGGGTCGGGCTGATCTCCTATAACCCCGTCCGGTCCTGTCGGTCCGACTCGCCCCTCGGGGCCGGTGTCGGGACGAGAACACAAGCGGACCTTTCCGGACAACGCGCCGGGCCCAGGTAGCTCAGTTGGTAGAGCACGTGACTGAAAATCACGGTGTCGGTGGTTCGATTCCGCCCCTGGGCACCACCTCCCCTTTTTCCCATTGATATCATTGGCTTTTTCGGGCCGATTTTCTCACCCGGGTGTCACTGCCGGAAAAAGTGGGAAAGTCTGTGCCGGATTTGTTCGATGGCACCAGCTTGTGCATCCCTGCGCATCCGGAGATCTGCTGCTGGAGCGGATGCCAGGGAGCCCGATGCCGCTCAGCGACAAGGGCTATTACACCGGCGCGATCCGCCGCAAGGTCGAGGACAAGGGGGCAAAGGGGGCAACGCCCAACATCCCGCTGAAGGCCAGCCGGCGCTGGAAAAGCGGCTTCTCTCCCTTCCTCTGCCGCGACCATCGGCTACTGGTCCTGGGGCCAGCCCCTACGGTTCGAGGCCACATTTATGTTCTTGCCCAGGCGGAACCTGAGACCCAAAGCGTGCGCAAACGTCCGCGCGTAGCCACTTATAGCGATAGCCGCTGTATCCGATGTAACAGCATACGATGGGGTTCGACCCTTCTTTGTCAGAAAGATCGCCTTGAAGGACAGCCAGGATATCGTCGTCTCCGGTCTTCAAGAATTCCCGGATCTTCAGGTCGATGCTATTGTCCAATTCGCCACTTTCGCGAAACTGCGCCAGTGCCGCCGAAATCTCGGCAATATCGTCCTTCGATGCCATGCCCCGCCCCCTTCAGAGTACCGTACGGCCGGTATCCTGGACGCTCGCAATCCGTTTGGCAATTTTATAGGTTCAGGTGTCAATCGGGCATTGCCCCAATTTCACCGCACCGCCTCCGCCTCGGCTTCCCTTAGAGTCCGGCCCCATAAAACTTTGTCCGTTGACGGCGGGTTGGGCTGATCGACAACCGGCATCCAGTCAACCGCTGAGTCGACTGGTATGGCGAACGGGCTCAGCGCAGAAGGGCTGCCAGAACGGAGCGTCGATTGGTGAAATGCAGGTCCGGAGCCATGTACGGTACTACAACCGCAGGACCGACTTGGCATTGTCATGGAGCCATTTTCGCTTCACTGCATCCTTGAGCGGCAGGGCCTCGATCTCCTCAACCGCGCGGGAGACAGGCTGCATGGGCCAGGCGGAGCCGAAGATGATCCGGTCCTGAAGCACAGTATTGCCGTACTGCATAAGAGGCTCGTAGCCCGAATGGGCCACGTTCAGATATTTCGGTCGGACTGCCACAAGCCCGATATGGACGTTGGGATGGCGCCAGGCGACGCCGACGAGCTCCTGGACCCAGGGCCATCCCGGCGGTGAGGCGATGACCCGGAGCTCCGGAAAATGAACCATCACCTCGTCGAGCTGAAGAGGGTGGCCGTAGCGCATCAGCGACTGGGTGGAGAAGTTGATGGAGCAGTGCAGATTGACCGGGATGTCGAGTTCGATGCACTTGGCATAGAGCGGATAGAGCCGCGGATCGTTGATGGCGATCCGGTTCTCGAAACACTGGATATTGAGGCCCTTGAGCTTCAATTCGCGCACTGCGTATTCGAGCTCGCGCAGCGCCTCCATGCCCTTCAGTGGGTCGACGCCGGCGAAGCCGATGAAACGGTCGCCATGCCTCTTGCAGAACGCTGCTACGTCCTCGTTGCGAATCTTGAGGTCGAAGCTGGTCTCCACGTCGCGCGCCTTGACGACCACGTGGGCAGTGTCGAGCGCGTCATAGGCCTGGAGGTATTGCCGGAGCGCGTCCGCCTCGTCCATGTCCTGGACGGCAGCGGTCTCGCTCGACCTGTAGACACGGCGATAATTGGCGAGATGGGCCTTGCGCTCGCTCGACGGGTTGAGCGCGGCGACTGGCGGCGTGCTGCCATAGTCGATGATGGTCACGTCGGATCTCCGGTTGCGGCGCGCCGCCGGTCCCGGGCATCGCGGAACTGGTAGTAACGCCCCACGAGCGGCATGAACCACGGCGTCTCGCGATAGAACCAGCGGGCAGGGTGGGCGAGGCGCTCGAAGGCGCTCGTCTCGTTGCCGCCCGCCATGGTGAGCGCGGCGCGGTAGCCGAGATAGCTCATCATGGCGACGCCGCTGCCGTTGCAGCCGGCGGCGTAATGCACGCCGTCAACCGCTCCCAGATGCGGCAGGAAGTCGAAGGTGAAGGCGACGTTGCCGGTCCAGGAATGGGTGATGCGCACGCCCTGAAGCTGCGGAAAGACACGCAGCATCGTGCGATAAAGGAGGCGCGCGGAGCCGCGTTCGTCGATCGGCCGGAAGCTCTCTCGCCCGCCGAAGAGAAGTCGGGTGCCGTCGGGCGACAGGCGGAAATAGCTCAGGACGCGCTTGGTGTCGTTGATGGTGCGCCCGGTGGGGATCAAGGCATTGGCGCGTTCGGCGCCCAGCGGTTCGGTAGCGATGATATAGCTGCCGAGCGGGATGATGCGGCGCCGCAACCAGGGGACGAGCCTGCCAGTATAGCCGTTGGTCGCGACGAATACGCCGTCGGTCCGGATCTCGCCCCGCGGGGTGTCGACCCGGAAGCCGCCATCCGAGCGGTGTACTGCCGTCGCCGGGCATTCCGCCACCAGCGTCACACCCTGGCGCCGGCAGGCCTCCATCAGACCGCGGTGATAGAGTGCCGGATTGAGCTGCCCGGAGCGTTCGATGGCGATGCCGCCATGATAGAAGTCGCTTGCGATCTCGCTGTACTGGTCGGCGCGCTCGACGATATTGACGCCTGGCGCGTCCGCGCTCTTTCGAGCCAGGGCACGGAAGTGCCGGGGCGTGAGCGCGCCGACGAAGCGGCCACGGATCCGCCAGTCGCAGGAGATTGCCTCGCGCGCGATCAATGTCTCCAGATGATCGAAGGAGGATGCGGCCTCGTCGAGCAGAGCACCGTACCCGGCCTCGCCCAGATGCCGCAGCGCCGGAGAGCGCTCGGAGGAGGACGGCGCCTTGCCGAGATTGAAGCCGCTCGAGACATGGCCGGCATTGCGCGTGCTCGCCCCCTGGCCGAAGGGCCCCATCTCCAGAACGGTGACGGCGGTGCCGCGCCGTGCCAGCTCGAGCGCGGCATTGAGGCCAGCAAAGCCGCCGCCCACTATCACCGCATCGCAGCGTGCGGGCGGTCCCTCCGTATTGCGGGGGTCGGGAGCGGCGAACTCCCACCAATAGGGCTCTGCCTTGAAATCGGGGTGAAAGATGTCGTCTGCCATTTCAGAGTTCTTGCCGTCTTGTGCCTTCAGCGGATTGGATTCACGCCGACGCCGAAGCGCGTGGCCAGCATGATGACGACGCCGACGAGCAGGATCTGAAGGACCGAGACGGCGGCGATGGTGGGATCGATCTCGAAGATGATGTTGTCGAACATCTTCTTGGGCAGCGTGGCGTTGGTTCCGCTCGTGAACAACGCGATGATGAGCTCGTCGAAGGAGGTGATGAAGGCAAGAAACGCCGCGGAGACGATGGACGGACGGATCTGCGGCAGGGTCACCCGCCGCACCGCGGTGAACCGGCTTGCGCCGAGGTTCATCGCGGCCTGCTCCTGATTGGTGTCGAAGGTGCGCAATGCCGCGCCCACCACGAGGACAACGAAGGGGATGGCATAGATCGTGTGGCCGACCATCACGCCGTACCACTCCCCGACGAGCTGGAATCGGGCAAAGACGCCGTAGAGGGCGACTGCGATGATGATGTTGGGGACGATGATCGGGGCCGCCACCAGCCGGTCGATCCAGGCCCGTCCGGGATAGCGGCCGCGCACCAGGCTGAAGGCGACCGCGGTTCCCAGAAGCGTTGCCAGCGCGGTTGTGCCGAGCGCCACCTTGATGCTGGTCACCGTGGCCTGGATCCAGGCGGGGTCGTTGAGATAGCTCTCATACCATTGCAGCGAGAAGCCTGGCGGGGGGAAGGTCAGATATTTCGCGGCGCTGAACGAGATCGGGAAGACGACGAACAGCGGCGCCACCAGGAAGAAGAAGACGGCACTGCAATAGATGGCCAGCGCGATGCGGAAGCCGCTGCGCCGGCCTCGGCGAGGGGTCACCATGTCTTGTCTCCCCTGAGGAACCGCTTCATCAGCCCGTAGACGACGAGCGTCGCCGCCAGCAGGACGGCGGACAACGCGCCCGCGAACTCCCAGTCGAGCAGGGCGTTGACGTGCTGTTCGATCAACACGGCGATCATGGTCACGCGGCCTCCACCCAAGAGAGCCGGGGTGATGAAGAAGCCCATGGACAGGATGAAGACCAGCGTGGCTCCGGACAGGACGCCCGGCAGGGTGAGCGGCAGATAGACCCTGGTGAAGACCCGCCAGTCCGGCGCGCCGAGCCCCCGGGCCGCAGCGATCAGGTTCATGTCGATACGCTGCATGATCGCGTAGACCGGGAAGATGAAGAACGGCATCAGCACATGCACCATGCCGAGCAACACGGTCGGCATGCTGTGGAGGAGAACTATCGGCTTGTCGATGATGCCTGCGGCCAGCAGCGCCTCGTTGACGATGCCCTGCCGCCCCAGAATGACGAGCCAGGCATAGGTTCTGACCAATATGCTGGTCCAGAAGGGCATCAGCACGCAGAAGAAACCGACGAGGCGCCAGAAGGGCGGGGCAATGGTCAGAAAATAGGCAACGGGATATCCAAGCAGGAACGCAAGGACGGTGACATAGGCGGATATCTTGAACGTGTTCCAGATGACCTGACGATAGACATCGCCGGTCATCGCCTCGACATAGGGCTCGACCATACCCGCGGCGAGCGGCGCCAGCATGAACCGCGCGACGGGGATCGCGAACAGCACGAGAAGAAACACGACGGTCGGCAGGCCCAGAAGCACCGCGCCGGCACGGCCCGGGTGGCGCAGCGAAGCGCGGAAGCCGGCGGGCGCGACGCTCATTGCCGGGCCTCGCCGTCGGGAATGATATGGAGATCTTCCGGATCGACGGTGAAGGAGAGCTCGGCGCCTTCGGTGCGGGCCGTCCCCGTGGTCCGGCCTGGCCAGCGGATCAGGAACTCGACGCCGCTGGCCAGCGAGACACGGTATTTCTCCGATTCTCCGAGATAGACGACCTCGGTAATCTCGCCACGGAAGGTATTGGGGCCGTTGCCGGTGCCGGTCGCCGGTTGCGGCCGTTCGGGCCGGATCAGGGCGCTCACTTCGTCGCCGGCCGCCATGCCCTCATGCGCCTTTGCGTGCAATGTCTCGCCGCCGTCGATCTCGATGGCGAGCAGGTCGTTGCGGACCGAGCTGACGCGGCCGCGAAAGAGGTTGGACTCCCCGATGAAGTCGGCGACGAAACGGTTGCCGGGCTGGGCGTAGATCTCGCGTGGCGTGCCGAGTTGCTCGATGCGTCCCGCATTCATGATCGCGATGGAATCGGACAGGATCAGGGCCTCTTCCTGATCGTGGGTCACGAAGACGGTGGTCAGGTTGAGGCGGCGCTGCAGGCGCTTGACCTCCATCTGCATCTGCTCGCGCAGCTTGCGGTCGAGTGCACCGAAGGGTTCGTCGAGGAGCAGGAGCTCCGGGTCGAAGACGATGGCGCGCGCCAGCGCCACACGCTGTTGCTGGCCGCCGGAAAGCTGAGCGGGATAGCGCGCGCCCAAAGTGCCGAGCGCAACGGTGTCAAGCGCCCAGCCGACGCGCTCGGCGATCTCGCTGCGGCTTGCATGCCGCATCTGGAGCGGAAAGGCGACATTCTCCGCGACGGTCATGTGCGGGAACAGGGCGTAGTTCTGAAACACCATTCCCATATTGCGCTTTGCCGGGGCCAGCGCCGTCACGTCATTGCCGCGGACCAGCACGCTGCCTTCGTCCGGTTGCTCGAAACCGGCGATAATACGCAACAGGGTGGTCTTGCCCGAACCGCTCGGGCCCAGAATGGTCATGAGCTCGCCGCGCGCGAGGTCGAGATCGGCGCGATCGAGGGCGACGACGTCACCGAAACGCTTCGCGATGCCCTTGATGCTGAGATCGCTCATGGCTGGCTGTCCCCCTGGATAGACGACATCGAAGCGAGGGTCCGGGTGGCGCACCTCGCGGCCGGCACGGGCCGCGAGGTGCGCAAAGGTGCCTCGCGTCTATTGATGCGACAGCTTCCAGAGGGTCCAGCGCTTCTTGACCTCCGCGCCGTGCTCCGTCCACCATTCGAGGTCGCTCCAGATCAGCTTGTCGATGTTGTCGGGCGCCGTCGGCAGGTAGGGCGCCAGCTTTTTATCCACATATTGAGGCGAATCGAGGTGCAGGCCGGGATAGCCGATCTCCTCGGCATAGACCGCCTGACGCTTCGGGTCGGTCATGACCTGGAGATAATGCTGCCCCCAGCAGGCGTCCGGCGCGCCCTTGGGGATGCCATAGGCGGATAGTTTCATCATGCCCTCGCTCCACTCGATATCGAGTGGGGCACCGTCCTGGATCAGGTTGTAGAAGCGACCGTTCCAGCCGGAAGCCAGGACGACCTCGCCGTCGAGCAGGAGCTGTGCCGGCTGCTGGCCGGATGTCCACCAGACAGTGATGTGCGGAGCGATCTCGTCCAGCTTCCTGAAGGCGCGGTCGACATCGAGCGGATAGAGGTCCTCCGGCGCAACGCCGTCGGCCAGAAGCGCGTATTCGAGATTGTCTGCCGGATCGTCGCGCAGCGAGCGGGGCCCGGGATATTTCTCCACGTCCCAGAAATCGGCCCAGCTTTGCGGGTGGTCGTCGGGAAAAGCCTCGGTGGAATAGCCCAGAACCGTCGCATAGGCGCTCTTGGCGAACCATTTCTTGTTTTTCTTCACGGTTTCCGGAAAGCCCGAGATGTCGACGATGTCGTAGTCGATCGGCTCGAGCAATCCTTCCTGGACAGCCCGGAGAATGTTCTGGCCGCCGATCTCCGTGACGGCCCACTCCACGTTGCCCGAGGTGACCATCGCCTTAAGCTTGGCGATGTCGGCCGGGCTCGTGTCGATGACCTCGATGCCGTGGATCGTCTCGAAGTCGTCGGTGAAGGCCTTGCGCATCGCATTGGCCATGGCGCCGCCGGAGGCGTTCACGACGATTGAGGCGGGCTTGTCGCCGGGACAGGAGACCTCCGCATCGGCTTGGCTGTACGGCCAGGCCAATGTCAGCGCCAGTGCCAGAGCCGAGACGACGGGGCCGCGAGCCCTCTTTCCGCGTGCGTAGAGCATAATCCTCCTCCCTCGTTTGCTTTTCTTGGTGCCTTCGGGCGGTGATCCCGGTCGCCCGAAGGCACCCAAAGCCCCTTGTTGCAGTGATCTGGCCACACCAAAAGGGTGGACGCAAATGCCAAATTCAATGAATATCATTCCTGAAAGTTATATTTATTCCTCAAGGAGGCAGGGCCATGATCACGACCCGCCAGCTCGATGCCTTTCGTGCCGTGATGAGGCATGGCACCGTCACTGAGGCCGCTGAGCTGCTCAATCTCACGCAGCCCGCCGTCTCCAAGCTGATCGCCGGCCTGGAGCGGGAGACGCAGCTCACACTGTTTCAGCGGGTGCGCAAGCGCCTGGTGCCTACCGCGGAAGGAGAGCAGTTCTTTCTGGAGGCGGAGCGGATGGTGCTGGGCCTCGAGGCGTTGCAGCGTGTTGCCGAGGAACTGCGCACGATGAGGTCCGGCCGATTGAGCCTCGTGGCGATGCCGGCCCTCGGGCAGCGATACCTGCCTCGCCTTGTCGCCCGTTTTCTCAAGGCGCATCCGGATGCGGAGGTGAGCCTGCATGTCCATGGCTCGCAAATCGTCAATCAGTGGGTGGCGGGCCAGCAGGTGGACCTCGGTCTGTCTCTGCTCAATATCGAGCATCCGTCGGTCCTCAAGCGCACGCTTTGTCGTGTGGAGGCCGTCGCCGCACTGCCGCCGGGACATCCCCTGGCTGAGCGCGAACACCTCACGCCGGCCGACTTCGCTGGCGAGCCGTTCATTGCCTTCACGCGCGACACGCGCATACGCCATGCCATAGATCAGGTTTTCGAAGCGGCCGATGTCGATCGTGTGCAGCGCGTGGAGACCTATATCTCCGAAGCGGCGTGCAGCTTTGTCGCGGAGGGGATGGGGGTGTCGCTGGTCGACCCGTTAACGGCGGCCGCCTTTGTCGCCGAGGGCAGCATTGTCTCGCGGCCATTCTCCCCGGCCATGCCGTACCAGATACGCCTTCTCCGCCCGCGCCACCATGCGCCGTCGAAATTGGGCGCGGCTTTCGAGGCCTTCCTGGACGATGCGGTTCCCGAGTTCCTCAAGAAGGCCGGAATCCGGTTGTTCTCATAGGAGATCTTCCCAACAGGCTGCACGGCCCCTGATCCCGCGGATGGCAGGGTCGGGGCCGTGCAGCCTGGATCAGGCGGGAGAGCACGTTAGCGCCAGACGTTGTCGACGGCGTCATAAGCGCCCTGGCGCAGATCGGCTGTCTCGGATCGCAGCTCTCCCTTGCGGATCTTCATGGAAGGGGTGCGAGGGAAGCTGTCGCGGTAGGCGACGTAGCGCGGCACCTTGAAGCGCGCGAGGCGGGAGCGGGCGTGATCCAACAGGCGTGCGGGCGGCACGGTCTGCGGGCTATGTCCTGGCGCAAGAACCACCAGGGCCTTGACCTCCTCGCCGCGGTCGGGGTCCTTGACGCCGATCACCGCAACGTCCCGGACTTCGGGCATCTCGAGGAGGACGCTCTCGACCTCGCGTGCGGCAATGTTCTCGCCGCTGCGGCGGATCATGTCCTTCTTGCGCCCGACAATGTAGTGGTACCCTCGCGCGTCGCGGCGGAACAGGTCGCCGGTCCGGAACCATTCGCCAAAGAATGCCTGGGCGGTTGCCTCGGGTTTCTTGTAGTAGCCGCGAATAATGTTGAATCCCGCGACGATGAGTTCGCCGACCTCGCCGACGGGCACATCGCGTCCCTCGTCATCGACGATGCGGCAGCGGCGGAAGGCGACGGGCCGGCCGCACGAGCCCTGACCGACCATCGCCCGGTCCTCGATGGGCACGAACAGGGTCGAGCCCACCTCTGTCATTCCGAAGGCCTCTCGTGCGGCGAAGTTGAAGCGTTCCTCGATGGAGGCGTGAATGGAAGGGCGAATGCCGTAGATATTGGCGCGCCTGATGGCGTTGTCGGCATCCCTTGCGTGTGCGGGCTGCTTGTAGACGACTTCCGGAAAGATGCAGAAGTGGATCGAGAAGCGTCTCGCGCGCTCCATGAACCGGCTGCCGCTGGGTTTCAGGACGGCATGGAGCGTGCCGCGCTGGAATGCCGCCATGAGCGTCATCCATTGCGGGTCCATGTAATAGAATGGCTGATTGGCGAAGATGTTCTTGAGAACGATACCGTCGCGTCGTGCCGCGACCTTGCCGGTGCCGACCCAGTAGCTGTGGGTGAGCATGCATCCCTTGGGAAAACCGGTCGTGCCCGAGGTGTATTGGATGTTCATGAGGTCATCGGGACCCGCTGTCTCGAAAGGGACGAAATCGGGGTCGCCGAACCCGATCAGGGCATCGAAGCCATGGCGGCCGGGCGCTATCGGGCCGCCGTGAACGACGATGCGTTCCTCGGCAAGCCTTGCCGGCCTCTCCGCCATCGCGTCGAGGGTTGGAAGACACGCGGCGTCGATGACGAGGTAGTCGACGTCCCCGTCATTCACGACATAGTCCAGCTCGCGGCCGGTATATCCGATATTGATGGGGATCATCACGGCGCCGAGGCGACCCAGTGCGAGCCATGTGAGCGGAAAGGCGGGCCGGTTCGGCAGCATGACGCCCACATGCGTGCCCTTGGCAACGCCGAGCCGCGAAAGGGCGCTGGCGAGGCAATTGACCGTATCGACGATCTGGCGATAGGTCCACGCCTCCTCCGTCTCGAAGAAGTTCCACGCGAGCTGATCGGGCACCTCTGCGGCAGCCTCCGCGACGACATCGTAGATTGTCGCAGGCAAGGGTTCCGACTCGATCTGGCGCTGGCGCTGATCGGCGTCGCGCCGATGCGCGTCGATCAGATCCTCGGCCGTCAGTCCCTTGCCGATGATTTCGAGGACGCCCGGGGTCCCTGGCGGCTTGCTGATAGGCTCGACCTCTCCTTCACGGTCCGCGTCGGCCACGATTTCCTCCCATGTTGAAAAGTTCATTCCTTTTCATCATGAGTCCGTGAATGGCGTCAAGACAGTCGTTTGCTTCTGCTTGACCGGAGCGCCTTATGGGGGGAGAGCGATCGGCATCGCGACAGCACAGGTGCCGAAGGCAGTCGACACGCGCGCGCATATCGACTTGTCCCCAGCAGCTCTGCTCGGTGAGCTTCACGGTCCAAGCCCCATCCCGGGGGCTCCGATCGGCCGGCTATCGGGACCGAGTGCCGATCTGGCGGCGGAATCGACGTGACGTCGCGTTGACTGTGCTCGGTAGAGCGTTCGACCCGCGCCGGGTTGAGTGTCGACAAGACTCTCTATTGTCTCCATTGGGCGGCCGAAAAGCTTCTTATTATCTTTTCACCTTGCTATAGTGCGTAAGTGGTGCCTCGCTATGTTGTGCTGGGTCTTTTCGGATGTTGACTCCTGCACCGACCATCAGGATCAGAAGTTTCCTGCAGATCGCGCCTTACCTGGCCAAGCGAGGCGTGTCTTCCATCGATTTTTTTCAACGCCTCGGCATTTCCCCGAACATCTTCCAGAATCCCGATATTTGGTTGCCGCGCGCTCAGTGCTTTCATGTCGCCAACGAGATGGTTTCGGCGACGCAGGACCCGTTTGGCGGGGTCTATGTCGGCCAAATGACCGAGCTCGGGTCGCTCGGTGCCTGGGGGGACTTGATCCTGGGGGCGTCAAATGTCGCTCAGGCATGCGCCCATGCGGCAACCAATGCCTCCATGCTTCATCAGGGATCGGATGTGCGCTTTGTGATCGAAGGCCGGACAGCGCGAATCCTCTACCGCTTCACGGGCCGGCAGGACGTGGATCCCCGACAGTTCATATTCGGAAGCCTTGCGGTGCTGCGCAAAGTGCCACTGATGGCAGGCGAGCCGTCTGCGATACGCGTGTCTCTCAGTGCCGCGAGGGGACGAGGCGACGATGCGCTTGAAGAATGTCTCGGACCGAATATCGAGATGGGAACCGGGCACGACATGATCGAATTCGATCGCGGCTTGCTCGAAATGCCTCTCCGCGGAAGAGATGTGGGCGAGGCGTCGAAAGCGACCGATGCGCTCAGGACGACCGTCGAGACCGCAGGCCTGCTGATCGATCAGATATCGGACCATCGCCAGCTCGGATTGGAGGCTGCTGCGAAGACACTCGGGATGTCAGTCCGCACCCTTCAGCGGCGACTCAAGTTTTGTGGCGTTGATTTCGAGGATTTGCTCGATCAGACGCGTCGCGATGAGGCACTTCGGTTGCTCGCCGAGCGCGGCCACACAATGACCGAGATCGCCTATAGCGTCGGTTACAGCGACTCAGCACATTTTACGCGCGCCTTTAAGCGCTGGACCGGAACGGCCCCGTCGTATTTTCGGGCCGATTCGTAGCGTAATTCCGCTTGTGCCGGCGACATCTGTCTGTGAGTGCGCTGTCGCAAGCGAACATGGCATGAAATGGCAAGACCAACAGGTCAAAGCCAAGTAGTATCTTCGTGAACATTTCATGGGTGGCAATACAGCTCAAGCGGGTATTCGCCAATCCACCCATTGTGTTTGGAGGAAGCCAGGCTTTCGACTGTTGTATCGCGGTTCGCGACGGGCCGTGTGTCGAAGCCACTCAGGAAGGAGTTCCGGCAATGTCCCTCTCACGGCGTTCATTCACCGCAACTGCCGCGAGCGTTCTCGCCGCAATGTCCGTTCCGTCCGGGGTTAACGCGCAGGCGCAGACGCAGGACGGCCTCCTTCATGATGTCTTCAAGGGCGGGGAAGATTTCTGGCTGGCACTCGAAGCCTATGCCTATGCATATCCGCTGGTCACGATGGAGATGACCCGGCGCGTCATGACGAACGTGTCCAAGGTGGAGGGAACCCGCGGTCCCATGGGCCAGCTCATCAAGCTGCGGGAATATCCGAATGCCTCATTTCGCGACGTGACCGCACCGAATGCGGACACGCTCTACACCACGAGCTTCGTCGATGTGGGCGACGAGCCTTGGGTTGTCAGCATCCCCGACCTCGACGGCCGCTACGCCCTCTTCCCGATGCTGGATGGCTGGACAACCGTGTTCGCTGTTCCTGGCAAGCGTACCACAGGCACAGGGGCGCAGACATGGGCCATCACCGGCCCCGGCTGGCAGGGGACACTCCCGGAAGGCATGGTGGAATACAAGTCGCCGACCAGCATCGTCTGGCTGCTCGGACGGATCTACTGCACGGGCACGCCCGAGGACTACGCGGCAGTCCACAAGATCCAGGACGAGGTCAAGCTGATGCCGCTCAGCAAGTGGGGGACCGATTGGACGCCGCCGCCGGGCAAGGTCGATCCGGCAATCGACATGAAGACACCGGTGCGCGATCAGGTGAACGCGCTCGATACGAACGCCTTCTTTTCCCTGTTCTGCGAGCTGATGAAACGCAATCCGCCGGTTGCCGCGGACGCGCCATTCCTGGAGAAGGTCGCGCAGATCGGCATAGTGCCGGGCCATGACTTCGATGCGTCCAAGCTCGACATTGCTCTCGCCAAGCGCATCCCGCGGTTGGGCTTCGCCCGCATCATGCTGCACTTCAAGGACAGCGGCGGTGACGTCAAGGACATCAACGGCTGGGGCTTTACGCTGAAGACCGGGCTCTATGGAACCGACTATCTGCAGCGCGCCCTGATCACGGCGATCGGCCTCGGCGCCAACCGGCCCCAGGATGCGGTCTATCCTACATCGACCGGCCCGGGGGTGTCATCCTGAACCGCACCTATCAGGGCTCGGAGACATACACACTGACGTTCAAGCCGAAGCAGCTTCCCCCGGTGCAGGGGTTCTGGTCGCTGACCATGTACGACAAGGACTACTTCTTCGTCGAGAACCCGCTCAATCGCTATTCGATCAGCCCGCGGCAGAAGCTGAAGCACAATCCCGACGGTTCAGTCACGCTGTACCTGCAGCACAAGTCGCCGGGCGCCGACAAGGAATCGAACTGGCTTCCGGCACCGGCTGACAAGTTCATACTGATGCTGCGGCTCTACTGGCCGGACGAGAACAATCCCTCGATCCTCGACGGCTCGTGGGTTATTCCGCAGGTGGTGAAGACGAGCTGAAACGAAGCCGATTGTGGCGGCAGCAGCGCTATCGGTGCGGGGTCGGTCATCTGCCAGATCTTGTAATGGAATGTGGTAAAGCTGACCCCTCCCAGTCGATCCTCTCGAGGTCGAGCAGGTTCCGGAGGAATACCGGCTTGTCCTGAAGCAGGGAGAGGCCGTAGCCGGCTAAGCGCCCGCATGGTGTCCGCGACGCGCTCCACCCGGCCGCTTCTACGCGGGATTTCGGGAAGCCTGCAACGCGGGTTCTCCAGTCAGAGCCATATGACCCGGGTCATGAAACGGTGCGGCTTCGTGACGTCCGGGCGGGTGAGGCAGAATAGATAATCTGTCGTTTGCAGATAAATTTACATAAATTCTATCGACCGGGCCGCGGACTCGCAATATCCGCTGCAACCAGTGCGACGAAAGCCCTCGCCAGGTCGCTGCCATCGTCGGCGAGGCGGATATGGGTGAGGGGCAGTTGCGGGAGATCGCAGTGCGACGGTGCCTCGACCAGATCGCGATCCGCGAGCGACAGCGGCAGTGCCGCGACGGCAAGATCGGCCCGCAGGGCCGCAACCTGTCCCATCGAGGTGTCGCTCGAATAGGCGACCCGGTAGGCCCGGCCGGTCGCCTGTAGCGCATTCAGGGCCGCTTCGCGCCAGGCGCATCCGACCTCCGCCACGGCGAGGGGGAGCGGGTCCTGCCGAACGGCGCGCCCGCCATCCAGAACGAGCCATTTCAACGGCTCGGAGAAAAGGTCGGTGGCCCGGATGGCGGATGCCCCCACATCGTTGAACAGGGCCAGATTGACGGAGCCGTCCGCGATACCCTTCTGCACGGCCTCGCTTGTCCCGAGCCGGACATCGACGTGAACGCCTGGATGAACCTCGGCCAGGCGCCGCAACAGGCCCGGCACGAGAGATACCCCAAGATCGTGCGGCGCGGACAGACACAGACGGCCCGCGAGCGGAGAGCCCTGAAAGTAAGCAAGGGTTTCGTCATTCAGTCCCAGAAGGCGGCGGGCTTGTCCAAGCAGGGTTCCGCCATGATCCGTCAGCGTGACGTGGCGTGCATCCCGGTCCAGCAGACGAGCGCCCAGCAGATCCTCGAGCTTGCCGATCTGTAGGCTGACGGCGGAGGGCGATTTGCGCACCCGCAGTGCCGCGCGCCGGAACGAGCCGGTTTCGCAGATCGCGACGAAGCTGCGCAACGCATCCAGATTGAGGGTCCGGTTCGCCGGATCGCGCCCCTCCACGATGTTTGTCGTTTCGTTTTCCTGCACCATAGCATTAATTCATATCGTTTTTCTCAACAAGTCTCAAAGCCTATTCTCCGGCCGGCAAGCAGGGAGATGGCATGTCGACGATGTCTCGGAATACGCCGTCGGGCCTTGGATGGGCCATCGTGGCGATCACGGTCTGGTCGGGGTCTCTGGTGATGCTGCGGCTTGGGGTGACGACAAGCCTGAACGCCTACGACCTGACCGCGTTGCGGTTCGGCGTGGCCGCTCTGATCCTGGCCCCCGTGGCGATGCGGCGCGGCACCGGGACCGACCGGCTGGGGCCTATGGGCCTGATTGCGATGGTGGTCGCGTTCGGGGCGCCCTATGTGCTGCTGATGGCCCTTGCCATGAGAACGTCGCCCGCTGCGGCGGCGGGAGCGCTCAATCCGGGGGTGATGGCCATCGTCTCCGTAATCCTGGGCCGGATGGTCCTTGGCGACAGGATCGGGGGCGTGCGTTTTGCCGGGCTGGCCGTGACGGCAACGGGGATTGCCCTGTTCACCCGGGCTGGCGGCGCCGTCACGGCCGGTCATCTGATCCTGGTCGGGACGGGACTCATGTGGGCGGGCTATGCCCTGATCGTCCGTCGCGCCGCTGTGCCGGCGCTGAATGCGGCGGCAATCGTTGCGGTCGGATCGGCGGTTTTCTACCTGCCCGTCTATTTCGTGGCCCTGCCTAAGCAGCTTCTCGCAGCCCCGCTGGCGGACATAGTGGTGCAGGCCGGATTTCAGGGCGTTCTTGTCAGTGTCGTCGCCATCTATGCATTCAACCGTTCCGCCGAACTCTTGGGGCCCGTGGCCGGCGCGACCCTGCCCGCTCTCATACCCGTGGTAACGCTTAGCCTCGGCATGGCTGTTCTCGGCGAAACCGCCGGAGCGGGCGAGGTCGTGGCGGCGCTGCTGGTCACCATGGGTCTGGTCCTGATTCTTGCCGGGAAGCCTGCACTGCGCGCGATCTCGACCCATGTCTTGCGAGGATTGGGCAGAGCGGGGCAGTGCCCGGGGAGGTAAAGCAGGCATTCTGACCCCTGACCCGGCCCCCGATCCCCGCCGAGAGGACCGGTCTGGAGGCCGGAGAGCAGGATCGGCTGGCAGTTCCGCTAGCGGTCGGGCGACAGCACAATGCGGGGTATCGGAGGTGCGCACGAAGGCGGCTGTCGCCCGTTGTGTTTAGTTTCAGTTGTTCACCACTTCGATCTCGCCGGCACGCCAGCTCTTGTCGAAGAACGACGGAAGCGGGCTGTAGAGGCGCAGGATGATGAACCAGCCCTTCTCAGGATCGGTCTGGACCCAGTTGCCGCGGTCGACGCCATCCGGCTGCTCCGGCGACATCCAGACCGTGGTGGTGCCATCGTCAGCCGCAATGGCGGCCGGAGAGGGATAGCTCTGGCTGCCGGCGCGAGGATATTTCTGCGGTGTCACCAGCATCGAACGGGTCTGGTTGTCATAGAGGGTGAACGACCAAAATGCCTCTGCCGGGATGTCCTTGGGCAACGTCACCTTGTAGGTTCTCGCGCCGTCGAAATAGTTCCCGTCAGAATCCTTGGACGCGAGCAGATATTGCGAGCCGACACCGGTCAGCCGCATCGCCATCGCCGGCGTGATTCCGGTCGCAAGGTAAAAGAACGACGTCCGCCCGCTGTTCTGGCGGTAGCCGGTGGGCGGGTAGGGCTTGGCGCCATCTGCCGTAATTTCGGGTATCGGTGTCTCGAACTTGTACCCGCCGGCGAAAAGCGGATTGAACCACTGCGAGTTCTCGTAATAGTGCCAGCTCGGATCGCGGGGGTCGAAACCGAGAGTCCGGCCGGATGCATTGGCGAGCGCAACCGCTTCGGTCAGAATGTTCTTCATCCGCTCATCGGGGGCGAAATCCTGTCCCTTCCTGATGCCGATGGCGGCGATCGGGCCCATAAGCTCGGGGTCGAGCGTTGTCGCGGGTTCGGCCTGGACCAGATCGTTCAGCATCTCGTAATAGCTGTAGTCGTTCGGCGGAACCGTGTTGAATGCCAGGCCGGTGCCTTCGTGGAAAACAGGCGTCTTCGGTTCGGCATTCCTGCCCAGCTTGGTGCCGCCCTCGAGGAAGCGGGCGATCGGCATGCCGACGCCACCCGGCGCATAGGGGTACACCTTGGTGGTTTCCTTGATTTGCTTGACGACGGGCGCTGGATCGTTGTCTTGCAGGAAGGAACGACCGAGGACCACGACACGGTTGGTCCTGGAATGGGCGACATTGAACTCACCCTCTGGCAGGAAGCCGTCATAGCCGGGTCCCACCAGCAGATACTTGCCGCCCTCCCCACGGTCGGGTCCCGGCCGGCCGAAATCGATGACCCAGCGGAACCACATATCGTCGATGGTGCCGAGCGCGCCCGGCGGCGACTCGAACACCATGGGGCCGTCCGAAAGATCGAGGAAGCTGAGATAGTAGACGGTATCGGCATTGGCCGTCAGAAAGATCGACGCCGAATCCATCAACTCCGAAAAGATCACGAACTCATTGTCCTTGATGCCGGCGCTTTCGAAGCCCTGACGGATGGCCTCGATGCTTACACCCCGGAACGTGTCGGTGAAGGCACGGAACGCGTAAGTGAAATCCAGATTGTCGTAGATTGCAGTAGAGGTTTCAGCACTTGGCGTGCCGTTGTCGAACGACAATGTGCCGATCCGGGTTTTCACGCTTTCCGGCGTAGTGATCGATACCGATGTTTGAGCATGGGCAGAGGTAATGGAAAAACTAGCGATCAGCAGCGCGAGTCCAGCGCTGAAAGGTGCAGTTTTGTAAAGCATTGAAGCCTCCTGGTCACCTGGGTGCCAGGTAGAAGTATAGATCAGGCGGTGGTAGATAACTCGTCATTTTGCGACACGTTTGAGTAATTTGTTTAATTGGACCTGCGAAATGCCGTGGGCCGGGTGCCGGTCCACTTCCGAAATGACCGCGAGAAATTGGAGGCATCCTGAAATCCAAGCTCGAGCGCGATATCGCAGATACGAAGCGTGGGATCGGCCATCAGGCGCAGAGCCTTCTCGAAGCGCACCTGCGACAGGATCGCGGAATAATCCTGACCGACTTTGGAGAGACGCCGCTGTAAGGTCCGCGGATGCATGCCAAGCGTCGGCGCCGCCTGGTCGAGGCTGCATTTTCCCTCCGGCATGAGCGTCGCGATCACCTGACAAAGCGATCCGACAAAGTCGTCGCTCGGGATTGTGCCATCGAACGCGTCCGGATCGATCCTTTCAAGGCGCTTGCGGCGATCCTGGTCCAGAGGAATGCTCAACAGCGATGCGGGAAAGGCAATACCACTGACTTTCGAGCGGCGAATGACCGGGTCTCCGAATGCGTCTCGCAGCAAGGATGTATCCCCGGGTTCCGTAGTCAGCAACAGTTCGGGTTGCCAGAGGGGGCCGGCCGATAGTCGGATCAAGTCGCGCATCAGCAACAGCGCGCAATGGCGGGCGTAGCAGCTGCCGTGCCCCGTTTCGAATGTGTAGGAATGGAGGAAATAGGCGACGTCATTTTCGCGTACCCACCAAATCCGTTCGGCGGAGCTGTAAAGGGAATACTGGGAAGGAAACTTGTTCAGCGCATCATGCAGGGTCAGTGACCGGCACAGGTTTCGACCGAAGGCGCCGAGTTCTTCAATCCTCATCCCGGTGCCGACCAGGACCCCGAAATCTTCGTGGCCCAACAGGCGCGCGCCGCGTTCCAGGAAGGCATGCGCGAGATGGACAGGCACCAGGGCCTCTTTGTCCCTGTGCGCGACCGCCGAAATCAGCGCCCCCTCAGGATCCCGCTCAACCGGCACACCGGCGGATTCGAGAAACGCGACGAATGGAAGATAAGCGCTGCTTCGAACCTGTGGAACTGCTTTCACATGAGGCGTCCAATCCGTATTTCCATGACGGAAACTTAAGGCACAATCTTCACAACCACAAAACAATTCGCCTTGCTCTGGCGTGCTCGGGACTGTCCGGCTCTGGGACAAAGTGACAATGCAATTGACTTGCTCCTCTGAAACGCCCTCGGTTTGAGGTTGGCCCGTTCTCCACTTGAGGAGACAGGACGATGAAGAAAAGCCGTTCCAGCCAGGCGCAGATCGTAGGCATCCCGTAGGAGCACCGGGCGAGCGTGCCGGCGCAGGATCTGTGCCGCAAGCGCGGGATCGGCGATGCGGGTTCTACAAACTGGCGAGCGAGGTCCGGCGGCATGGCGGTCGCCGATCCCAGGCCGCTGAAGGCGTCCGGGGCCGGGAGCGCGAAACCGAAGAAGATGCCGGCGATCTGCTGCAGGCCCACACCCGGCCCGTCAACTCCTGACGCACAAGCAATGCGCCTTGGCTGAGCGCCGACAGTTTTCCGAAGGCGGCATCCCGCTCCAGATATTTCATCCCGCAATCGGGCGCGGGCATGATCCGCTCGGGAGGGAGGTATTCCAGAGCCTGTCGAATTCTGTCGTGCCGAGATCGAGCACGCCCAGGATCACGACCTTGTCGTCCGATATGTCCTTGAGAATCCCCAGATCGAGCTTCGGCTGCGCCGATTCGATGGAGATGAAGTCCGCGCTGGTGTCATTGATCTGGGGCTGAACCGGGCCGAGGTCCTGCTGCGCAGAGGCACCTATATCGAGACGCCGACATTCCCGTCCGGCCTGGGTCTCGAGGCCGCCGGCGTCGTGGAAACGGTGGGCGAGGGCGTGGACGGTCTCGCGCCGGGCGACGCGGTCAGCGTGGTGCCGCCGATATCGATGGTCCGCTGGCCGGCCTATGGCGAGCTCGCCACCTTTCCCGCCGAGCTGGTCGTCAGGCACCCGCCGTCCCTCGGCTGGGAAGCCGCGGCGGCCGTCTGGATGCCCTATCTTACCGCCTATGACGCCCTGATCGATATCGCCAGGCTCAACCGCGAGGATGCCGTTGTCATCACCGCGGTTGAGCCTGACGCTGCGCGGCTACCTCGTCCATGAGATCGTCGGCGACCGGGCGCGGCTGGCGGCTGCCAAGGCCTTCATCCTCGAGGGCCTGGAGTCGGGCGCTCTCAGGCCCGTCATCGCCCGGACCTTTGCCTTCGACCGGATCGTCGAGGCGCATCGCTTCCTGGAGTCGAACGCGCAGCTCGGCAAGGTGGTCGTGACCGTTTGAGCGATATCGGCCTTGTGTCCGGGGAGCGATCCGGAGGCGCCGGGAACAACGGTCACGCCGCAGGGCCGGGTTGCCTGCGTTTGTTGGCCATGAAGCGTGCTTTCTTTTGACGGTTCCCGCATGTGTTCATGTCGCACCATTTGCGGGTGCGGCTCTGGCTGGTGTCGAAGAAGGCGGCCCGGCAGGTTGGCGACGCGCACAGGGCCAGCCTTCCGTCGCGTTCGCCCGAGACGATGTCGATGGCGTCGGCGGCGATCACGCCGAGCGCATCTTCCACGCGGGATGCGGAACCGAGCCGCCATTGCCGCTTGCCCTCGGGCGTCAGGATGGCCGCCGCCCGGCCCTGAATGCTGCAGTCATTGATGATCCGGATGGCAGATGCCGGGAGAGCCTCGCGCATCGCGGCTGCTGTCGCGGCGGCGTGAATCGCTTCCCTCAGCTCCCGGGCGCGTTCGAGCTGGGCGGCGGTGCAGGACTCCACGGCCAAGCCGTTCACCGCCAGCCAGTCGATGAGCCGGTCCGGCGTGGGAATGCGTTCCACAGCGTTGCCGCGGCGCTCCGTCAGGGTCGCCGTGAAGCTGGTCGCCAGCACGCTGCCGAGACGGAAGTCGGGGAACCGGTCTTTCATGGAACCACCTTAGCAGGTTGCCCGTCGGCATCAAGATATGTTAGAACCATCTTAGACGGTTCACAAAGGATCCGGGCCGAAACCACGACGATCAGGAACCCACGACGATCAGGAACCCACGACGATCAGGAGGTCCCATGCCCACACACCGGTTCGTCACCGACGCAGCGACCGCCGCCGATTGTGGCGTTGTCATTGCGACAGCCCACTCGGGCGGAGGCATTTCATGACCCATCCGACCAGCGAGGTTCAGGCCTTCGAAGCCCACGCATCCGACGCCGATCTCGACGATCTTCGCGCGCGGCTGGCCATGGCGCGGCTGCCGGAGGCCGAGACGGTCCGGCGCGCCGCGCCCGACCCGCACCGATGGGACCAGGGCGTTCCCCTTGCCGACCTCGTCGATGTCGTGGACTACTGGCGCACCGGGTACGACTGGCGTTCGTTCGAGGCGCGCCTGAACCGGATCGGCCAGTTCCGCACGACCATCGACGGTCTGGGGATCCACTTCCTGCACCGGCGATCCGCCCGCGCGGACGCCACGCCCCTGATCCTGACGCATGGCTGGCCGGGCAGCATCGCCGAGTTCGCCCATGTCGTCGACGAGCTGGCGGATCCGCAGGATCCGGATGCGCCGGCCTTCCACGTCGTGGCCCCGTCTCTGCCGGGCTTCGGCTACAGCGACAGGCCGGCGACCACCGGATGGGGAATCGGACGGATCGCGGCCGCATGGGTGGAGCTGATGGGACGGCTCGGCTACCGCAAATTCGCAGCCCATGGCGGCGACTGGGGCGGCGTGATCACCACGGTGCTTGCCGGCCGGTATCCGGATCGCGTTCTCGGCATCCACACCGTGCTCGCGCAGGCGCCGCCGGACATGACAATGGACGGGCTGACGGCGGACGAGCGCCAATGGGCCGACGACACCCGCGACTTCTGGAGCCGCCGCGCAACCTATGCGAAGCAGCAGGCGACCCGCCCGCAGACCATCGGCTACGCCCTCGTCGACTCGCCCGTCGGGCTGCTTGCCTGGATCCTCGACAAGTTCGCCGAGTGGACGGATACCGAGGACAGCCCGTTCGAGACGGTCTCCAGGGATCGCCTTCTCGACGACGTCACGCTCTACTGGCTGACGCGGACCGGCGCGTCGGCGGCCCGCATCTACTACGAGAGCCACGGCGGCGTGAACGCGCTCGACCCCGACCTTCGGGTCGATGTCCCGTCGGCAATCAGCATCTATCCCCGCGACATCGAGAAGTGTCCGCGCCCCTGGGCACAGGAGCGGTACCGGCGGATCGTGCGATGGACGACGCCCGAAGCCGGCGGGCATTTCCCCTCGCTGGAGGTTCCGGAGTATTTCGTCAAGGATCTGCGGGAGGGCCTCGCGGCCGTGCTGGCCGCCAGGCGGTGACCGCGGCCGGACAGGGCGCGGCGAGGATGGCGCGGAGCCTGCCGGGGTCTCTCGAATGGCAGGCCCCGACGCCTGTCCGTCAACGCCCCTGACGGCACCTCAACCGCGAAGAGATGCTTTGGACGGGCTCATCCCGGCCTGGGCCGTGGCGGTCCCGCCCTGGAGGGTGCGGACGAGCTCCGGGACCGCGGCGTGGGCCCGCTCCACGGACTGCTCGTGGCGCGCATCGGCGAATTCCTGGTACTCCATGGCGATGTGATGGTCCGCCGCGACGCCCAGATAGTGGCGTATCGCCCGGATATGCGTGTCGAGATGGTTCATCTCCTCGCGGATGCCGCCTTCGGCGAAACCGAACTCGCCGGCGGAGGTCAGCAGGACCAGCGTCTTGCCGGACAGGATCGGGCGGAGCGGGAAGTCGCCGCGCGCCAGGTCGAAGGAGAAGGTCCGGTTGACCCGGATCACCTGGTCGACCCATCCCTTGAGGGCCGTCGGCATGCCGTAATTGTACATGGGCGTGGCGAGGATGAGGATATCCGCCCGCTCCAGCTCGTCGATCAGTTCGTCCGACAGCGCCAGCGCGTCGCGTTGCGCGTCGTCGCGCTCCGCCGGATCCGTGAAGGCGGCCGCGATCCAGTCCTGCGTCGTCGCGGGCGGCGGATTGGCGCCGACATCGCGCCGGATGACCGTGTCCGACGGGCGATGGCGCCGCCATTCCGCGACGAAGGCGGCGCTCAGCCGGCGGGTGAGGGAGCGCTCCGTGCGGGCGCTGGCGTCGATATGCAGCAGGGTCGTCATGTGCTTGCCTTTCCTCCGAGACAGTCGTGGGCGGACTATCCCGGAAGAGGGCAGGGCGCGACAAACGAGGTTTCCTCGGGCGATAGATGATCTGGTTTCAGCCGTCGTCCGGACCTTGCCGATGCTCGAGGAGGCGGCCGACCGCCGTCTCGCGGAACCGGTCGGCCTCCTCCAGCAGCCATTCGCGAAACGCCGCATGTCTGGGGAGCTCGGCGCGGTGCGCCGGACAGACCAGGACGTAGCTCTTGCTCTTCAGCGAGATGTCGCCGAGCGGGACCAGCCGCCCGGCCTCGATATCGCCGGCGGCGGCGATCAGCCCGGCAAGCGCTATTCCGTGGCCGTCGATGGCCGCCTGAACGCACATATGCTCGTCGCTGTAGACGGCGCTTGCGGGAATGTCCCCGTCGGGTGCGATGCCGGCGGCCTCGAACCATGCCCGCCAGCCGGGGTCGCGCCCGGACCGGCCGTCCCATTCGTAATGGATGAGCGGGCTTGCGGCGATCTCCGCCGGCGTCGGCTCTCCGTCGCGCGTGACGGGGAAGGCGGGCGCGCAGACCGGGACGGCGCGGTCGGTCAGCACCCAGGCGACGAAGAGGTCGCCCTTTTCGCCCAGCAGGTCGTCATGGCCGTACCGGATCGCGAGGTCGACATTGTGCCGGCCGAAGTCGAGGGGCTGGTCGGTCGCCAGCACGCGCACCGTGATGTCGGGGTGGCGTTCGGCGAAGCGGTGAAGACGCGGCGTCAGCCATTTGGTGGCGAACGACATCGTCGTGGTGACGACGAGCTCGCCCGCCTCCGCCGTCTGGCCGAGGGCGTCGGAGGCGGCCTCCAGCCGGGCGAACCCCTCGCGGACAGACGGCGCATAGGCCTCGCCCGCCGCCGTCAGCCGTATCGCCCGCGTCAGGCGGTGGAACAGCCTGTGGCCCAGATGCTCCTCCAGCGTGCGGATGCGGTGGCTGATCGCCGTCGGGGTGACGTTCAGCTCCTCCGCCGCGCGCTTGAAGCTCAGATGGCGCGCGGCCGCGTCGAATGCCTGAAGGCTCTTGAGAGGGGGAAGTCGGGTCATCGTGCGCCCAGTCTAGGGCGAGAGCCGGATGGCTTCCATATCGGCTTTTGCGTTGCGGGGTACACATGGCAATGAGCACGCACGGGACCCGGCCGCACGGGCCGCTTGGGCTGCAGGACCGGGCGGCGCGTTCGACCGTCGATGTCCGGCCCGTGCCCTGTAGCGGGCAGGTCCGTTCGCATACCCATAAGATGAACCGATTTCGTGCTCGCGTCCCGGCCTTGCAGGCTGGCCTTCCTCCGGTTCGATGCCGCAGGAGAGAGAGGTCAGCCATGTCGAACGAGTTCCCATCCACATTCAATGTCGGCCGGGGCTTGCCGCCGGCCAACGACCCAGCCCCCCGCCGAACCGGGTGGCGCCGCGCGCATCGCATGCGCAGGGGAGAGCCGGGCCGTCGGCCGGGGGCGCCGCCGAGCGCCGCGTGTTCGGGGAGCACAGCCCCGGGCCGTCGCGCAGGATGGGCGCGCCCGCCGCGATGCAGGACGTGCGTTCGGAGCTGGAGCGGTATCGGGTCAGCCTCGCTCCGCCCATGCAGGGCAGACTCGAGAGCTCCGGGCTCATCAACTATCGCGGCGACAAGGTCGCTCGGGTGCGCTGCGGGGATGGCCATGTCAACTGTTACGTCAAGCCGCGCCATCGCTCCGCCGGGCGCGATGTTTACGAGGTCATGGAGCGCAAGGGAGGGGGGATGACCCCCCTGTCTCTGCCGCTACTGGTGGAGCGCCGTGCGGGGCGGACCGACTGGGAGGTCGTGCCGGGGCGGCCCGATGCGCCGCCGAAGTGGGAAATACCCGAGCGCTGGAAATCGAAGACGGAGGGCGACAACTTCATCAATTGGAAGACCGTCAATGACAGTCCTGCCGATGCCCTGGCGGTGATCAAGGGTGTTAACGCCAAGAGCGCATACGACAGAGAGCCCGCCAAGTTCAAGATGGTCAGCGATCCGAACGACCCCGGCAATCCAGGTAAGCGGATCAGCGTCTGGACCTATTCCGGCAACAGAGTCGAGCTGTCGGACGGCACGGAAACGCCGGCCCATCAGGTGACGTTCTTTGACAAGGATCTGGGGATCGCCGGGCCGCGGCTGACCTTTCTGGGGAAGACGGCGGCGCAGAGGCCCGCCGACAGTGCGGTCGACCGGACGATGCGGCTGATTTCGGAGCAGGATGTCGTGCTGTTCGCGGAGCTGCGGCGGGATGATGA
The DNA here is from genome assembly GCF_015482775.1 of Kaustia mangrovi. GTDB lineage: Bacteria > Pseudomonadota > Alphaproteobacteria > Rhizobiales > Im1 > Kaustia > Kaustia mangrovi. The sequence continues at coordinate 1,542,672 of NZ_CP058214.1, read as the reverse complement.
GATCGCGGATACGGGCACCGTCTGGCCGGCGCCCGGAGAAACCGTGTCCTCGCAGGCGGGGTCCATCCGTGCCGGCGGGGAGGGCACCGCCGGGCAGCACCGCTACAGGGACTTCACCTTCACCCCGCATGACGACCCCGGCAAGGCCCGGCCCCTGCGCGTCCTGTACATTCCCGTGGAGGACGGTCAGGCCCTCTCCGCCAACGAGCTGGAGGACATCGTGCCCACCATCGACGCGCAGCTTTCGCAGATGAGGCAAGACCGGCCCGACGGGCGGCTCTATATGTCGTGCGCGCACGGGCACGGGCGGACGGGCACGGTGTATCAGGCTATGGCCGGCCGTCTCGCCCATGACCAGGGGCGGCTGAACGACTACACGCTGCAGTCGGTATACACCGATGTCGTCTATCAGGGCCTGCGGGAGCGCGGGCACAAGTTCATCGAGGAAGCCGAACAGCGCCGCGCCGTCTACGACTACATGGTCCGCCTTGTCGATGCGGACCGGGCCAGGGCCGATCCCGAGGCCGGTCCCGCCTGAGGGACGGGGGCCGCGCCGCTCATTCGCCCGCTGTCGGCGTGCCGGTCTCGGGGAAGTGGCAGGCGGCACGGTGGCCGTTCCCGTGATCGGCGAGCGGGGGGTCTTCTTGCGCGCAGATCGCTTGCGCCTTCCAGCATCGCGTGCGGAAGCGGCAGCCCGACGGCGGGGCCATCGGGCTCGGCAGGTCGCCCTTCAGCACGATGTGCCGGCGCGCGCGCTCGCGCGGCGGGTCGGGAAGCGGGGCCGCCGACAGGAGGGCCTGCGTATAGGGGTGCCGCGGCGCGGTATAGAGCGAGGCGACGTCGGCGACCTCCACGATCCTGCCGAGATACATCACGCCCACGCGGTCGCACAGATGGCGGACCACCGACAGGTCGTGGGCGATGAACAGATAGGTCAGCCCCAGCCGGTCCTTCAGCTCGTCGAGCAGGTTCAGCACGCCCGCCTGGATCGACACGTCGAGCGCGGAGACGGGCTCGTCGAGCACCACGATCTCCGGATCGAGCGCGAGCGCGCGGGCGATGCCGACGCGCTGGCGCTGGCCGCCGGACATCTCGTGGGGGTAGCGCGCGGCATGCTCGGGGTCGAGGCTGACGAGCCGCAGGAGTTCCGCCACCCGCGCGCGGCGCTCGGCCGCGGGCATGCCGGCCAGGATGAGCGGCTCGCTCAATATGCGGCCGATGCGCATGCGCGGGTGGAGCGAGGCGTAAGGGTCCTGGAAGACGATCTGCAGCTTGCGCCGCAGCGCCCTGAGCTCCGCCCCCGAGATCGCCGAGATGTCGCGGCCGCCGAAGCGGATCTCGCCGGCCTCCGGCTGGACGAGGCGCAGGATGCACCGGCCGAGCGTGGACTTGCCGCAGCCCGACTCCCCGACGAGGCCGAAGGTCTCGCCCCGGGCCATGTCGAAGGACACGCCGTCGACCGCGCGCAGGAGGGCGAGCGGCCTGTTGGTCAGGAGCCTGCGGCCCACCGGGAACTCCTTGACGAGCCCCTGCACGGAGAGAATGGGGGAGGGCGCGGTCATCGCGGCGTCTCCTCGGTGTGGGCGGGGGCGTGTGCTGGCGGCCCGTCGGCGAAATGGCAGGCCGCGAGCGAATGCCCCGCCGGTTCGAGGGCGGGCCGGACCTCGCGACACTGCCGGGCGGCCATCGGGCAGCGCGGCGCGAAGGCGCAACCGGAGGGCCGGGAGAGCAGCGACGGCGGCGTGCCCTCGATGCCGGTCAGGCGTTCCTCCGTCCGGTCGAGCCGGGGCACCGCGGCGATGAGGCCGCGCGTATAGGGATGGCGCGGATCGGCGAACAGCGTGTCGACGGGTGCCTGCTCCACGATCCGGCCGGCATACATGACCGCGACGCGGTCGGCCATGCCGGCCACCACGCCGAGATCGTGCGTGACGAGGGCGAGCCCGATGCCGAGCCGCGTCTGGAGGTCGCGCAGCACATCGAGGATCTGCGCCTGCACTGTGACGTCGAGCGCGGTCGTCGGCTCGTCGGCGATCAGCAGTTCCGGGTCGTTGGCGAGCGCCATGGCGATCATGGCGCGCTGGCGCATGCCGCCGGACAGCTCGTGCGGATAGGCGCCGGCGCGGGCGCCGGCCTCCGGGATCGAGACCAGTTCCAGAAGCTCCACGATCCGGTCCTTCAGCCGGGCGTTCGACATGGACCTGTCGTGCAGGCGGATCATCTCCGCGATCTGGTCGCCGATCGTCACCACCGGGTTGAAGGCGGTCAGCGGATCCTGGAACACCATGGCGATGCGCCCGCCACGCAGCCGGCGCATCTCGCGCTCGCTGGTCTGCAGGAGGTCGCGGCCGCGGAAATGGACCGCGCCCGTCGTCTCCGCGCGCGGCGGCAGGAGCCCCATGATCGCCTTCATGGCGACGCTCTTGCCGGAGCCGCTCTCGCCGACGAGCCCCAGAACCTCGCCGTCGGCCAGGTCGAGGTCGACGCCGCTCACCGCCTCCGCCGCGCCGAGCGAGGTGCGGAAGGCGACGGAGAGGTCACGGATCTTCAGAAGCGGATCTTCGGTCACGGTCGCTCAATCGGTGCGGGGGTCGAGCAGGTCGCGCAGACCGTCGCCCACGAAGTTGAAGCCGAGCACCACCAGAAGGATCGCCAGCCCCGGGCCGAAGGCGATCCACCAGTGATAGAAGTATTTCGCGCCGTCGGCGATCATCGCGCCCCATTCCGGCGTCGGCGGGGTCGCGCCGAGCCCGATGAAGCTCAGGCTGGCGGCGAGCAGGACCACCTGCCCGAAATCCATGGTCGCGTTGACGAGCACGGGCGTCCAGCACAGCGGCAGCACATGCAGGAACAGCACGCGCAGCGGCCCGGCGCCGGCGGCCATGGCGGCCTCCACATGCTCGCGCTCGCGCACCTCCAGCACCTGGGCGCGCATCAGCCGGGCATAGAGCGGCCACCACACCACGATCATGGCGATGGCGGCATTCTCCAGCCCCGGGCCGAGCGAGGCGGCGACCGCCATGGCGAGCAGGATCGGCGGGAAGGCCAGCGTGATGTCGACGAGCCGCATGACCGCGGCCCCGGCAAGCCCGCCGAAGAAGCCCGAGACCGCCCCCAGAAGGCCGCCGATGAGGGCGGCGGCGAGCACCACCACAATGGCGATGGGAATGGAGAAGCTCGCCCCGTGGAGCGTGCGCGACAGGACGTCCCGGCCGAGCGCGTCGGTGCCGAGCCAATGCTCCGCGCTCGGCGGCTTGAGGCGGCCTGCAACCATGTCGAGCGGCGGGTCGAGCGGCCAGAACTGCACGGTGAGCGCGGCGGCGACCCAGAAGGCGATGAAGGCGAGCCCCAGCGCCATCGGCAGCGCCGTGCCCAGAAAGGCCGGGGTGCGCAAGCGCAGGCGGTATGCGGAGGTCGCGGCCATGTCAGCTCAGCCTGATGCGGGGATTGGCGAAGACATAGGCGATGTCGGTCGCGAGATTGGCGACGAGGAAGGCGAGCGCGCCGAGGAGGGTCACCCCGATGATGGCGGGATGGTCGAGCGAGCGCGCGGCGTTCACCGCATAGGAGCCGATGCCCGGCCAGCTGAAGACGGTCTCCGTCAGGATCGCCCCGGTGACCAGATAGGCGAAGGAGAAGCCGATGATGGTCAGCGCCGGCACCATGGCGTTGCGCAGGGCGTGGCGCAGCAGGATGCGCCAGGTGCCCGCGCCCTTGGCCCTGGCGGTCATGATGAAGTCCTGCTGCATGACGTCGAGCATGCTCGCGCGGATCATGCGCGAGATGATGCCCATCACCGCCCAGCCGAGCATGATGGCGGGCAGGACGAGATAGGACAGCGCGTTGAGGAATGTCCCCCAGTCGCCCGCAATGAGGGCGTCGACCGTGTAGAGGCCGGTCACCGGCGGCGGCGCGGCGAGTGCTGCGTCCAGCCGGCCCGGGCCCGGCACCCAGGCGAGCTTGACGGAGAAGATGTAAAGCGCGATCAGGCTCGACCAGAAGACCGGAACGGACGAGCCGATGAGGGCGACGAGCCGCGCCCCGTGATCGATCGGCCCGTTGCGCCAGTGGGCTGCGACGACGCCGATGGCGGTACCGGCGACGCTGCCGAAGACCATGGCGGCGAAGACCAGTTCGAGCGTGGCCGGCAGACGGTCGAGCAGGTCGCGCATGACCGGCCGCTTGGTGCGGAAGGACACGCCGAGATCGCCGTGGGCGAGGTTCGCCAGATAGATCGCGTAGCGCTCCGGTATGGGCTTGTCCAGGCCCCAGCGGGCCTTCGCCGCCGCCACGACCTGCGGATTGTCCATCTGGCGCTCGTTGAGGATCGAGGCGAGCGGATCCCCCTTGACGAAGTTGCTCAGGAGGAAGGCCATGGTCGCCACGCCCAGGAGCAGGAGCGGCATGGCAAGGAGGCGGCGAAGAAGATACTGGGTCATGCTGTCCGGCGTCGAGGGTGGCCGGCACGGCCCCCGGTCATGGGGACGTGCCGGGCCACGGGGTCACTGCTTCGAGAGCTCTTCGAGCGGCAGGTTGCAGCATACCGCATAGCGCACGCCGTCGATGCCCTTCCGGTAGGCGAGCACCAGCTTGGGATTGACGAGCGGAATGATGACGCGGTCGGCGATCATCTCCAGCGCCATCTCGTGATAGAGCTCCGCGGCGTCCTCCGGCGCGGCGGTGCGCACCTCTTCCAGCAGCTCCGCCATTCGGCCATTGGCCAGCCCCTCGGCATTCTCGCCGCCGGCGCGGCCGTACCAGGGGCTTCCCGGCACCATGCCGAAATAGTTCGCATACTGGCCGCTGCCGTAATAGTCGGGCGCGTAATAGACCGCGGTCAGCGGAATGTGGTCGCCGCCCACGCGCTCGCGCCAGACCGCGAAGGTCACCGGCTCGAGCTTGACGTCGATATTCACCTTGGCGAGGTCCTGCTGGACCTTCTGCATCATGATGGTGAGGTCGACGCCGTAGATGTTGGTCTCCGGATAGGCCGCGACCAGCGTGAAGCCGTCGCCGAGGCCGGCCTCGGCGAGCAGCGCCTTGGCCTTGTCCACGTCCTGGGCGGGCATGGGCAGGTCCTTGGTGCCGGGAAAGCCCGTCGGGACCGGCGAGGCGATCAGGTCGGCGGCGCCGCCGGTGGTCACCTCCAGGAGCCCGTCATAGTCGATGGCAAGGCCGATGGCCTCGCGCACCTTGGGGCCGAGCGGCACCTCGAGGTCCTTCGCGCCCGGCGACAGCGCGATATAGACGAAGTTGAAGGAGGGCACGAGCTCCGTCACCACATCCGGCGAGCCGACGGTTTCGGCGGTGTCCGGGTCGATCTGCATGGCGATGTCGGCGCCGCCGGACTGCAGCATCTGCATCTGGGAGACGGCGTCCTGCACCTCGCGCATCACGATGGCGTCGGCCGCCGGCGCCTCGCGCCAGTAATTGGGATTGGCGGCCAGCCGCAGCTCGTCGTCCGGGCGGTAGCTCTTGAGGACGTAGGCCCCGCTGCCGGCTGAGTTCTCCAGGAGCCAGGCCTCGCCCTGGTCGGTCTTGTCGGCGTCCGGACCGGCCGTGCCGCCATGCTCCTTGACGAGATCGGCGTTCACGATCGCGCCATAGGGCGAGCTCACCTTGCCGAGGAACTCCGGATCGGGGGCTGCGAGATGGACCACGACGGTCTTGGCATCCGGCGTGTCGATGGACTCGATGCCGTCGGCGAGGAAGGACGCGCCGGCCTTCAGGTTCTTCAGCCGCATCAGGCTGAAGGCGATATCCCCAGCCTCGACCGGTGAGCCGTCGGAGAAGGTCGCCTTCGGGTCGAGCGTGAAGCTGTAGGTCTTGCCGTCGTCGGAGACGCTCCACTCGCTGGCGAGCCGGGGTTCGAGCGTCTCGTTGTCCTTGCCGATGCGCACGAGCTGGTCGTAGACGGCGGTCAGATAGATCTGGCAGCTATCGCACCAGGACCGGCTCGGATCGAGCGTGTTGAAGTCGGTGTCGCGGGCGATGACGATGGTGTCGCCCTGTGCCTGCGCCTGGGAGGGCACGGCAAGCGCAAGCGTTGTCACGGCCGCCGCGGCCAGAAGGCCGAGAGCAGAGCCCGGCCTTAGTCTTCTGCGGATTTCCGGTGCCATTGATGTCTCCCTAAAGTCCCTCGTCCCTGTCTTTGGTGTCGTTCTTGCCGCCTTCCCCCGACAGGCGGCCGGCTGAAAGTATGCATAGAGGGCACGGGAGGAATTGTGCACAGGACGCTATTGTTTTGACGAAATGAGAAGCCCGGGCCGCGCCGCCTCAGCGCCCTTCGATGAAATAGGGCCGTGCCATGCGCGAGATGAAGGCCCGGCGATAGGCGCGTGCCGTCGTCTTGAACCGCTTGCGGAACGCCCGGCTGAAGGTGGAGGCGGAGGCGAAGCCGGTGGCGGCCACGATCTCGGTGATCGCCATGTCGGAATACATGAGCATGTGGCGTGCCGCGTTCAGCCGGATGTCGAGATAGCGGTTGGAGAGCGTCTCGCCGAAATGCTGCCGGCTGAGCTGCTGGAGCTGGCGCGCGGAGACGCCGATCTCGCGGGCGATCTCCGGGATCGGCAACGGCGTCTCGATATTCTCCTCCATCAGGTCGATGGCGTGGCGCAGATGCGGGTTGCGGATCGTCGGGTCCCAGCTCAGCGGATTGCTCTGGCGCGTGTCGCCGGGGCGCGCGGTGCCGTAGATGATGTCGGCGGCGACGAAGCGCGCGATCTTCGCGCCCTGCTGGCGCTCGACCACGGCGAGGAACAGGTCGTTGCAGGCCAGATGCCCGCCGCAGGTCAGCCTCTTGCGGTCGATCACATAGACGTCGTCGCAGAAGGAGACGCGCGGAAACCGGTCCGTCACCGCGGGCATGACCTCCCAGTGCGTGGTCGCGCGGTGGCCGTCGAGCAGTCCCGCCTCGGCCATGAAGACGGCGCCGAAATCGACCCCGCACAGATCGACGCCGCGGCGCGCATGCCGGCGCAGGAAGCGGTGCAGCGGCTTCTTGTAGGCGGCGGCCTGGTCGTAGGCGGAGGCGATGACGACCATGTCGAACTCGTCGTCCTCGTCGAAGGTGCGGGCGGGTTCGACCCGGATGCCGATGCCGCTGGCCACCGGCTCGCGGGTGAGCCCCACAAAGACGATCTCGTAGGCGGGCTGCTGGTAGAAGCGGTTCACCGAGCGCAGCGGCTCGCAGGCCAGCAGCACCGAGGACAGCGACATGTTGGGCGAGATGCACACGCCGATGCGCCTGAGCCTCGGGGTGACGCGCTCCTCTGGCGGAATGAGCTCCGTCTTGTCCACGGCAAATGTCATGGGGCGATCCGGCGGCCTCTCTCGATCTCGTGCCAGAACAAAAAGACTTCGCAATTTGCAAAACCTGTCAAGTCCCGGCTGCTGCATGATGGCGCTGCCTGACGGAGGCCGTTCCACCTGCAAGACGAGAGCCCATGCACAATCCGCCGGACACACTGCGCAACGACGCCCGCCCGCTGCCGCGCGACACCGCCCTTCGCGACCGCGCCCGGAAGGTCATTCCGGGCGGCATGTGGGGCCATATGGACGCCCGGCGGCTGCCGCACGGCTATCCCCAGTTCTTCGCCGGGGCGAAGGGCACGCGGCTGCGCGATGTCGACGGCAACGAATATGTCGACTTCATGTGCTCCTACGGGCCGATGATCCTCGGCTATGGCGACCCGGACGTCGAGGCGGCGGCCGACGCCCAGCGCGCCCGCATGGGGATCGCCAACGGGCCGGGCGAGATCCTCGTGGAGCTCGCCGAGCTGATGGTCGACACGGTGCCGGCGGCCGACTGGGCGCTGTTCGCCAAGAACGGGACGGACGCCACCACGGCCTGCGTGACCATCGCACGGGCGCATGGCGGGCGCCGCAAGGTCCTCGTCGCGCGGGGCGCCTATCACGGCTCCGCGCCGTGGTGCACGCCGTGGCCCGCCGGGACGACGGCGGAGGACCGCGCCCATCTCATCTACTACACCTATAACGACGTCGCCTCGCTCAAGGCCGCGGCGGAGGCGGCAGGCGAGGATCTCGCCGGCATTCTCGTCTCCGCCTTCCGGCACGACGGGCGGGTGGACCAGGAGATGCCGACGCGGGAGTTCGCCGGGGCGGCGCGCGCGCTCGCCGACAGCCACGACGCCGCCCTCATCCTCGACGATGTGCGCGCGGGCTTCCGCCTCCATCCCGGCGGGAGCTGGGAGCCGCTCGGCGTGCGCCCGGATCTCGCCGCCTGGAGCAAGGCGCTCGGCAACGGCTACCCCATCGCGGCGGTGACCGGCAACGACCGGATGCGCGACGCCGCCCGGCAGATCTTCGTCACCGGGTCCTTCTGGTGCGGCCCGGTTCCCATGGCGGCGGCCGCCGCGACGCTCGCGAAGCTCGGCGATGGCGATGCGGTGGCCCATATGGCGCGCATGGGGACGCTGCTGCGCGAGGGCATCCAGGCGCAGGCCGACGCGCTGGGCGTGGGGCTGCGCCAGACCGGGCCCGCGCAGCTTCCCCTGATGCTGTTCGACGACGACCCGAAGCTCGAGCGCGGCGACCTGTTCGCCGTCACCGCGCTGAGGCACGGCGTCTATCTGCATCCCTGGCACAACATGTTCCTGTCGGCCGCGCATACCGAGGACGATATCGAGATCGCGCTCAAGGCGACCGGGAAGGCGCTGGAGGCAGTCGCGCGGGCTTTCCCGTGACGCCCGGCCCCGACAAGGAGGAGGATACCGACATGACCGACCGGCCGACGGCCCCGGAAACCGGCAAGCGGGCGCGGGGGCGCAATGTCTCCCACGACTATCTCGCCGACCGGGCACGCTTCGTGCGCAAGGAGACGGTGCGCCTGTCGCGCATCGCCGGCGCGGGCCACTATTCGAGCACCTTCTCGGCCGCCGAGCTCTTCGCCGCGCTCTACTACGCCCATATGCGGATCAATCCGGCCGAGCCCAAATGGCCCGACCGCGACCGCTTCGTGCTGTCCAAGGGGCACGCCGCCATCGGGCTCTATCCGGTGCTTGCCGATCTCGGCTATTTCGACTCCGCGCTGCTCGACAATTACACCCGGCTCGGCAGCCCCTTCGGCGACCATCCCGACATGAAGAAGGTGCCGGGCATCGACTTCTCCTCCGGCTCGCTCGGCCACGGCCTGTCCGTCGGCGTCGGCATGGCGCTCGCCGGCCGGGTGCAGGGGCGCGGCTACCGCGTCCATGTCATGCTGGGCGACGGGGAGCTGGCGGAGGGCCAGATCTGGGAAGCCGCCATGTCGGCGGCCCATTTCCGGCTCGGCGCCCTAGTGGCCATCGTCGACCGCAACGGCCTGTGCATCGACGGCCACACGGAAGAGGTGATGTCGGTGGAGCCGCTGGAGGACCGGTTTGCCGGCTTCGGCTGGGAGGTCCACCGCATAGACGGCCACGATTTCGGCCAGATCCTTTCCGTTCTCGACGGCCTGCCCGAGGCCGGCGAGGGCCGCCCGCAGGCCATCGTCGCCGATACGGTGAAGGGGCGCGGCGTGGCGATGATGGAAGGCGCCCTCAACTGGCATGTCGGCAATCTCTCCGACGAGGATTACGACGCCGTCATGGCCGAACTCGACGCCGGGCTGAAGCCCGCCCGATGGGAGCATTCGCGATGACCGATCCCTCCAAGGACAACGCCTCCGCGCAGGACCAGAGCGAGCTGTTCACCGGCGGCAAGCGCGCGCAGACCGTCAAGGGCACGCCGGCGAAGAGCATGCCCGCCTTCACGCTGGGCGAGGATCTGGCGGCCCTTGCCGACCGTGACGAGCGCATCGTCGTCCTGACCGCAGATCTCGCCTCGGCCAACCGCACCGTGGAGTTCAGGGACCGCCATCCCGGCCGCTTCTTCGATTTCGGCATCGCGGAGAAGAACATGGTGACGGCGGCGGCCGGCATGGCGGCGAGCGGCCAGATCCCCTTCGCGGCGACGTTTGCCTCCTTCCTCGGCATCCTCGCCGCCGAGCAGATCCGCACAGACTGCGCCTATCCGAACCTGCCGGTGCGGCTCGTCGCGCATCATTCCGGCATCTCCATGGGGTTCTACGGCACCAGCCATCACGCGCTGGAGGATCTCTCCATGATGCGGACCATCGCCGGGCTGACGGTCGTCTCCGCGACCGACGCGACGCTCCTGCGCACGATCGTCGCGGCCTCGCTCGACCATCCGGGCGCCATCTATATGCGCCTCGGTCGCGGCCGCGACCCGGATGTCTATGAGCGCGCGCCCGACGGCTTCGCCTTCGGCAAGGCGATCAGGCTTCGCGAGGGCTCCGATCTCACGATCATCGCCACCGGCGCGGAGGTGCATCCGGCGCTCCAGGCGGCGGACCGCCTCGCCGCCGACGGGATTTCCGCCCGCGTGGTCGACATGCACACGATCAGCCCGCTCGATGGCGAGGCAGTCGCCGCCGCGGCAGCGGAGACGGGCGCGATCCTCACCGTTGAGGAGCACAATGTCACCGGCGGGCTCGGCAGCGCGGTGGCGGAAATCCTCGTCGATTGCGACCGCGTGCCCTTTGCCCGGCACGGCGTGCCCGACGAGTTCGCCCCGGTCGGGCCGCCCGCCGCGCTCTATGCCCATTACCGGCTCGACGCCGCCGGCATCGCCGCGCGGGCGCGCGAGCTCCTGGGGTAGGGGCCAATCGAGCGGCACCGGGTGAGGTTTCCCACCTCTGCGCAGTTTTCACTCAAGCTGAAGAGACCGCTCATCCCGGCGAAAGCCGGGATCTGTTGCCCATTGCCCCGAGATCCCGGCTTTCGCCGGGATGAGCGGGAAGACAAGCCGATCCAACCTGACTGCAATCCGTAGCCTGCGCCAACCGGCAAGCTGTCAATTCGGCTCACCATCATGTCAAGTCAAAGGGCCGGCGCACTCCCTATCCTGCCATGACAAGCAGGAAAGGCGGCCAATGTCATGAGCAAGGCGAAAGACGACTTTATCGCCAAGACGGTTCAGTACTGGAATCCGGGCAAGACGCTCGAATGGCAGCGCGTCGGCGTCGATCTCGTGATCGACAAGCGCGAGGGCTATTACCTCCACGACATGGACGGCAAGCGCCTGATCAACCTCCATCTCAATGGCGGGGTCTACAGCCTCGGCCACCGCAATCCGGAGGTGATCGCCGCCGTCAAGGAGGGGATGGACCATTTCGACATCGGCAACCATCACTTCCCCGCCCTGATGCGCACCAAGCTCGCGGAGATGCTTGCCCGGCACACGCCGGAGGGGCTGCAATACACCATGTACGGCTCCGGCGGCGGCGAGGCCATCGACATCGCGCTCAAGAGCGCGCGCCACGCCACCAAGCGCCGGCGCATCATCTGCCTGGAGCGCTGCTATCACGGCCATACGGGGCTCGCCGTCAAGGTCGGCGACGACCGCTTCTCCAAGCTGTTCCTGTCGGAGGCGAGCGAGGACGAGGTCACCAAGGTGCCCTTCAACGATTTCGACGCGATGGAGCGCGAGATCATGAAGGGGGACGCGGCCTGCGTGATCATCGAGTCGATCCCTGCCACCTACGGCTTCCCCATGCCGCGCGAGGGCTATCTCAAGGCGATCAGGGAGTGGTGCGAGAAGACCGGCACGCTCTATATCGCCGACGAGGTGCAGACCGGTCTCATGCGCTCCGGCGAGATGTGGTGCATCGACACCTATGGCGTCGTGCCGGACATGATCGTGACCGGCAAGGGGCTGTCCGGCGGCATCTATCCGATCTCCGCGGTGATCGCCAACGAGCGCTCCGCCGCCTGGCTGCACGAGGATGGCTGGGGGCACATGTCGAGCTTCGGCGGCGCCGAGCTCGGCTGCATCGCCGCCCACAAGGTGATGGAGATCTGTGCGCGCCCCGAGACGCGCTCCCAGTGCCATTACATCGCGCACTATCTGCGCCAGGGGCTGAACCAGATCCAGGCCAACCATCCGGACTTCTTCGTCGGCATCCGCCAGCGCGGGCTGATCATGGGGCTGGAGTTCGACCATCCGGAAGGGGCCGTCCACGTGATGCGCACGCTCTACCGGAACGGCATCTGGGCGATCTATTCCGCGCTCGACCCGCGCGCCCTGCAGTTCAAGCCGGGGCTCCTGTGCGACCGCGAGCTGTGCGACGAGATCCTGAACCGGACCGACACGGCCATCGGCCAGGCGCGTGCGGAGATCCATGGCACCCGTGCGCGGACAACGATCCGCAGCGGCGTGGCGGCCGGCGCGTCCGCGGCCGAGGTCGCCTGAGCGCATATCCAAGAAGAAAAAGCCAGGGAGGGGAGGAATGACGGATACGGCTGCCTTGTCGCACGAGGCGCTGCTCAGATCGTTGCACGATCTGGCCGAGACGGCGCTTGGGCGTTACGACCTGCCGGAGGGGGTGGAGGTCTCGCTCGTCAACCTGTCGGAGAACGCCACCTACAAGGTGGACCATGCCGCCTCGGGGCGCCGCTGGGCGCTGCGCGTGCACCGCGAGGGCTATCACTCGCCGAACGCCATCCGCTCCGAGCTCGCCTGGCTGGAGGCGCTCAGGGCCGACCGCGTGGTCGCGACGCCCGTGCCCGTTCCGGGCCGCGACGGGGCGGCGATCCAGGAGGTCGGCCACCCGGCCCTGCCGAAGGCGCGCAATGTCGTGCTGTTCGAGTGGGAGGAGGGGGTCGAGCCGTCGGAGAGCGACCATCTCACCGACAAGTTCGAGATCCTGGGGAGCGTCACCGCGCGCATGCACCGGCATTCGCGCGCATGGCGCCGTCCGGAGGGCTTCGAGCGGCTGACCTGGGATTTCGAGACGAGCCTCGGCGCGAACCCCCATTGGGGGCGCTGGCGCGACGGCATGGGGCTCGACGCGGACAAGGAGGCCCTGTTCGCGCGCACCGTGGAGACGATCGGCCGGCGGTTGGAGCGCTTCGGCAAGGGGCCAGACCGCTTCGGCCTCATCCATTGCGACATGCGGCTCGCCAACCTCCTGATCGACGGCGATGAGGTCAAGGTCATCGACTTCGACGATTCCGGCTTCTCCTGGTATCTCTACGACGCCGCGACGGCGGTGTCCTTCTTCGAGCACGAGCCCCATGTGCCCGAGCTCATGGAGGCCTGGGTGAGGGGCTATCGGCGCGAACGCGATCTGCCGGAGGGGGACGCCGCGGAGATCCCGACCTTCGTCATGCTGCGCCGGATGCTGCTCGTCGCCTGGATCGGCTCCCATTCGGAGACCGATCTCGCCCAGTCCATGGGCGTCGACTACACCGCCGGCACGGTCGGCCTGTGCGAGGACTACCTCTCCCGCTTCGGATGACGGGGAGCGGCCGGCCCGGTTCGCCCCGGGCGCGCTTACTATCCGTCATTCCCGCGGAAGCGGGACTCCATGAACAACGGCAGAGATATGGATCCCCGCTTTCGCGGGGATGACGAGGGGAAGGAGCGGGGATGACGAGGGGGCGGGGCGGATTGCGATCCGGTTGACCGGGTTTTCCGTCCGCTCATTCCCGCGAAGGCGGGAATCCAGCCTTTCGCGGGGACGGGCGGGCCTTTGCCGGGACCGCTGCTGACTGCCTTACCGCTCCCGTCCCTCGATGGCTTCCAGAACTTCGCGGATGCGGTTCAGGGTCACCGCTACACCGCCGGCACGGTCGGCCTGTGCGAGGACGATCTCTCCCGCTTCGGATGACGAGGGGGCGGCCGGCCCGGCTTGCCCCGGGGCGCTCACTGTCCGTCATTCCCGCGAAAGCGGGAATCCATGAGCAACGGCAGAGATATGGATCCCCGCTTGCGCGGGGATGACGAGGGGAAGGAGCGGGGATGACGAGGGAAGGAGCGGGGATGACGAGGGGGGCGGGGCGGATTGCGATTCGGTTGACCGGGCTTTCCGTCCGCTCATTCCCGCGACGGCGGGAAACCAGCCTGGGTCCCCGCCTTCGTGGGGACAAGCGGGCCTTTGCCGGGACCGCCGCTGACCGCCTTGCCGATGCCGGCCTGGCCCCTGGTCGGGGGCCATGGACGCTATTTCTCCCGCCCCTCGATGGCCTCCAGGACCTCGCGGATGCGGTCGCGGGCGGTCTCGCAGTCGGCGCGCGAGCCGGAGATGAAGACGCGACCCGACGCGCCGATCATCTGGCAGTCGACGAGCGTGATTCCGGGGGCGGCGTTCTCCGCCTCGTTGGCCGCCACGGCGGCGAACAGCGCCGGCATCATCTCCACCAGAAGCAGGCACTGGCCGGGCAGCATCATGGAGGCGTCGCGGTTGCGGTTCAGGATCACCGCATGCTGGTCGGTCACGTCCTCCACGATGTCGGTATACATGACATGCGGCCTGAGCTGATCGGTGGCCTTCGCGCCGATCCCCTGAAGGATCGCGCCGCCCGCCGCATCGAGCTCGGCCATGTCCATGGAATGGAGCTCCAATATGCCGAACTGCCGCTCCACATAGAGCATGCCGGGCTCGGCCTCCGGCACGTGCTTGAGCGCGTAGTCGATGACCCGGTGGATGGCGAGCGCCGGGGCGATCTCCACGATCAGGGAATGCATGCCCTCAAGCGGCACATAGCCCCGGGCCCGTGTCGGCGATCCCATATAGGCCGCGAACTGCCGGCGCAGGGACTCGATCTTCAGATAGACGCGAAGCTCGCTCAAACCGCCACTCCTGCTCGTCCCGCGGCGCCCGCCCATGCCTCGTCATTGCCGGGCCAGGGGCCGGCAATGACGATGGGCAAGGAGCCATTCGGGGTGTCCTGAACGGGCTGTTGGCCCGGCGGCCCGGCCTTACTTGCCGAGGCCGAACTGCTTCACGACGTCGGCATGGGGGCGCGGAATGACGTGGACGGACACAACCTGGCCGACATGGCCGGCGGCCTCAGCCCCGGCCTCCGTCGCCGCCTTCACCGCGCCGACATCGCCCTGGACGAGCACCGAGACCAGCCCGGCGCCCACCTGCTCGCGCCCGACAATGGTGACGTTGGCCGCCTTCACCATGGCGTCGGCCGCGGCGAACGCCGCCACATAACCCTTCGTTTCGACAAATCCGATCGCGTTGGACATCTCTTTCCTCCTTGTCGCGCGAATTCCGTTCAACCCTGGATCGACCTGCACTCCGATGGGCTCGCCCGAGTGCGGAAAATTCAATTGTTCTCAAGGCATTAGAGAGACCTGCCTGCCTCCGGCCGGATGCGGGCCTGCTCTAGCCCGACGCCTTGCGCGGCTCGTCGAGAATGCCGATCACGAGCGCATCGACCACGGCCTTGGGATCCTTGAACCAGCTACGGGCCACCGAGCCTTGCGTGACGAGCACCCGCTCGCCGTCGCCGGCGCCGAGGGGGTCGAGCGCGATCAGCCGCTCGCCCGTGTCCCCGCCGCCCCGGCCCTCCTCCAGGGCGATCTCTAGGAGCGCCCCGCCGGGAAGCTCGTCGAGGCGCTTCGTGGCCCACACCTTTCCGATCACGATACCGGTCTTCATGGCTTCTGCCTCACCAGTTCGATTTTGAGCTCGCGGGCCTTGTCGCGCGCGAGCGGGGTCATCACGACCTCATGGCCGACGACGATCCGCGAATGGGTCCTGCCGATCTCCGCGACGCGGGTTTCCGACAGGATGCCGGTGTCCAGGGCGAAGGCGCCCGCGCGCTGCGGCGGGGCGTCCGCCGGGGTCTCCGACGGCCGTGGCGCCGGCGCCGGGGACGCGGCGCCCGACAGCTCGAAGCGCACTGCGCCGCCCACGATCGCGGCCTTGAGATCCTCGTGCTCGCTCGCCCGCGCGATATCGCGCGCGAAGGCGTTCAGGTCGTCCGCCGAACCGATTTCGATGCGCATCCGGGCGGGCCGGCCCGCATTGAGGGCGGCGCGCATCTCGCCGGGAAAGCCCAGGCCGCCGGGTGCGGTCTCCACGCCGGAGGGGGCCGCGAGCGCCTCCCGGAGCGCCTCGCGCACCAGCGTTCTCAGCGTGTTCGTATCGATCTTGCCGGCCATCGGCTACTGCCTCGCCTGAAGGGCCTGCTCGGCCGCGCGCGCTGCCGCCCGGATGTCGCTCTCCTCGCCGGAGAGATAGACCCGGCCGGTCGCCCCCATCATCCGGTAGTCCACAACCTTCACCTCCGCCGCCTTCTCCGCCTCGTTGGCCGCGAGGATCGCATAGGCCGCCGGCTGCATCTCCAGCACGAAGAGCGACTCGCCTGCGAGGATCATCGAGCCCGACTTGTTCCGGTTGACGAGGAAGGCGTGATAGTTGTCGACGCGCTTCACGATCCTGGAGGAGAGGATTTCCGGCTTCATGGCGTCGGCTTGCGACGCGCCGAGATAGCCGAGGACCTCCTCGCCCGCCGCCTTCACCGAGGCGGTCGACTTGGAGTGGATCTCCAGATAGCCGTACTGGCGCTCCACCACCAGGAGGCCGGGCTTCACGTCCACGGCCTTGACCGCGATGTCGGTGATGTTCTCGATCTCTAGCCCCGGCGCGACCTCGATGATGAGCGCGGCCATGTTGGTGCGGGGCAGGAAGCCGCGCACGAAGGTGCCGAAATAGCACATGGTCTTCGGCTGGAGCTGGTCGATGAAGATATAGGAGCGAAGCGTCGCCATCTGCCGTCTTGTCCTCACGCCTCGCCGCGCCGGATCGCGCGCAGTTCTTCTGCGATGAGCTGGCGGATCTCCGCCTTGAGCGCATCCATGTCGGTGTCTGTGGCCGATGGCGGCGCCGGGCGCGGCGCCTCGCCGGCGATGGCGGATGCGCGCCCGCCCACCCAGTCGAAGGAATAGTCGATCCGGCCTTCCGGCAGGCGCGGCCGGGTCGCCGGCTCGGGCAGGCTCAGGCCCCCATAGGAGCCGAAGGCGACGTCGTCGGCCTTGTTGTAGGCGATGCGCGTCCACTGCACGAGGTGTTGCGGGCCGACATTCTCGCTGACCGAGGAGCGGCCGAAATAGCCGGTTCCGATGGTCATGGTCGGGGCGAGCCAGGTGTCGAAGCCGGCCGCGCCGGTCGAGCAGCCCACATTGACGGCGACGCGCAGGACGGGAAGCTCCGCGGCGAATCTCAGCACGACGGCCTCGTCCTGCGTGTGGATGGCGGCGGAATGGCCGGCGCCGGAGCGGCGGACCATGGCCTTCGCGGCGGTGAGCGCGGCCTCGCGGGAGGCGACCTCGTAGAAGCCGAGGACGGGGGCGAGCTTCTCCCGGCTCAGCCGGTAGTCGTCGCCGATGCGCTCCAGCGGCACGAGCAGCACGCGCGTATTGCGCGGCACGCGGATGCCGGCGCTCTCCGCGATGGCGGTCGCCGGACGGCCGAGCAGCGAGATGTTGAACTTGCCGTTCGGGAAGAGATGCTCCTCCAGCCGGTCGCGCTCCTCCTCAGACAGCATGTGGCAGCCCTGCCGGGCGAGCTCGCTGGCGAGCCGGCCGGCAATCGCTGAATGGGCGATGACGGCGGATTCGTTGGTGCACAGGATGGAGTTGTCGAAGGCCTTGGAGCCGGCGATGCGCTCGGCCGCCTTCGCGACGTCGGCGCTCTCGTCGACATAGGCCGGATTGTTGCCGGGGCCCACCCCGATGGCCGGATTGCCCGACGAATAGGCCGCGCGCACCATGGGCGTGCCGCCGGTGGCGAGGATCAGGTCGATCCGGTCCGACGTCATGATCGCGTCGATGATCGGCAGCGACGGCTCGTCGATCACCTGGACGATGCCGTCGGGGGCGCCGGCCTCCTCCGCCGCCCTGGCGATCAGCCGGGCGGCGTCCGCGCAGCAGGCCTTGGCCGCCGGGTGCGGGCTGATGACGATGGCGTTGCGCGTCATCAGGGCGATGAGCGTCTTGTAGAACACCGAGCAGACCGGATTGGTGGACGGGGTGAGCGCGAAGATCACGCCCGCAGGCTTCGGGATCGCCACGGTCTTGGTGTCCGGCTCGACGCGGAAATCCACATAGTCGTGATCGCGATAGTGCTCCAGAAGCCCGGTCGAGCACAGGCGGTTCTTGAGCTCCTTGTGGTCGGCATTGCCGAAGCCGGTCTCCTCGACCGCCCAGTCGGCATAGCGGCGCGCCTCGCGGGCCGCCGCGCCGGCGACCGCCTCGGCCACCCTCATGACCTCCCGGCGGGAATAGGTGGCGTAGGACGCCGCCGCCCAGCGCGCCTTCTCCACCATCTGCGCGGCGCGGTGCGGGCTCAGCCCGGGGGTCGTGTCGTCTGTCGTCTCGGCCATCGCCATGTCGATGTGCTCGTCTGGAAGGCGGGCGGCGGGCCGCATGGGGAATGCGTACCGGGAGCCCCGCGGGTCTTCTTGATCCTGACCGCGAGGCTAGGCGCAGCGGGGGCGGGGGCGCTTGACACTGCCTCGGGCTTTCTTGACAGGCCCGCTGTCCGGCCCGGGACGACGGTCCGCCCCCCGGTGCGTTTTGCTTTGACGGCGGTCGCGCGCTAGGATGAAATGATCAGCGGGGAGGGAGCTGATGATGACGGCGTTTCACAGCCGCGACGGGTCGCGCGTGACGCCCGGAGGACCGCCAGGTGCGGCGCCCCCCGGTGTCATCGCCGCCGCGGCGACGGGTATCGTGAACTTCATCGAGCAGTATCGCGGCGATGTCGACCGCATCTTCGGCCATGTCCGGATCGTGCCCGACGTCACCGGCTCGCCGACGCACAAGCTGAGGCTCGCCGATTTCTGCCGCCTCTTCGAGGAGGCCGCGCAGCAGACGGGCAACGACAATTTCGGCCTGTGGTTCGGCAACCAGTTCAAGCCGCGCGATCTCGGCCTGTGGGGCTATGCGGCGGTGTCCTCGCCGACGCTCGGGAGCGCGCTGGAGAACCTCGTCGGGCTGTTTCGCTATCATCAGGAAAGCTCGGCGATGCGCTTCGTGCAGGATACCGACGGGCTGGTGCGCCTCGAATACCAGATCACCGCGCCGGCCATCGTCGAGCGCCGGCAGGACGCGGAGCTGTCGCTCGGCATGTTCCTGAACGTGATCCGCGAGTGCTGCGGTTCGCACTGGGCGCCGGAGGAGGTGCATTTCGAGCATCCCCGGCCGCTGGAGGCGAAGGAGCACGAGAGCGCCTTCGACGCGCCGGTCTATTTCTCCCAGCCGACCAACGCCCTGCTGTTCCGGCCGGAGATCATGGCGCGGCCCATGCCGGCGCGCGACCTGCAGCTGCTCGCCATGATGCAGACCTGCCTGGAGGGCCTGAGCGACATCGAGCCCGCCGACGCCCTTTTGCTCGACAGCATGCGCACCGCCATCCGCCTCGGGCTGCCGGAGGGCTATCCCTCGCTGGAGCAGGTCGCCGCGGAGTTGCGCGTGCCGCTCTCCGCGATCCAGCGCGAGCTGTCGGAGGCCGGTACCACCTACAAGGACCTCGTGGAGGCGGTGCGCCGGGACCTGGCGCTGTCCTATGTGAAGCAGCGCCAGCTTCCCTTCTCCGAGATCGCCCTTCTGCTGGGCTATTCGGAGCTGTCGGCCTTCTCCCGCGCCTTCCGCCGCTGGACGGGCGTGTCGCCGCGCGAATACCGCACCAGGCGGGTCGCGGGGTAGAGTGGATTGCGGTCAGGTTGAATGAAACCGCTCATCCCGGCGAAAGCCGGGATCTCGTGCAACACGCCTGAGATCCCGGCTTTCGCCGGGATGAGCGGAATGAAGAAGGGGCCCTGTCGCTCGCTCCCCCACCCGGCCACCCACGGGACCATAATTTCATGGGTGGCCGGGTGGGGGAGCGGGCCGGTGCAGCCCGATTGGCCAAGGCTCCCGGGTCGTGCCCGGATGCCTGCTCTCTTGCCGCTCGCTCCCGCGAAGGCGGGAAGCCGGAGCCTACATCTCCTCCAGCGCCTCGAGCGATTCCGGCAGGATCTGGCCGCCGTCGACGATGATCGTCTGGCCGGTCACATAGGCCGCCTCCCGGGAGGCGAAGAACAGCGCGGCATTGCCGATATCCTCCACCGTGCCGAGCCGCTTCAGCGGGATCGAGGCGGCCATGGTCTTCAGATAGTCGTCGCCGAGGCCCTCGAGCCCTTCGGTGACGATATTGCCGGGCATGACGGCGTTCACCGTGATCCCGTATTTGGCGAGCTCGATGGCGGCGGTGCGGATGAAGCCGAGCTGGCCGGCCTTGGACGCGCCGTAATGGGTCCAGCCGGGAAAGCCCGTCACCGGCCCCGTGATCGAGGAGGTGATGACGATCCGGCCCTCGCCGGTCTTCTTGAGATAGGGGATCGCGGCCTTCACCGACAGGAAGGCGCCCTTGAGGTTGGTGTCGAGGACCTCGTTCCACTCCTCGGGCGACATCTCCTCGATCTTGGCCTGCGGGAAGATGCCGGCATTGGCGCACAGCACGTCGAGGCCGCCATGGCGCTCCGCGGCCGCCGCCGCCATCGCCTCCATGTCCTCCCATTTCGTCACGTCGGCGGCGAAGCCGCTCGCCCCGTTGCCGAGCTCGCCGGCGGTGGCGCTGGCCTGGTCCTCGTGGCGCGCCACGACCATGACCTTCGCGCCCTGATTGGCGAAGACCCGCGCGATCCCCTTGCCGATGCCCTTGCTGGCACCGGTCACGATCACCGATTTTCCTGCGATCGACGTCAGCATGTCCTGTCCTCCCGAAGTGTCTTGCCGTTTGCGCCAGATCAACCTGCACTCGGGCGGACTCGCCTGAGTGCAGAAAAGTTGATCGTTCTCAAAATGTTAGAGCGACTTTTCTGCGTCCGGCTGGACGCAGGTCGCTCTTGCGCCTCAGTCGGCCGCCCGCCGCCTGAAGACGATATTTGCCACCGCGATGCCGATCGCGATGAGCGCGAGCGAGCCGATCACCGAGATCATGCCGACCGCCGGCACCAGCGGCGAGTAGCCGGAGACCATCTTGGCATAGAGCCATTCCGGCAGCGTGGAATCCGCGCCCGTCGTGAACAGCGACAGCGGGAAGTTGCCCCATGACAGAAGGAAGGCGAACAGGCCCGCCGACACCATGCCGGGCCACAGGAGCGGAATGGTGATCTCGCGCAGGATCTGGCCGGCGGACGCGCCCATGTCGCGGGCGGCCTCTTCCAGCGCCGGATCGAAATTGTAGGCGCGGATGGAGATGATCAGCGTGGCGATGGGGGCTATCCAGACAAGATGGGCGACGATGGCCGTCTTCCACGTCGGCACGATGCCCAGCGCGTTGAACCACATGAGGATGGCCAGCCCCAGAACCGTCTGCGGAAAGAAGATCGGCAGGAGGATCAGCTTCTGGAACGCCCCGCGGAAGCGCCAGCGGTAGCGCGCGAAGGCGAGCGCGCCGAACAGCCCGACGGCGACGGAGACCAGCGTGACGACGACCGCGATCTTGAAGGAGGTCACGACGAGGCCGGAGACGGTGTCGCTGTCCAGCGCGCGCTCGTACCACTGGAATGTATAGCGCTTGATCGGAAAGCTCAGATAGCGGGCCCGGGCGACGGAGGCGAAGGCGACCGCGAGGAGCGGCAGGTAGATCACCGCCAGGCAGAGAATGCCGTAGGCGACCAGCGCTGTGCGGGTGAGCTTTGAATGGTGCATGGCGTTCAGGCCTTCCGCCCCATGATGCGGTCGAGGTCGATGCGGCGCAGGGCGAAGAAGGCGAGCCCGCCGATGATCGCGATCAGGATCACCGACAGGGCCGAGCCGAGCGGCCAGTTCTGCCCGTAGGTGAAGGCCGTCTCCACCTCGTCGGCCATGACGATGACCTGCTGGCCGCCCAGGAGCTTCGATTCCGCCATCGCGCCGGCGGCCAGCACGAAGGACAGCAGCCCGCCGACCACGATGCCCGGCATGGCGAGCGGCAGGTCGATCTCCAGGAAGATCCGCGTGCGCGACGCGCCGAGGTCGCTGGCGGCGAGCCGGACCTCGTCGGGCACCATGGCGATGCCCTGGGCGAGCGGGAACAGCATGAACGGGAAATAGGCGTAGACGAGCCCGAAGATGATGATGGGAACGTCGTAGAGCCAGCTTTCCAGCTCCAGCCCCGTCCACGCCTTGAGCGTGCCGAGCAGCATGCCGCCCTTCATCAGTGTCAGCACCCAGCCGAACAGGCGGATATTCTCCGACACGAACAGGCTCACCACCACGCCGACGGTGATGACCAGCGTGAATTTGCCGAACACCTTGGCCATGCCGTAGGCCAGCGGATAGGAGACGACGAAGAGGAGCACGGTTGCGGCCGCCGCCATGCCGAGCGAGCGGAACAGGGAGAGGTAGTAGCCCTGCTCGACGAAGTAGCGGTAGTTCTCGAAGCTCGGCATATGGGCGAGCGTGAAGACGCGCGCCGGCATGAAGGAGAACAGGAAGACCACGAGGAGCGGGGCGACGAAGATCGCGGCGAGCAGGACGCCCACGGGAAGCGCGCTGAGGAAGCCCTGGCGTTGCTCCATGCGTTCCATGGCGGTCAGCTCTCCTCGGCCTCGGGGATGAAGTGCACGTGGTCGAGGTCCCAGCCGAGCCGCACGCTGTCGCCTATGGCGCCGGGGAAGCGGTCCTCGCGCAGCTTCTCCACCGTCACCGTCTGCCCGTCGGCGAGGTCGACCTCGTATTGCAGGCGCGAGCCGAGCGCGAACTCGTCGCGCACCGTCCCCTCCGCCACGCAGTCGGCGGTGTCGCCCGCGCCGAGGAAGCGGATGAATTCCGGCCGGATCATCAGGGTCGCCCGCGATCCGGGCGCGAGCCCGGGGGCGGTGCCGGCAATCGCGAGCGATCCGTCGCGCGCGGCGAGCGCGCCGTCCGGCGCGCTTGTGACCGGGAACAGGTTGACCTCGCCCATGAACTCCGCGACGAAGCGCGTGCGCGGCGCGGAATAGATCTCGTCGGCGGTGCCGAGCTGGGCGATGCGCCCCTCCTTCATGATCGCGATCCGGTCGCTCATCACCATCGCCTCCTCCAGCGAATGGGTGATGTAGACGAAGGTCTTGCCGGTGCGCCGGTGGAGGTCCTTCAGCTCCTTCTCCAGCGTCTTGCGCAGGCGGTAGTCGAGCGCGGAGAGCGGCTCGTCGAAGAACAGGATCTCCGGGTCGAAGGCGAGCGCGCGGGCCAGCGCAACGCGCTGGCGCTCGCCGCCGGAGCACTGCATGACGTTCTTGCCGTAATAGTCGGCCGGCAGGTGCAGGAGGGCGAGCAGCTCATGGGCGCGCTCGCGGCGCTCCTGCGCGGAGACGCCCCTGATCTTCAGGGGGAACTCGATATTCTGGCCGACCGTGCGGTGCGGGAACAGCGCCAGAGACTGGAAGACCATGCAGGTCGGGCGCTTGTTGGCTGGCACGTCGTTGATGAGCTCGCCATTGAGGTGGATGGTCCCCTCGCTCGGCTCGTCCATGCCGACGAGCAGGCGGACCATGGTGGTCTTGCCGCTGCCGGAGGGGCCGACGATCGTCAGGAACTCGCCGTCTTGGATATCCAGGTCGATCCCGTGCAGTGCCGTGAAATTGCCGAACCGTTTCACGACATTGGTCAGACGGAGAGCCACCGTCGGGGCCATTTTCCCTCCTACGCGCAAAGGGGCGGACAACGCCAGTCAATCCGGAAGGCCGGCCGCCGCTCGGGAGCGGTAGCCGGCCGGTCTCGCATGTCGGGCCCTAGCTGCGCTTGGCCGCGTTGTAGATCGGCATCAGATCCTGGTAGGAGGGAATGATCGCATACTCCACCGACGCCGCCATCTCGTCCTCCAGCGTGTCCCACTGGATGGCGTCGAGCTCGTCCTTGTCGAACTGGTCCATGACGGCCGGATTGCCCATCTGGCTGATCGGGTTGTAGGTGCCCTCCGCGAAGGCCACGGCCTTGCAGATCTCCGGCTGCTGGACGAATTCCAGGAACTCCGGCGCGAGCGCCGACGGGTCGGGATTGTTGACCAGCGAGGTGACCTCGACCCAGACGACGCCGCCCTTGCCGTCGACCGGGCCGGATTTCGGCGTGACGGCGCGCACCTGCGTCTGCCCGTCGTAACGCGCCGGCGAGGCGGTGTATGTGCCGCCGGTGAAATAGGCGTCGATCTCGCCGTTGATGAGCGCGGTGTTGAGCGCGACGAGGTCGTCGGACAAGAGCTTCGCGCCGCCGAAGATCGCCTTGGCGGTCTCCTCGAACTTGGTGCGGCCGGCCTCGTCGACGGGCTCGAACGGGTTCATGTCGGCCGTCATGCACATATGCATGATGTTCCAGTTGTCGTAGGTCAGCACCGCGTAGCGGCCCTTCATGGCGGGGTCGAGGAACAGCTTGTAGCCCTGGTCCTCCGCCGTCTCGCGGCTGATCTTGTCGGTGTTGACCACGAAGCTGAACGGCCCGAAGCGCTGGACCATGCCGATCAGGTTCTCGCCGGACTTGTCGTAGGCCAGCGGGTAGTCGTGGAAGGCCGGCAGCATCTTCGCGAAATAGGGCTCGAAGCGGGCCTTGTCGAGCGGCTTGATGAGCTGCTCGGGATAGAGCTGGTTCTGCGCCCAGGGCTGGTTGACGTTGATGAGGTCCCAGACATTGACCTCGCCGGCCCTGAGCTTGTTGATCATGTCGGGGTCCGACGTGCCGCTTTCCGCGCGCACCGTCGCGCCGGAATGGGCATCGCGGAACGGTCCGAGGACGTCGTCGGTATTGTAGCCTTCCCAGCACAGGACGTTGAGCTGGTCGTCGCGCTGGGCGAAGGCGGGGCGCAAGAGCCCGCTGGTGCCTGCCGCGAAGGCGCCGGCCCACAGACCGGATTGCTGCATGAAATTCCGGCGGCTTATTCCGTGTCTAGCCATCTCCGTCTCCCTCTCCCTTGTCGGTCCCGCGGGGGCTTCGCGCCCCTGTCGCCGGCAGCCGGTCCGTCCTGTTTCTCGCGACAAGTGGTGACCGGCTGCGGTCAGGGGGATGGGCCGGCATGGTGCTCCATGCCCAGGTAGCGGGACCGTCACTCACGCCGTTGCGCACCCAACGGCATGCCCTAATGTCACAGCCTATCCGGCGGGTGGGGAAGCGTCTTGACTTGAGCTTCGCCAAACTTGACAGGATTGTGTCGGCCGGGGCCCGTCAGGCCGGCGCGATCATGGCCCGGGCCTCCGCCGACGACATGACATGGCAGTAGATCATGTTGACGATCTCGAGCTCCTTATGGTGAAGCTCGTCGGAGCCGGCCGCGCAGCAATCCTCCAGCACCGCCACGTCGAAGCTCTCGTCGGCGAGCGAGCGCACGGTCGAGGAGACGCACTGGTCGGTGAACAGGCCGCAGCACATCACCGTGTCGATGCCCAGATTGTGCAGGACGAGCCGCAGGCTTGAGCCCGTGAGCGCGCTGTCGCTCGTCTTGGTCACGACAATCTCGTCGCCTTGCGGGGCGAGCTCGTCGACGATCTGCGAGGCCCACTCGTCCTTCGGCAGGAGCAGGTTGTTCCATCCGGGCTTCTTCTGCGACAGCGAGCGGTCGCGCCCGTCATGCGTCTGGCAGGCGATGCGCGCGAACAGGCATTCGATGCCGATGGCGCGGCAATGCTCCAGCATGGCGCGCGTATTGGGGATCACAACGGTCTCGAGACGCTCGTGGAACGGCGTCCAGGCATCGTAGCGCTCGCGCTCCTCGGGCGTCAGCGCCGCCGGGTCGGGCCGCGTCCTGTAGGTGTTCTGGATGTCGATCACGAGCAGGGCCGTCGTCGCCGGGTCGAGGACCATGTCCTCCGGCTCTGGCGCGCCCCGATAGTAGATCGACCGATAGGCGGTCTTCCAGCTCATTTCCCCTCCCATGCCAACTCCCATTCCAATGGTCCCCGGCGTCGCCTCAGAAGCGGAAGGCGAACAGCCCCCGGCGTTCGTAGACGTCCGCGGCCTCCTCCACGAACGCGGCCATGCGGTCTGCCCCGTAGGTCTCCCGGAGCATGGCCGCGGCCTCGACGAGATCCTGGGCGCTCTTCGCCCGGCCCGGGCGCAGGAGCTCGTAGACGGCCATGACGACATCCTGCGGCACGTCGACGAGCTCGGCGGCCCGCTCGAAGTTCTCCGCAAGGGTCGGCCGGTTCGCGGACCGGGCGATCTCCGCCTGGCGCCGGAGGGCGTCCGCGGTGATCGTCAGGTCCTCCAGCGCCACGGCGCCCCGGCCGAGCGCGTCGAGCGTGATCTCGTCGAGCCCCTTGCCTTGCCGACCTCGGGCAAGCTCGGGGCGCTTCTCCGCGATCGGATAGTCCTGGGCGGTGAGCCGTTCGGTCATGTCGACGGTCCTTCCGGGTCGAGCGCGATGTCCTCCGGCGCGGCGCCGTCGCCGACGAGCGAGGTCTCCACCGCGTGGATGAGTGCCGCGCGGGCATGGTAGCGCGCGCCCATCGCCTCGCCCCGGGTGGGCACGACGACGGGGTCGGGGATCTCGCCGGCGGCGTGGCGCGCGGCGTTGAAGCCGAGCTGGCGGTAGTGCTCCAGCCGGGTGACGGGCGCGTTGGAGAAGAGCTCCAGATTGTTGTGGGGCAGGCGGTCCGCGTGATGGATGACCGCGGTGCCCTTGGCCTGGAGGCCGATGCCGACGCCGGAGCCGGACAGCCGGGCGGCGGACAGGCCGAGGAAGGAGGTGTCGGCGGTATGGCCCATGCGCACGAGCCGGGCGGTGCCGCCGCCCTCGGCGATGCCGGCGACGATCTCGGAGAGCACGTCCGACAGGGCGAGCCCGCCGAGCGTGCGGAAGAGCTTGCGCCCGAAGGCCGGGGAGATGCCGACCGTCACCTCGCGGGGATCCTCGCCGCGCCCGGCGGGGCCCATGGTCTTCAGCCTCAGGCCCGTGGCGGCCTTGCGCGCATACTCCTCTTCCTGGTCGATGACGGTCTCGCGCGTCAGCACGTCGCGGATGGCGGCGATCTCGGCCCGGCGCGCCTCGTCGACGCGGTAGCCGGTGCCGGGGCCCAGATAGTCGTTGGGATCGTTGATGGCGCTGATCACCCGGCCGTCGCGCACGATGGCCGATGTCTGGAGGTAATCGCCGGAGATCCTGAGCTTGACGAGCTGCAGGAGGTTTTCCGCCTCCTGCCGGAAGCCGCGCGCATCGAGCGCCCGGATGACGTCCACGACCGTGATGCCCCGCGCCCTGATCGCCTCCGAGATCGCGACCACCTCGCGCGGCGTGAAGCTCTCGGTGTCAGCCGAGCCCGAGGCGGCGGCGACGGAGCCCTTCATCTCTGCCGTCGGCGCGGCGAGGCCAAGTTCCTCGAACACCGCGGAGATGGCGTCGATGGCGCGGACGCGCAGGTCGAGCGCGTCCTCCTCCGCGATGGGGGTCAGCCCGCCATCGGCCTCGAAGTCGCGCTGGAGGACGAGATAGTCCTCGATCTCCTCGCCATTGAGCAGCGAGGGGTTGAAGGAGTTGTCGTATTTGAGGATCGAGCCGAAGCCGGAGCAGATGAGGTCGGAGCCGGCGATCAGATAGGGCATGATCTTGGCGCCGACGCGGATCTCCGATTCCGTCGGCCGGGCATCGTTGCCCGACGCGCATTCCAGGTCGAGCCAGACGGCGATCAGGTTTTCCGCCATCAGCTCGCGCATGCCGCCGGGCACAGTCGCCGTCAGCGGCGCGCCGTCGATGCCGCCATTCTGCGTGCCCTGCACGCCCATGGCGCGCTGCAGGCACAGGCAGCGGGCTTCCAGATAGAGCAGGGACTTGCGCTCGTGGAAGCCCATCAGGAGCTCCGCGCCGGCGCCGGAGGTGCAGCGCATCTTGATGCCGCGCGAGGCATAGGCGGCGGCCAGGAACGCTTTCGACCAAGGCGTGTCGTCGCCGTCGACGAAGCTCTTCTCCGTGCCGTAGACCGACACCGTCTCCGCGTAGGAGGAGAAGCCGGCCATGCCGATCTGGAGCTCCTCCGCCTCCTCGCTGGAGCACTGGAAGAGCGTTCCGGCCCGCCCGACCGCCGCGCCGACGCAGCAGGCCACCGCGTTCGACCAGGCATTGCGCGACACGCGCATGGTGGTCTCGATCTCGTCGAAGCCGAGCGCCACGGCGATGGCCGCGTCGGCGGCGAGCTGCAGGGGATCGTCCTTGGCGTTGGTCACATGGGCCTGGTTGCCCGGCGTCTTGCGGGCGCGCATCTTCGAATAGGCGAAGGCGATTTCCAGCGCGTTGAGCTCGGCGACCGCTTCGGCGAGCTTGGCGGGCGTCATGCCATGGGCGAGCCGGACGAGCGCCTCGCGCGGCACGGTCATGTCGACGAGCATGCGGGCGATCTCGGGCGACGGCATCGCCATCGCCTCCGAGGCGATCTCCGGGTCGAGATGGTAGCGGGCGATGAAGCGGTCGATCATGTCGAAATCGGCCTCCGCCACGCCGTCCATCCCGGCGATGCGCCCGGCCTCCACCGCGACATGCGGCTCGGGATCGGCAGGGCTGGAGAAGGCGGCGAAGCCGTTCTCGGCATCCTCGGCGGCGAACCTGTCGAGCCGCAGCGGGCGCTCGTCCCAGTCGGAAAATCTGCGCCACCGGTTCGCTCTCATGGGCCTCCCCCGCCGTCTCCTGTCCGGCGGATGGGCCCGCCGTTATTTGTGATATCGCCCTCGCCCTAGATTGGGGCGGGCCGCGAAGCGCGGTCAAGTGGGACCGGGCCGGCGGCGCTCGCAAGCGGTGTGCCGAGAACGATGCACGGCCCCGTCCCGGCGGCGGTGCGGCAGGGGCTGGCTGACTTCGGGGCATTTCCCGGAAGACGGTTTCGATGGCCCTGTCCCGATTGTCGTTTTTGTGAGCAGGCCCTGCCTAGTCTTTGATCATCCCAAATAAAAGTTGGCTCGTTGGTGCAATGAAAGTGTTGTGTGCCCCATTTTACAAAATTTGCGTCGGCTCATGCGGTGTTGCCACAATAATGCCGCGACCAAAATCTCAAAGGGATGCACAGAGATGTCACTATCCAGTTCGCTTGAATACGCGCCGAGACCCGTCGGCTTCGTTCCCGCCGCGGTCTCCCCCGAGCCCGTCAGACAGCCGGATCGCGATACGGGGCTGGTTGCCGACCGGCCACTCTTCGGCCTCGAACAGCTCGAGGTGTCGTGGATGGAGGAGACGGGAACCCTGTGGACCTTCATGCGTCCGCGCGGCCGGCCGAGCTACAATCCCGATCTGCTCAGGGATTTCGAGGCCTGGCAGGCGGGCATCCGGGCGATGTTCGCCGGCCGGCCCCGCGACCTGCGCTATCTGGTGCTCGGTTCGCGCGCGCCCGGCGTCTTCAATCTGGGCGGCGATCTCCACCTGTTCGCACGGAAGATCCGCGAGCGCGATCACGACACGCTGGTCGAGTACGGCAAGCGTTGCGTGCGCATTCTCCATAACAACATGAACGGGCTCGGCCTGCCGGTCATCACCGTCGGGCTCGCCCAGGGAGACGCGCTCGGCGGCGGGTTCGAGTCGCTCCTGTCCTTCAACGTCATCGTTGCGGAACGCGGGGCGAAGTTCGGCCTTCCGGAGAACCTGTTCGGCCTGTTCCCCGGCATGGGCGCCTACAGCCTGCTGGCCCGGCGGATCGGTGCGGCGCGCGCGGAGGAGATGATCCTGACCGGGCGCACATACAGCGCGGAGGAGATGAAGGAGCTCGGCATCGTCCACATTCTGGCGGAGCCGGGGACGGGCATCGAGGAGACCCGGAAATATATCGAGCGCCAGAAGCGCCGGCATGCGGGCCACCGCGCCGTCTATCAGGCGGGACGGGAGGTCAATCCGGTGTCGCTGGACGAACTCGACCGGATCGTCGAGCTCTGGGCGGATGCCTGCATGGAGCTGCGCGAGCAGGAGCTCCGCGTCATGGAGCGGCTCGTCTCCGCCCAGGACCGGCTGGGCGGTGCCGCACAGCCCGTCCGGCCCATGGTGGCGGCCGAATAGGCCGGTGGCGGCTCAGGGGCCGGATGTCCCGCAACGGGATGTCCGGCCCGGCCCTGTCTCAGGCGGTCTCGCGGTGGCGGGATGCGGACCGGGTGAGGCGGTCGTGAATGGCGTCCGCCGGCATGGGCTCGCCGATCAGGTAGCCCTGGGCCTCGTGGCAGCCCTGCGCCTTGGCCTGGGCGAGCTGCTCGGCGGTTTCCACCCCTTCTGCCACGACGATCATCTCCAGGTCCGCGCCGAGGCTCGCGATCGCGTGCACGATGAGTTGCGCCTCGCGGTCATGGCCGATGTCGCGGACGAAGGAGCGGTCGATCTTGATCTTCTGGAACGGGAACTTGCGCAGATAATTGAGCGAGGAGAAGCCGGTTCCGAAATCGTCGAGGGAGATATTGGCGCCCGTCATGACGAGCTGCTCCAGGGCGTGCAGCGTCGTCTCGGTCTCCTCCAGGAGGACCCGCTCGGTGATTTCCAGCTCGAGGCGGTGGGGGGGCAGGCTCGCCTCGGTGAGGGCGGAGAATATCCGCCGGCCGAGCGCACGGTCGCGGAACTGCACCGGCGACATGTTGACCGCGACCCTGACATTGCTCGGCCATGTCGAGGCTTCCTGGCAGGCACGATGCAGCACCCAGTCGCCGAGCGCGGCGATGAGCCCCGTGTCCTCCGCAATCGGGATGAACTCGGAGGGCGGGATGGGACCGCGCTCTGGATGGTGCCAGCGCAGTAGCGCCTCGCATGTGGTGATTTCGCCTGTCGCGAGCTCGATCAGCGGCTGGAAGTGAAGCTCGAAGCCGTCGGTTTCCAGCGCCTCGCGCAGGTCGACCTCGAGCGCGCGGCGCGCATGGGCCCTGTCCTCCATCTCCGGGGAGAAGAAGCGATGGCTGCCGCCGCCATTGCGCTTGGCGGCATAGAGCGCCATGTCGGCCCGCTTGAGCAACTCGTCGGAATTGCTGCCGTCCGCCGGGGCCAGCGCGATGCCGACGGAGGCGGCGATATCGATCCGGTGGCCGTCGATCTCGAAGGGCTCCTCCATCGCCGCGATCACCTGTCGCGCGAGCTGGCGCGCGGTGTAGCGGCTGTCGGCGGAGCAATGCAGGACCACGAACTCGTCGCCGCCGAAGCGCGCGATGAGGTCTGCCGAGCCGATCGCGCCGCGCAGCCGTTCCGACACCTCCACGAGCAGCTTGTCGCCGATGGAATGGCCGAGCGTGTCGTTGATGGACTTGAAGCGGTCGAGATCGACGAGATGCAGGGCGAACGGTGCGGTCCGGAGCCGGTCCGGGTCCAGAAGCCGCGCGATCCGCTCGCGGAAATGGCTGCGGTTGGCGAGGCCGGTCAGCTCGTCGTAATGCGCAAGGTGCGAGATGCGTTCCTGCGCCGCCTTTCGTTCGGTCACGTCCTCCAGGATCACCACGGCCCCGCCATCGGCCATGAGCCGGCGCGACAGGGCGATGATCTGCCCGCCATGCAGCGTCAGGAAGACCTGCCCGTGGGTCTCCTCGCTCAGGGTGCGGACCAGGTCCTGTACGATATGGCGCACCCGCTTGCCGGAATGGTTGCCGGCCCGAATGCTGTGGCGCACCAGCGTGCCGACGCTCGCGCCGACGCGGATCTGCGATCCGTCCAGTCCGAGCATCTCCAGAAAGCGTGCGTTCCACACCTTCAGCCTGTTCTCCGGGTCGAACATGCACAGGCCGTGGGACATGTTGTTGAGCGCGATGTCGAAGCGGTTGGCCTGCTCCTCGAAGCGGGCCGCGAGCGCCGCCTCGCGCCGTGTCATGGTGAGCGCCTGGAGGATGATCTCGCGGATGCTCATCGTGATGTCCACCATGCCGTAGACGAACAGGAGGATGACGAAGCCGAGCGCGTAATAGGCAAGGCCGCCATGGATGAACAGCGCGAGCGACAGGGGCAGCGCGGTGAGGGCGAGCTGGCCGACGGCGATGATCGGCCGGCCGGCATTGCGCCCGGCGATCGCGGCGGCATAGCCCGCCGCCGTCGTCGACACCATGAGATGGAGCGTGAGGTCGTCCGTCCGCAGCAATGTCAGGACGCAGAGCAGGCCCAGCAGGCTGGAGAATACCCACGCGCCGAGCTCGTAGACGAATTCCCATCGCCGCGTCGGGCCGGGTTCGATGGAGCGCTTCGTGCGCTTGTAGACGAGGGCGCAGGCGACCCGCACCATGCCGACGGCGAAGATCGCGACGGAGCAGGCCAGGATCCACGGATCCCCGGCGGCGACCGCGGCCGCCGCCCCGATGATCGAGCAGGCGACCGCGCCCATTGCCAGCGAGGAGAGCGAGCCGAACAGCGACGCGACCAGCGAGGCCCGGATCTCGTCGGGAAGCTGCGCATCGGTCTTGCGTGTCGAGAGAAGCTTCCCGATCAGCATGGTTCGGTCGTCCCGTAAAACTGAACAGAAGAGCGCTGACGCTCTACTGTGTAGGCGCTTTCAGTCTTGGGATGTGCCCCCGGTCAGGCGACAGTCCCCCAGCTTGGCGACTCTCGGTCGGTGATCGCTCCAATTTTAATCGAGCTTTCACTTGTCAGCTCTGGTTATTCGCGCGTGTTATATCAAAAAAAACTTGCCTGTTACCAGAATAAGGCTAGCCAGCAAAGCTTCCGCTGCCAACACCTTTGTGATCGGGAGAAGAGACGCGCCGGGGCGCCCCGGTTTCGCGCCGGGGGTCCGCGGGGCGGTGCTGTGCCGTAGGCGTCCTTGCGGGCGCGAGGATATGAAGGCGGCGGTCTCGCCCAATTGATGCAGATCAGATCGGCGCGCGCGCATCTGTGCCAGCGTGCCGTCCGGTTCGGCGTGCCCGGGGCGGCACGCCCATGGTTCGCCACTTCGAGGGACCGGGGACATGACAACGACGACACAGGTGGAAACGGACGCGGCCGGCGGCCGGGCGGGGCGAAAGCCGGCCAGGGGGCTTGGCCTGTGGATGGCGACCGCGCTGGTGGCGGGCAACATGATCGGCTCCGGCGTGTTCCTGCTGCCGGCCTCGCTGGCGCCGTTCGGCGGGATCAGCATAGTGGGCTGGCTGGTGACCGCGGCGGGCGCGCTGATGCTGGCGCTGGTCTTCGCCAATCTCTCCCGCGTCTTTCCGCGCATCGGCGGCCCCTACGCCTATTCGCGCATGGCCTTCGGCGATTTCATCGGCTTCCAGATGGCCTGGGGCTACTGGATCGCGATCTGGGCGGGCAACGCGGCGATCGCGGTGGCCTTTGTCGGCTATCTCGGCGTGTTCCTGCCGGCGGTCACCGCGAGCCCGTTCGCCTCCATGGCGACCGGCGTCGCCGCGATCTGGGTCCTCACCGGCATCAACAGTCTCGGCGTGCGCGCCGCCGGCTGGGTGCAGCTCGTGACGACCGTCGCGAAGATCCTGCCGCTGCTGGCGGTCGGGCTCGTCGGCATCTTCTGGCTGGAGCCGGCGCACTTCCTGCCGTTCAACGCCACGGGCGGGTCGGCCTTCTCGGCGGTGAACGCCGTCGCCGCGCTGACCCTGTGGGCCTTTCTCGGGCTTGAATCGGCGAGCATCCCGGCCGACGACGTGGAGGCGCCGGAGCGCACCATTCCGCGCTCCACGATCCTCGGCACGCTGATCGCCACGGTCGTCTATGTGCTCGGCACCGTGGCCGTCATGGGCATCGTCCCGCCGGAGACGCTGCAGGCCTCGACGGCGCCCTTCGCCGATGCCGCGCGGGCGATCTGGGGCAGCGGCGCCGGCCAGCTCATCGCCATCGGCGCGCTGTTTTCCACCTTCGGCGCGCTCAACGGATGGATCCTGCTGCAGGGCCAGATCCCGCTCGCCGCCGCCAAGGACAGGCTGTTTCCCGCGCGGTTCGGCGGGGTGTCGGCGAACGGCACGCCGGTCTTCGGGCTCGTCGTCTCCAGCATCCTGGTGACCGTTCTGATGGCCACCAGCTACAGCGAGGGGCTGGTCGGCGTGTTCAACTTCACGCTGCTGCTCGCCACCATGACGACGCTCGTGCCCTACATGTTCACCGCCATGGGCGAGCTCATGCTGTTCTTCCAGAACCGCGAGGCCTTCTCCGGCAAGCGGTTCGCGGGGTCGGGCGTCGTGGCCGTTCTGGCCTTCCTCTACTCCATCTGGGCGGTCGCGGGATCGGGAGAGGATGTCGTGTTCTGGGGCTCGCTGCTGCTGTTTGCGGGCATCCCCGTCTATGTCTGGCTGAAATGGCAGGACCAGGCCGTGCAATCGCAGGACAGGAGGTAAGGGATCATGTTTCTCGGCTTTCAATCGGATACGGGGCCGCTGGCCAGGCTGGTCGTCAAGCATGTGCGCGACGCGTTCGTGAGCGAGGCGAAGATCGATGCGGAATGGCGCTCGCTCGGCTATACGGCCAGGCCCGACCTGGCGCGCGCCATCGACCAGTATGACGCCTTCGTCGCGGCGATCCGCCAGCTCGCGCCGGAGGTGGAGATCGACTTCCTGGAGGCCGACGGGACGACGACGCTCGATTCGCTCTATCCGCGCGACGCCGCGATCGCGACGTCCAAGGGCATGGTGCTCTGCAATATGGGCAAGCCGGCACGGGCGGGCGAGCCCGCGGCGGAGGGGCAGCTCTTTTCGCAAGCCGACATCCCGGTCTGCGGCGCGATCTCCGGGGCGGGCCATATCGAGGGCGGCGACGTGGCCTGGATCGACGAGCACACGCTCGCGGTCGGCCGCGGCTATCGCACCAATGAGGAGGGCATCCGCCAGCTCCGGGCGCTTCTCGGCGACGCCGCGGAGATCGTGCGCGTGCCGATGCCGCATTATCGCGGGCCCGGCGACGTGTTCCACCTGATGTCGATCCTCAGCCCCATAGACCGCGATCTGGCGCTCGTCTACTCGCCGCTGATGGTCGTGCCGTTCCGAGAGATTCTTCTGGAGCGCGGCATCGGGCTCGTCGAGGTGCCCGACGAGGAGTTCGACTCCATGGGCTGCAACGTGCTCGCCGTCGCGCCGCGCAAATGCGTGATGATCGACGGCAATCCCGTGACCCGCCGGCGGCTGGAGGAGGCGGGCTGCGAGGTCGTCGCTATCGACGGCAGCGAGATCTGCAGCAAGGGCGCCGGCGGGCCGACCTGCCTGACCCGCCCGATCCTGCGCCAGTGCGAGGACGTCGCCGGTACGGGCACGGCCCGCAGCGCCGGGACGCCTCAGCCGGCCGCGTAACGACGCCTGGGGGGCGAAAGCGGACGGCGCGGCAAGTCCTATCTCTGGGACACTGCCGTGCCGTCTGCGATCCGCTCGCTCGGATAGAGCACGACGCGGTCCCCCGCCGCGAGCCCGCCGCGGATCTCCGCGGACAGCCCGTTGCGGGCGCCGACCTCCACAGGGCGCAGCCGCGCCTGTCCGTCCTCGGCGACGAAGACCGCCCATTGCTCGCCATCGCGGAACAGCGCGCCGAGCGGCACCTGCAGCACGTCGCCCTCGAACAGGATCACCCGCACATCGACGCGATAGCCGTGGCCCAGCCGGCGCCAGGCCTCGCGCGCGGGCGTGAAATCCAGCACGACGTCGACGCGCTGCTCCTCGATGCCGAGGGCGGAGACCTCCGTGCGTCCGAAGGGCTCGACCCGGCGCACCGTCGCGTCGAGATCCGGCCCGCCCCAGCCGGCGATGATGGCCTTCTGGCCGGGCTCGATGCCGACGGCGTCCTCCGACAGGAGATCCACCACCACCTCCAGATTGCCCGGATCGCCGATTTCCAGCAGCGGCGTTCCCGCCTCGATGACGCCCGCGCTCTCGCGCACCACATGGAGGACCACGCCGCCCACGGGCGCGGTCACGGTCACGCAGTCGCAATCGTCGTCGCGCTTGGCGATGCGGGCTTCCAGCTCCTCGCGCGACAAGAGGCGCGAGCGGGCGCGGGCGAGCTCGTGCTCGCGCATCTCCAGCGTTGCCCGCGCGGTCGCGAGATTGGCATGGGCCACGCGCTGGGCGCGCTGGGCGTCGTCGAGCGAGCGCTGGGAGATATTGTCCTCCTTGATGAGGCGCTGCGCGCGCTCCAGCTCCGCCGCGGCGAAGGCGAGGTCGGCCTCGGCACGCTCCAGATCGGCGGCGGCGAGGTCGCGGGCGGCGCGCGCGGCCTCGATGGCGGCGCGCTGTTCGGCCTGCGAGCGCACGTCGAGAAAGGCGGGCGGGGCGGGCTCGATCCGGGCGAGGACCGTGCGGTTGGCCTCCACCGGGTCGCCGGCCTCCGCGTCGATGCGCTGGAGATAGCCGCCGACCGGCGCATGGAGCGTGTAGACGTCGCGCACCCGCGCTTCGCCCTCGTCGTCCACGGTGACGCGCAAGAGCCCCGTCCGGGCGGTCGCGAGGTCGACGAGGACCGGCTGCGGCCTCAGGGCATAGGCGATGGCGGCGGCGAGCGCCACGCCGAGCACCCCCCAGATCAGAACCCTGCGCATGGCGACGCTCATGGTTCGCCTACTCCCTTGTCTTCAGGACCCCGACGAGGTCCAGTCGGTCGAGCCGGCGGCGCACGAAGGCGGCGCAGACCACGGTGGAGGCTAGTGCGATCAGCGCCGCCTTGCCATAGGTTGCATCGAGGATCACGAGCGGCACGCGGAACAGCTCCGTCTCGAAGGCGCTGGTGAGATACCAGGCGAGCCCGAAGCCGGTCGCGGAGCCGAGCGGAATGGAGAGCCAGGTGAGGAGCCCGATCTCGCCGAGCAGGATGTAGGAGATCTCCCAGCGGCTGAACCCCAGGACGCGCAGCGTGGCGAGCTCGCGCGCGCGTTCCGACAGCGCGATGCGCACCGAGTTGTAGGTCACGCCGATGGACAGGATCGTGGCGAAGGCGATGAAGAAGCCGACGAAGATGTACATGGTCGAGCCCATCGTCTCGTAGAAGGTGTCGATGGCGGCCTGCCGGAACAGGATGGAAGCGACATAGGGAATGTCCTTGAGCTCGCGCAACAGGGCCGGGCGCTGCGCGTCGTCGACGGCGATGTTGAGGCCGGAGATCACCCGGCCGTCGTTCATCAGCCGGTTGAGGGTCGAAAGCTCCATATAGGCGGGTGTGCCCATATAGGTGTCGAAGATCCGAACGACCGGCAGGGAGAGCCGGGCCTGCCGGCCCTCCAGGATCTCCACCTCGACCTCGTCGCCCATATGTGCGTCCAGGATCTCGGCGAGCTTGCGCGACAGGGTGAGGCCGCCGGGCGGGACCTCTATCTCGCCGCGCTCGGTGTCGTAGACGGGGCTCAGCGTCGCGCCTGCCGGCACGCCCATGATGCCCTGCCGCTTGGAGAGATGGCCATGGCGGAAGCGCGCCGACACGCTGCGATAGGGTTCGGCGGCCATGACGCCCGGCAGGTGCTTGAAGCTCTGCACGGTGACGACCGGCTGCACGTCGTTGAACGAGACGGCGGCGTCCTGATGCTGGCTGCGGATGAAGGCGGTGTCCACGAGGCTGTCTATGGCGTCGAGCCATTGCAGCGCCATGATCAGCACGGCGATGGACATGGCGAGCCCGGCGCTGGCCATGAAGGCGCGTAGCGGCCAGCGCAGGATGCGCCGGAAGATCATGCGCGTGGGCTCGTCGAGCAGTTTCGCGAAGGCCGCGCGCGAGAGCCATGACTGGCGGTAGACCGGCGGGGCGGGCGGCAGCATGGCCTCCGCCGGGGGCAGCGCGACCGCCCGGCGCACGGCGACCAGGCTGCCGGCGAGCGCGGCGCCGAGGCTCACCGACCCGGCGATGAGGAAGCTCGTCGGCCCGGGCCTGTAGAGCAGGAAGGGGAAGCGGTAGAACTCCGCATAGAGCGTGGTGTTCCAGTGGCCGAGCCAGGCGCCGAGCGCCGAGCCGAGGCCGACGCCGATGCCGCCGATCACCAGCACCATCTTGGCGTAGTGCCAGCCGATCTCCCAGTTGCCGTAGCCGAAGGCCTTCAGCAGGCCGATCTCGCGGCGCTCCGTCTCGATCAGGCGCGCCATCACCATATTGGTCAGGAAGGCGGCGACGGCGAGGAAGATGGTCGGCAGGAGGCTCGCCATGTTCTCCTGCTGGGTGATCTCGTTCTGCAGGAACCAGTTGGAGGTCTGGTCGGCGCGCGCATAGGCGCCGGTGCCGCCATAGGGGGCGATGAGCGTGTCGAGCCGGGCGATCACCTCGTCGGGGCTCGAGCCGCGCAGCAGGCCGATGGTGACGCTGTTGAAGCTTTCCTTCAGGTCGAAGGCCGCCGCCAGCGCGTCGCGGCCCATCCACATGACGCCGAAGCGCTTGTCGTCCGGCATCAGCCCGCCGGGCGCGATGGCATAGACGAATTCCGGGCTGAGCGCCGTGCCCACCACGTCGAGCGTGCGCTTGCGGCCGCGCAGGATGGCGGAGAAGCTGTCGCCGGGCCTGAGCCCGTGGGCCTCCGCGAAGGGCTCGCTCACGACCACCTCGTCGGGCCGGTCGGGCTCGGCGAGCCGGCCGGAGCGCAGGACGAGCGTGTTCATGAGCTGCGGCCCGTGGCCGGGCAGCGAGATCACCTGGCCGATCACCGGCTCCGCGAAGTCCGGCATGTCGAGGATGGCGCCCTCGGAAATGCGCGTCTCCACGAGCCGGACGCCCGGGATCTCCGCGATGTCGCGGGCCAGCCGTTCCGGCGCGCGCTTCACCTCGGCGAACACGTCGGCAAAGCGCGTGCGCTCGTAATAGGCTTCCGTCGTCTCCTTGAGCGCCTCGATGGTGGACAGCGCCATGATCAGGAGCGCGGCGCCCGACGCGATGACGAGCGCGATGGCGACGAGCTGGGCCCGGAGGCGCCAGAGCTCGCGGAGGAGTTTCCGGTTGAGGCTGGTCATGCCGAGGCCGGTCATGGCGCTCACCAGACGAGCTCGCCGGGCTCGCGCCGGGTTTCGTTGACGCGCTGCTCCACGATCCGCCCGTCGGCGAACTGCAGCACGCGGTGGGCGATATCGCCGATGACGGCATTGTGCGTGATGAGCGCGGTCGTGGTGCCGAGCTCGCGATTGACCCGCATGATGGCCTCCAGAACCAGGATGCCGGTCTTGCTGTCGAGCGCGCCCGTCGGCTCGTCGCACAGCAGGAGGTCGGGCCGCTTGGCGATGGCGCGCGCGATGGCCACGCGCTGCTGCTCGCCGCCGGAAAGCTGGGCGGGGAAATGGTCGAGCCGGGCGCCGAGGCCGACGAGCTCCAGCGCCTCGGCCGGCGACATGGGATCGCGCGCGATCTCGGTCACGAGCGCCACGTTCTCGCGCGCCGTCAGGCTCGGGATGAGATTGTAGAACTGGAACACGAAGCCGACATGGTCGCGGCGATAGCGGTTGAGCGCGCGCTCGCCGCCCTCCGCGAGGTCGCGGCCCTGGAACAGGACGTGCCCGGCGGTGGGAATATCGAGGCCGCCCAGTATGTTGAGCAGGGTCGACTTGCCGCTGCCCGACGGGCCGAGCAGGATCGCCATCTCGCCCTCATAGAGGTCGACATCGACGCCGCGCAGGGCCTGAACCTCGACCGCCCCCATATGGTAGATCTTCGTCAGGCCCCGCGCGGACAGCGCGACGCGCGGCGTGTCGGCGTCCTGGCGTGTCATGCGGGCGATGGCCTTCCGGGGCGGGGCATTTCGGTGTCCTTCTGCGCGTGGCGGACAGTGAGGGGCCGTGTCGGGAGGCCACCTGGATGTCCGGCCTCAGCCGGGCTTGACCAGCGTGCCGGCACGACCCTCCAGGATGGCGCGCGCGTCCCGAAGCCGCCCGATGCCGGCCATAGTACCCGTTGCCTCCACGAAGTCACAGGCCGCCTCGACCTTGGGGCCCATGGAGCCCGCCGCGAAGGCCATGGCGCGAAGCTCGCGCGGCGCGGCGGTGCGGATCGCCTCCCGGTCCGGCGTGTCCCAGCCGCGGAACACTGCCTCCACATCGGTCAGCATGAGGAAGGCGTCGGCGCGGAGGTCGCGCGCGAGAAGGCCAGACGCGCGATCCTTGTCGATGACCGCCTCGACGCCCTCCATGCGGCCGGAGGCGGAGCGCACCGTCGGAATGCCGCCGCCGCCCGCGCAGATGACGATAATGCCGGCCTCCACCAGCAGGCGGATCGTGTCGAGCTGGGTGATGCGCCGGGGCAGGGGCGAGGGGACGACGCGGCGCCAGTGGCCCGTCTCCTCCTCCACCATGGCCCAGCCGCTATGCGCGCGCACGCGCTCGGCTTCCGCGCCTTCATAGACCGGTCCGATGGGCTTGGTGGGGTTGCCGAAGGCCGGGTCGTCGCGGTCGACCTCCACCTGCGTGAGCAGGGTCGCGCAGCGGGCGCCCTCCGGCAGGGCGTTCATCAGCTCCTGTTCGACCAGATAGCCGATCATGCCCTCGCTCTCCGCGCCCAGCACGTCGAGCGGGTAGGGGGCGACGTCGCGATAGGCGGCCGCCTGGAGGGCGAGCAGGCCGACCTGCGGCCCGTTGCCATGGGCGACCACGATGTCGTGGTCGGCCGCGAGGTCGGCGAGGGCGGCGGCCGCGAGGCGCACATTGGCGCGCTGGACGTCCGCCGTCATGGGTTCCCCGCGCTTCAGGAGCGCATTGCCGCCAAGCGCCACAACGATCCGCATATGCTCATCCCCCGCGATTGTCCGGGCCCGGGCCCGGGCCCGCGA
The DNA here is from genome assembly GCF_015482775.1 of Kaustia mangrovi. Classification (GTDB taxonomy): domain Bacteria; phylum Pseudomonadota; class Alphaproteobacteria; order Rhizobiales; family Im1; genus Kaustia; species Kaustia mangrovi. The sequence goes on along the minus strand of NZ_CP058214.1, from coordinate 1,502,302 downwards.
GACCGCCCCGCATTCGCCGCCCATGCGATCCCGTGTAGGCGGCGGGCGCCGGCGGCGCCTTGATCCACCGCAAGGCGTCTCACGGAACGGGCCCGGCGTCCATGGGGACGGGGCGGGGCAGGTTCAGCGTTTGCCGTTGCAGAAGGCGGCGTGCAGCGCGTCGACCACGGTCAGCACCTCCGGGCGGGTGATCCGGTAGAAGACGGTCGTGCCCTGGCGGCGGGACTCGACCAGCCCGTCGGCGCGCAGCCGCATCAGTTGCTGGGACATGGGCACCTGCCCGATGCCGAGCTCGTCGCGCAACTCGGCGACGGACTTCTCCTCCTGGCCCAGCGCGCACAGCACCAGCAGCCGCTGGGGATGCGACAGGCTGCGCAGGAAGTCGGCCGCCTCCGTTGCGGCGGGAATCATTTCCGATACATTCATACTATTGAATTTAAAATATTTGAATGTTATGTGCAAGCATAACGGTCCCTCGCCCGGGATTGACCCGGATCAAGGCGCAGGAGGGCCGAAGCGTGAAAGAATACAGGGGTACGGCCAGACGGCACCCCGACAAGAACCATGCGAATGGAGGAAGGGCTGTGGCACATATTGTCGTACTGGGCGCCGGTCTCGGCGGCGTCATCATGGCATACGAGATGAAGGCGCGGGCGCGCGCGCAGGACGAGGTCACGGTGGTGACGCTGGGGTCGACCTACTCCTTCGTGCCGTCCAATCCGTGGGTGGCCGTCGGCTGGCGCGAGCCGGACGACATCGCCGTCGACCTCGACGCCGCCTTCGGCCGCCGCGACATCCGGCTGAGGCCGGAGGGCGCCAGGCGCGTCCACCCGAACGAGAACCGGCTGGAGCTGAACGACGGCAGCTCGCTGTCCTACGACTATCTGGTCATCGCGACCGGGCCGGACCTCGCCTTCGACGAGATTCCGGGGCTCGGGCCGGACGGCCACACGACCTCCGTCTGCCAGGTGGATCACGCCCTGGAGGCGAAGACGGCCTTCGACGCGCTCGTCCGGTCGCCGGGGCCGGTCGTCGTCGGCGCCGTGCAGGGCGCGTCGTGCTTCGGTCCGGCCTACGAGTTCGCCTTCATCCTGGAGACCGCGCTGCGCAACGCGAAGGTCCGCGACCGCGTGCCGATGACCTTCGTCACGCCGGAGCCCTATGTCGGCCATCTGGGGCTCGACGGGGTGGGCGACACCAAGGGCCTGCTGGAGAGCGCGCTGCGCGAGAAGCACATCAAGTGGATCACCAATGCGCGGGTCGCCTCCGTGGAGGACGGCACCATGCATGTTGAGGAGATCGGCGGCGACGGCGAGGTCAAGGCCACCCACGACCTGCCCTTCGCCTATTCCATGATGCTGCCGGCCTTTCGCGGGGTTCCCGCCGTCCACGGCATCGAGGGGCTGGTCAATCCGCGCGGCTTCGTCACCATCGACGAGCATCAGCGCAACAAGGCCTTCCCGAACGTCTTCGCCATCGGCGTCTGCGTCGCCATCCCCCCGGTCGGCGAGACGGCGGTGCCGGTCGGCGTGCCCAAGACGGGCTTCATGATCGAATCCATGGCGACCGCGGCGGCGGAGAACATCGCCGCGCTGATCGCCGGCGGGGAGCCGCGCGCGGTGGCGAGCTGGAACGCCGTGTGCCTGGCCGATTTCGGCGACGGCGGCATCGCCTTCGTGGCCCAGCCGCAGATCCCGCCGCGCAATGTGAGCTGGTCCTCTCAGGGCCGCTGGGTGCATGCCGCCAAGATCGGCTTCGAGAAATACTTCCTGCGCAAGGTCCGGCAGGGCCAGAGCGAGACCTTCTACGAGAATCTCGTCCTCGACATGCTGGGCATCAGGAAGCTCAAGGAGATCCACACCGAGCCGGCGGACTAGGACGGTCCCCCGCGCCCCGGGCGAGCCAAGGGAGAAGGAAATGACGATCGATCGCGCAGTCTTGATGTTTGCCGGGATCATGGTGCTCATATCCCTGGCGCTGGGGCTCTTCGTGTCGCCCTACTGGTTCCTGCTGACCGCCTTTGTCGGGGCGAACATGATGCAGGCCTCCGTCACCGGTTTCTGCCCGGCCGCCCGGCTGTTCAAGGCGCTGGGCTTCAAGCCCGGCGTCGCCTTCGAATAGGCTCGGGGGGCCGAATGCGACAGGGGCAGCATCTGCGGGGCCTGGCGCTCATCGCGGCACTCAGCGCGGCACTCCTCGCCGCGTCGCCGGCGGCGGCGGAGGACTTTACCGTCCACGCGACCGAGATCGCCGAAACGAAGGCCGTCTTCGGCCAGGTGGAAAGCCGCACCGTCGTGCCGGCGCGGGCGCGTATCGGCGGCACGGTGCGCGAGATCCACGTCACCGAGGGCAGCGAGGTGGAGAAGGGCGAGCCGGTCGCGCTGGTCGTCGACGACAAGATCGCGCTGGAGCTCAACGCCGCCCAGGCGCGCATCGAGGCGCTCAATTCGGAACTGGAGAACGCCCGCGCCGAGCTCGACCGCGCCCAGCGGCTGATCGAGGGCGGATACGCCACCCAGAGCCGGCTCGACCAGGCCAAGACCGCCTATGACGTGGTCGTCAACCAGGTCGCCGCCTCCAAGTCGGAGAAGGCGGTCATCGAGCAGCGCGCCAAGGAGGGCGAGGTGCTGGCGCCGGAGACAGGCCGCGTCCTCACCGTTCCCGTGACGCCGGGCTCGGTGGTGCTCGCCGGCGAGACCGTCGCGCGCATCGCGAGCGGCCACTACTATCTGCGCCTGTCGCTGCCCGAACGCCACGCCTCCGAGATCGTGGAGGGCGACAGCGTGTCCATCGGCCGGCGCGGCCTCACCCCCGCCGATGCCGGCGAGGAGGCGGACCAGCGCACCGGCCGGGTCGTCAAGGTCTATCCCGAAATCGCCGACGGGCGCGTCATCGCGGATGTCGAGGTCGGCGGGCTCGGCGACTATTTCGTGAACGAGCGCACGCTGGTGCGCATCCCCGTGGCCCGGCGCACGGTCCTCGCGGTGCCGCCCGAGGCGGTCAGCACGCGCCACGGCATCGACTATGTGCGCCTCGCGACGCCGGAGGGCGAAAGCGACGTCGCCGTCATTCTCGGCGAGCGCTTCGAGGATGCGGACGGCCCGCGGGTCGAGGTCCTGACCGGGCTGCGCGACGGCGACCGGGTCGTTCTGCCATGAAGCTCGGGATCGCCGGCCGCCTGACACAGGCCTTCATCGCCTCGCCGTTGACGCCGCTGTTCCTGCTGGCCTCGCTCGCGCTCGGCCTCGTCGCCCTCGTGACGCTGGCGCGCGAGGAGGAGCCGCAGATCTCGGTGCCCATGGTCGACATCCATGTGGAGGCCAACGGGCTGAAGGCGGAGGACGCGGTCAAGCTCGTCACCGAGCCGCTCGAGACCATCGTGAAGAGCATAGACGGCGTGGAGCACGTCTATTCCCAGACCCAGGACGACGGCGTTCTGGTGACGGCGCGCTTCCTCGTCGGCACGAGCTCTGACGCCGCGATCCTGAGGGTGCACGAGAAGATCCGCGCCAATATGGACCGCATCCCGGTCGGCATTCCCGAACCGCTCATCGTCGGGCGCGGCATCGACGACGTGGCCATCGTGGTGGTCACCCTCGCGCCGGAGCCGGACGCGGCGGATCTGTGGACGGAGAACGGCCTCACCCGGCTCGCCCGCGAACTCCAGGTGGAGGTCGCCAAGCTCCCCGATATCGGCCTCACCTACATTGTCGGCCAGCAGCCGGAGGAGATCCGCGTCGAGCCCGACCCGGAGACGCTGTCGCTCTACGGCATCACGCTGAACCAGCTCTCCGCCAAGGTCGCCGGCGCGAACCGGTCCTTCCAGGCGGGCCGCGTGCGCGAGGAGGGCGGCCAGCACACGCTCGTCGCCGGCCAGACGCTGCAGACCATGTCGGAGATCGGCAACCTCCTGGTCACCGCGCGCGACGGGCGGCCTGTCTATGTCCGCGACGTCGCCGATATCGTGCTCGCGACGGACCCCAACGAGACGCTGGTGCGCGAGGTGCGCAAGACCGACGGAGGGCTTGAGCGCGTGCCGGCCGTCTCGCTCGCCATCGCCAAGCGGCCCGGCACCAATGCCGTCGTCATTGCCGATGCCATCATCGAGCGGCTGGAACAGGTGCGCGGCCAGATCTTCCCCGAGGACGTGGAGATGACGGTCACGCGGGACTATGGCGAGTCCGCGAACGAGAAGGCCAACGAGCTCCTGTTCCATCTGGCGCTCGCCACGGTCTCCATCGTCGTGCTGATCGCCATCGCCATCGGCTGGCGCGAGGCGCTGGTGACGCTCGTCGTCATCCCGACGACCATCCTGCTTACGCTGTTCGCGGCCAAGCTCATGGGCTACACCATCAACCGGGTGAGCCTGTTCGCGCTGATCTTCTCCATCGGCATTCTCGTCGACGACGCCATTGTGGTGATCGAGAACATTGCGCGCCACTGGGCCATGAAGGACGGCCGGCCGCGGGCGAGGGCGGCCATCGAGGCGGTGGCGGAGGTCGGCAATCCGACCATCGTGGCGACCCTCACCGTGATCGCCGCGCTCCTGCCCATGCTGTTCGTCTCCGGGCTGATGGGCCCCTATATGGCGCCGATCCCGGCCAATGCCTCGGCCGCCATGGTGTTCTCCTTCTTCGTCGCGGTGATCGTGACCCCGTGGCTCATGATGAAATTCGTCGCGGGGCATGCGGGTGATGAGGGCGGAGACGGCGCGCATGGCGAAGGCGGCGGGCGCCTGGGGCGCTTCTATGTCGCCGTCGCGCGCCCGCTGATCGCGACGCCCCTGCGGTCCTGGATCCTGCTTGCGGTCGTCGGCGTGGCGACGCTTGCCTCCCTGTCGCTGTTCTATACCGAGCATGTCACCGTCAAGCTCCTGCCCTTCGACAACAAGACGGAGCTCAAGGTCATGGTCGACCTGCCGGAAGGATCGGCGGTGGAGGACACTGACCGCGCGCTCCAGCGCGTCGTCGACCGGCTCGAGACGCTGCCGGAGGCCGTCTCCTACGAGACCTATGCGGGCACCGCCTCGCCGTTCAATTTCAACGGGCTGGTGCGCCATTACTATCTGCGCTCCTCGCCCGAGCTCGGCGACGTGCAGGTCAATCTCCTGCCCAAGGGCGAGCGCGACCGCACGAGCCACGAGATCGCGCTGGACATTCGCGCGCGGATCGCGGATCTCGACCTGCCCGACGGCACGGTGACCCGGGTGGTGGAACCGCCGCCCGGCCCGCCCGTCCTGGCGACGCTGCTCGCGGAGATCTACGGCCCCGATCCGGAGACGCGGCGCGCGGTGGCGCGCAAGGTGCGCGAGATCTTCGAGGAGGTGCCGTTCATCGTCGATGTCGACGATTCCTTCGGTTCGCCGGCGGAGCGCGTGCGCATCGCCATCGACCAGGACAATCTGGAATATTACCGGGTCGAGCAGGGCGACGTGTATGACACGATCGGCGCCTTCTATGGCGGCCAGACCGTCGGCTACTCCCATCGCGGCGGCGGGCGCCATCCGATCCCGATCCGCATCGCGCTCTCCAAGGGCCGCAAGGTGGTGGACGAGCGCACGCTGGCGACCCCCGTTCCCGCCAACGCGCTGCCGGGAGACCGCAGCGTGGTCGAGCTCGGCGATGTCGTGACCGTGGCGCGCGAGCCCGCCTCCTATCTGATCTTCCGCCACAATGGCCGGGCGACCGACATGGTCATGGCCGAGCTCGCCGGCGAATACGAGGCGCCGGTCTACGGCATGCTCGCCGTCTCCGACGCCATCGCGAAGGCCGACTGGGGCGACGTGCCGAAACCGGTCATCGCGCTGCACGGCCAGCCGGAGGACGAGACGCATCCGACGCTCCTGTGGGACGGGGAGTGGGAGGTCACCTGGGTCACCTTCCGCGACATGGGGGCGGCCTTCATGGTGGCGATCCTCGGCATCTACATCCTGGTCGTCGCCCAGTTCGGTTCCTTCAAGCTGCCTCTGGTGATCCTGACACCGATCCCGCTGACCTTGATCGGCATCATGCTCGGCCACTGGCTGTTCGACGCGCCGTTCACCGCGACCTCCATGATCGGCTTCATCGCGCTCGCCGGCATCATCGTGCGCAACTCCATCCTGCTGGCCGACTTCATCCGCCATGTGGGCAACCCCGACCGGCCGCTCCTCGACGTGCTGCTGGAGGCCGGGGCGATCCGCTTCAAGCCGATCCTGCTGACGGCGCTCGCCGCCATGATCGGCGCGGCGGTGATCCTTGCCGATCCGATCTTCCAGGGGCTCGCCATCTCGCTCCTGTTCGGGCTGGCCTCCTCCACCGCGCTCACCGTTCTGGTGATCCCGGCGATCTACATGGCGCTGAGGGGCGGGCGGCAGGCCGGGACCGGCGGCGACGGGCCGGAGACGGAAGCGGCGGGGTGAGGCGCGCCGCCCCCTGTCGTCAGTCCCCGGAGATCTCGACGATGTCGCCGTTCGCCGCCACATAGGCGAGGCTGTAGTCGAGCTCGCCAGGCGTTTCCGCATGCACCGTATAGAGGGGCTCGCCCGCCTCGACCCTCGTGTCGAGATGGACATGCAGCTCCACGCCCGCCGCCTTGTCGTCGGGCGCGCCGGCGAGCTTGGCGACCTGTGCCAGCCGGCGGTTGTCGATGCCCGTGACGATGCCGGACCGGCGCGCGGGCACGGGGCGGCGGTGGAAGGAGCGGGGCGGCTCGCGCATGCCGCCCTGGGCCTCGCAGATGCGCTGGAAGGTCGCCCAGGCGCGGCCGTCCCGCAATGTCGCCATGGCCTCCGCGCGGCCCTCGCCCTCGCCCGCCGCGCCGCCCAGCTCCAGAAGGGCGCCGGCGAGCGTGACGGCGCGCTCGCGCAGGTCCGCCGGCGCGTCGGGCAGGGTCTGCAGGACGGCGAGGACGTCGCGCGCCTCCAGCGCCGGCCCGATGCCGCGCCCGACCGGCTGGCGCCCGTCGGAGACCAGGATCCTCGTCTTGAGCCCGAAGGCTTCGGCGACCGCGGTGAGGCTCTCCGACAGCACGGCGGCGGCCCCGTCGCTGCGCACCTTGGCGGTCGGGCCGACCGGGAGGTCGAGGACGACATGGGTCGAGCCCGCCGCGATCTTCTTCGACAGGACGGAGGCGACGAGCTGGCCCTCGCTGTCGAGGTCGAGCGCGCGCTCCACGCGGATCAGCGTGTCGTCGGCGGGACTGAGATGCACCGCGCCGCCCCAGACGATGCAGCCGCCGGCATGCTCGACCACGCGCCGCATGGCCGGAATGTCGAGATTGACCGGCGCGAGCGTCTCCATCGCGTCGGCCGTGCCGGCGGGCGAGGTGATGGCGCGCGAGGAGGTCTTCGGCATGGTCAGGCCGCGCGCGGCGACGATGGCGACCACGATGGGCGTCGTCCGGTTTCCGGGCAGCCCGCCGACGCTGTGCTTGTCGACGACGGGCCAGGCGTCCCAGCTCAACCGGTCGCCGGCGTCCGTCATCGCCCCGGTGAGCGCGATCATCTCGTCGAGGTCGAGCGGCCGCGCCGAACAGGCGGTGATGAAGGAGGACAGATGGATGTCGGAATACCGCCCGCCGACGATGTCCGTCACGATCTCGGTCAGGGCGGAGGCGTCGAGCCGCTCGCCATAGACCTTGCCGCGCACCTTGCTCAGCGATCCGATGGGGCGGGGATGGCTGGCGGAGATCGTCTCGCCGTCGACGACCCCGAGGCGGCGCCATGCCGCCTCCGAGAGGCCGGCCTCGTTGTGGCCCAGGAACGTGCCGGACACCTGGTACAGCGTCGCGATGATCGAGCGGCTGGCGCTGGTCAGCCTTATCCGCGCATGGGCCGTGAAGCCCTCCGAGCGGCAGACCGGGCAGTCGTCGCGCATGAGCACGACGGCCTCGTGCTGCGTGTCGAGGCCGAGGCGGCGGACATGCAGCTCGTGGTCGGCCGTGCTCAGGGCCGCCATTTCCTCTCCGTGCTTGCCGGTCATGCGAGCTCCACGTCGGAACGGTATTCAGGAACCGTGGCGGGCCAGCCCAGCTCCTCCTCGATGCGGTGGCGCAGCGCGTCGGAGGCGGCCGCCTCGCCATGGGTGACGAAGGTCATGAGCGGCGGGGCCTCGAACTGGCCGAGCCACGACATGATCTCCTCGGCGTCCGCATGGGCGGACAGCATCTGGAGATTGGCCACCTTCGCGCGGATCGGCACGTACTGGCCATGTATCTTCACGCGTTCGGCGCCCGATGTCATGGCGTCGCCGCGCGTTCCCCCCGCCTGGAAGCCGGCGAACAGGATCGTGTTGCGCGGGTCGGGCGCGTAGTATTTCAGGTGGTGGAGCACCCGTCCGCCGGTCGCCATGCCGCTGGCGGAGAGGATGATCTTGGGGTCGCGGTTGCGGTCGAGCGCCTTGGAGTCCTCCACCTCGCGGACATACTGCACCATGGCGAAGATCTTGCGGCACTGGTCCTCGGAGAGCTTGTGGTCCTCGCCATGGCTGCGGAAGATCTCGCTGGCGTCGATGGCCATCGGGCTGTCGAGATAGATCGGCAGGTCGGGAATGCGCTTCTGCATCTTCAGCCGCGCCAGGTGGTAGAGCAGCGTCTGGGTGCGCCCGACGGCGAAGGCCGGGATCAGCACGGTGCCCTTCTGCAGGGCGGTCTGCGTGACGATCTCGGCGAGCACCGCCTCCGGGTCCTCGTCGTCGTGGCGGCGGTTGCCGTAGGTCGATTCGACCAGCAGGTAGTCGGCGCGGCGCACCGGCGTGGGGTCGGGCAGGGTGGCGCTGTCCGGCCGGCCGAGATCGCCGGAGAAGACGATGGTGCGGCCCGCGCAGGTCACCTCCACGATGGAGGCGCCGAGGATGTGCCCGGCCGGCAGGAAGCGTGCATGGACCGGCCCCTCGACCGCGACGTCGCGGCGGAACGGCACCGCGGCGAACTGGCCGAGCGAGCGTTCGGCGTCCTCCTGGGTGTAGAGCGGCAAAGCGGGGCGATGCTTGGAGAAGCCGTGCCGGTTGGCGAACTCGGCGTCCTTCTCCTGCAGGTAGCCGCTGTCCGGCAGCAGGATCTCGCACAGGTCGCGGGTGGCGTCGGTGCAGATGATGCGTCCGGAAAACCCGTTCCTGACCAGCAGCGGAAGATAGCCGGAATGGTCGATATGGGCATGGGTGAGGAGCACCGCGTCGATCGTCCTGGGATCGATCGGCAGCGGTGCCCAGTTGCGCAGGCGCAGTTGCTTGTAGCCCTGGAAGAGGCCGCAATCGACGAGGATCCGCGCGCCGTCGGCCTCCAGAAGATATTTCGATCCGGTCACCGTTCCGACGGCGCCGAGAAAGGTCAGCCTGATACTCATGGCGCTCCCTGGGAATCGCTCCTTGTCATCTCAGTGATGTATATCAGGGCCCCGCGTGCGGCACCCGATATTCTCCCCGTTCCCGGAACGGTTCCCCGCCGTTTCCGGGACGTTCTCGGGATGGTTCCGCAATTTGAGGATTGACGGCCTGTGGAAACTGCGATCTACTTTTTCATTAGTACACAAATAAACTGACGTGAGTAGGCGGTGCCCGTTCAGACAGTGAGGGCGCTGCGGGGAGTGACAGAACTGGCGTAAACGGGGGCCTTTGCAAGTCGGTGCCGATGTTTCGCATTTGCGGAACCGACGCGCCGTGCTGCAATGCGGGCTGATCATCCGGCAAGCCCGCCTTGCATCGGGGATCAACTCTGGAGGGAGAGAGAGATATGCCTGAATCTGCCAAGACATCCGTGTTCCGGTCCGTTTGCGCGGCCGCCTGCCTCGGGCTCGCCGCCGTCGCGGCGACGGCCGGCACGGCGACGGCAAAGAACTACAATGTGTGCGGCGGCAGCCCCGGCGGGCTCTGGTCGCTGCTCGGCGCGGGTCTCGACCAGGCCGTTGGCGCCGCCGAACCCGGATCGACCGTCACATACCAGACATCCAGCGGCGGTTACGCCAATATCGTCCAGGTGACGCAGGGCAAGTGCGAGCTCGGCATCATCCATGTGGGCGAGGGCATCTCCGCCCAGAAGGGCCGCGAGCCGTTCAAGGAACCGGTCGAGGGCTTCAAGGTGCTGATGGTGCTCTACGATTGGGCGCCGATGCAGTGGGTCGTGTCCAAGGAGTTCGCCGACGAGCACGGGCTGACCTCGCTGGCCGACCTGAAGGAGAAGAAGCCGCCGCTGAGGCTGGTGCTCAACCGCCGCGGCATCCTGCCCTCCCAGCTCGCCGAGGCCGATCTCGAGAATGTCGGCATTTCCCTCGACGATATCGACGAATGGGGCGGCAAGGTCGAGTTCCAGGGCTCCAAGAACGCCTCGGAGATCATGCAGAACCGCCGTGCGGACATGTGGGTGAACGCCACCTTCGTCGGCTCCAGCTCGATCCGCAATATCGCCGACGCCTATCCGGTGACGCTTCTGAGCGTGCCGGAGGACGTGGTGGAGAAGATGGTCGAGGATTACGGCGCCAAGCCCTTCACGGTGAAGGCGGGCGACTATCCCTGGCTCGACCGCGACGTGACGACCCATGCCGCGCGTGCCGCCCTGGTGGTGGACGAGAATATGAGCGACGAGGAGGCCTACACGCTGACCAAGGCGGTCCTCGACAATGTCGGCAAGATCCAGGCTGTCCACAACTCCATGAAGGACTTCACGCCGGAGCTCATGCAGTCGCTGGAGGCGCTGCCCTACCATCCGGGCGCCCAGAAGGCCTATGACGAGGCCGGCAACTGAGCCGGCCCGCCCGGCAGGCCGTCCGTCCCGCACCCCGGGTGACACCATCCGGGGGCGGGGCAGCCGGCCGGCCCCCGATTGTCCGAACCGCCTGATCTGTCCTCGCCGCAAGGAAAGCCTCGCGTGATGGTTCTGCAGTTCCTGCGTTGGTTGGGAGAAGCCGCCTTCTCCACGGGTGCCCGCCGAGAGCTGACGGGCATTCTGGGCCACATCGTCAAGGCCTATGCCGCGATCCTCGCGGTATGGACGGTCTATGCGGCCGTGCTGTCGTCGATCGACGTGCTGGCCCTGACCATCATCTTCCTGTCGGCGATGCTGGTGCTCGTGTTCCTGCTGATCGGCGCCACGGCCAAGGCCGCGCGCGACAAGCCGTCGGTGGCGGATTTCTGCCTGGCGGCCCTGAGCCTCGTGACGGGCGGCTTCTTCGTCTGGAGCATTCCGGAGATCGCGACGCGCATCAGCCTGCTGACCGAGCTGAGCGACGCGCAGCGCGTCTTCGCGGGGCTGATCATCCTCCTGACACTCGAGGCGACGCGGCGAACGGTGGGCCTGGGCCTTGCGATCATCGCCGGCCTGTTCATGGTCTACAACCTGTTCGGCCACCACATCTCGGGCGCCTTCGGACACGGGCTCATCACGCTCGACCATTTCGTCGACATCAACGTCTATACCAGCGACGGGCTGTTCGGCATTCCGCTGCGCGTGGCGGCGACCTACGCCTTCCTGTTCGTGCTCTTCGGCACGTTCCTCGACAAGGCGCGCGGCGGCGACTTCTTCTTCGACCTGGCGGCCTCCGTCTCGGGCCGCAGCCCGGGCGGGCCGGCCAAGGTGGCGGTCTTCTCCTCCGGGCTGTTCGGCACGGTCTCCGGCAGCCCGACATCCGATGTCGTGACGACCGGGGCGATCACCATTCCCATGATGAAGCGCCTCGGCTATTCCGGCACGCTTGCCGGCGCGGTGGAGGTCGCGGCCTCCACCGGCGGCAGCCTCCTGCCACCGGTCATGGGGTCGGCCGCCTTCATCATGGCGGAGTATGCCGGTATCGACTATGCCGACATCATCGTCGCGGCGGCAGTGCCCGGCCTCCTCTACTATGTGAGCATCTTCATCCAGGTCCATCTGCGCTCGGTGCGCCTGGGGCTCGCACCCCTGCCGGCGGACCGGCTGCCCAATCTCGCGGCCACGCTCGTCAATGGCTGGATCTTCATCGCACCGCTCGCGGTCATGGTCTGGGGGCTGCTGGAAGGCTATTCGGCGACCTATGTGGCGCTGTTCGGTGCCATCGCCATGGTCGCGATCTCGCAGGTGCGCAAGTCGAGCCGCATCACCCCGAGAATGCTCTATGATGGGCTTGCGGAGACCACCATGCGCATGATCGGCGTGACCGGCGCCTGCGCGGCCGCGGGGCTCGTCATCGGCGGTATCACCATGACGGGGCTGGCCGCGAAGTTCTCCCATCTCGTCTTCCTGTTCACCGATTCCGGCATGGTGCTGCCGGCCCTCATCGTCGGCGCGCTGGTGACGGTCCTGCTGGGCCTCGGCATGCCGACGCCGAGCGCCTATGTGCTCGCCGCCGTCCTGGTCGGCCCCACGCTCGTCAACGAGTTCGGCATTCCCCTGATGGGCGCGCATCTGTTCCTGCTCTATTTCGCGGCGATGTCGGCCATGACGCCGCCCGTTGCGGTGGCGGCCTATGCGGCCGCAGCCATAGCCGGGGCCAACCCGCTCGCCATCGCGGTACAAGCGGTCGGCTTCTCCATCGCCGCCTTTGTCATCCCCTTCGCCTTCATCTATACGCCGGGCATCATCATGGAGGGCTCGACCGCCGAGATCGTCGCGGGCGTGTTCGAGGGCTCGCTCGCCATCATCTCGCTCGCCTTCGCGGCGGAAGGCTTCCTGAAGGCGCGCCTGTCCGCCTGGGTCCGGCTCGCTCTGGTCGCGTGCGCTCTGGTCCTGCTCGCCCAGAGCGGCTGGATCGCGCTTGCCGCCGGCGCGGTGGCCGTTGGCCTGCTGGTCATGTCCTATCGCGACAGCGCGCTCGTCCGGGCCTCCAACCCGTCCGCGGCGGAATAGGAGGCGATCCATGGGCCGGCCGCAGGCAGAAACCGCATCAATTCGAATGTACACAAACGATTATCCGGCTGGAGCAACCCGCACCCGATTGGACGCATATCAATTTGCTCCAACCTTTTGAAACAGATCGAATTATCGATCTCGTCGCCCAACAGCATCAGGAGAGTTGAAGAGATGATCGATCCCCTCCATGTCGACCAGGCCATCGGCAATTTCCTGGCCGAGGACATCGGGTTCGTCGACCTTACATCCACATTGCTGATCGATGCCGACCGTCAGGGCACGTTCGACATCAATGCGCGCGAGGAGATCGTCGTCTCGGGCATCGATATCGCCGCGCGGGTCTTCGAGCTCTATATGGACGAGGTCGAGATCGACCTGCGCGTCAAGGATGGCGAGCGGGTCGGCAAGGGGGCGATTCTGGCCCGCGTGACGGGGCAGGCCCGCAAGATCCTCACCGCGGAGCGGCTCGCCCTCAACCTCGTCCAGCACATGTCGGGCATCGCCACCCAGACCGCGGTCTATGTGGACCGCATCGCGGGCACGAAGGCCCAGCTCGTCGACACGCGAAAGACGACGCCGGGCCTGAGGATGTTCGAGAAATACGCCGTCACCTGCGGCGGCGGGCGCAATCACCGTCTCGGGCTCGATAATGGCGTGATGATCAAGGACAACCACATCGTGGTCTGCGGCGGGCTCGCCAACGCCATTGCGCGGGCCAAGGCGACCGTGCCGATCCTCACCAAGGTCGAGGTGGAATGCGACCGGCTCGACCAGGTGGAGGAGGCGCTGGCGGCCGGCGCCGATATCCTGCTGCTCGACAACATGGCGCCGGACATGCTGTCGGAGGCGGTCCGAATCGTCGACGGGCGCATTCCGCTGGAGGCGTCCGGCGGGGTCAATCTCGACACGATCCGTCCCATCGCGGAGACCGGCGTGAACTTCATCTCCGTCGGGCGCATCACCCAGTCCTCGCCGGCCGTCGATGTGGGGCTGGACGAGGCGGCCTGACGGATACCGGAGTGCAACAGACGATGCGCGGTCAGCTCATTCTCGTCGTCGGCCCGAGCGGTGCGGGCAAGGACACGCTGCTCGAGGCGGCGCGCGAGAGGCTTGGCGGCGACCGCCGCTTCGTCTTTGCAAGGCGTCTCATCACGCGGCCTGCGGATGCCGGTGGCGAGGACCATGAGGCGATTGAGGAGGAGGCCTTTCGCGAGGGGATCGCGGAAGGCCGGTTCCTCGCCTGGTGGCAGGCCCACGGCCTCTATTACGGGCTGCCTGAGAGCCTGCGCGACGACCTCGGACGGGGCCGCAACGTGGTGGCGAATGTCTCGCGCGCCGCCCTGCCGGCCATCGTCGCGGCCTATGACCGTGCGGTGATCCTGGAGGTCACAGCTCCTGTCGACGTTCTGGCGGAACGGCTGGCCGCGCGCGGGCGCGAGACGAAGGAGGACATCGCGGAGCGGCTGTCGCGCGAGGTGCCGGATTATCCGCGCGAGACCCGCGTGCTGACAGTGCGCAACGACGGCACGGTCGAGGCGGGCGTGGACGCCTTCCTGGAGTGTCTGGAATATGCCGCGGGCCGCGACCTGAAGCTCAGATGCGTCGATATCGACACCTGGCGCCAGAGCATCTGCTTCCTGCACGAGGATTGCATCGCCTATACGGCCTCGGAGTATCTGGGGCCGGGGAAGGTGGACGTCCTCGCCGGGCGCGAGAGCATCCGCGCCCATGTGAATGTGGTGCGCGACGAGGCCCTCGTCGCACCCGACGAGCTGGGCCTCAGCCGCCATGCCTTCGAGATGCTTGGCGTGCCGGAGGGGACGCGTGTGGAGATCGAGCGCACGCCCTCGCCGGAAAGCCGCATGGCGCTGCGCTCCAAGATCCAGGGCAACGCGCTGGGGCGCGCGGAATTCCGCACGATCCTCAAGGATGTCGGCGAGGGGCGCTACACGGACGCCGAGATCGCGGCCTTTCTCGTCGCCTGCGCGCGCGAGCTCGGCCATGACGAAGTCTGCGCGCTAACGGAGGCGCGCGCCCGCTATGGCCACCGGTTCGACTGGGACCGGGAGATGGTGGTCGACAAGCACTCCATGGGCGGTGTCGCCGGCAGCCGTATCTCGCTGATCGTCATTCCGATCGTCGCCGCCCACGGGCTCACCATCCCGAAGACCTCGTCGCGGGCGATCACTTCCGCTGCCGGAACGGCGGATGCGATGGAGACCGTCGCCCGCGTCGACCTAACGCCCGAGGAGGTGATGCGCGTGGTCGAGGAGACCAATGGCTGCATCGCCTGGAACGGGCGGCTCAATCATTCCGCGGTCGACGACGTGATGAACGCCATCACGCGGCCGCTCGGCATCGATTCGCGCAAATGGGCGGTCGCCTCGATCCTGTCGAAGAAGCTTGCGGCGGGCTCGAGCCATGTGATCATCGACATTCCCGCCGGTCCCCGCACCAAGGTGCCCACGCGCCAGGAGGGCGAGGCGCTCGCCGCCCTCTTCAGGGATGCGGGCCGCGACGTCGGGCTCACCGTGGAGGCCATCGTGACCGACGGGTTCGTGCCCATCGGGCGCGGTATCGGGCCGGCGCTGGAGGTTCGCGATGTCCGAGCTGTCCTGACCGACGATCCGTCCGCGCCGCCGGAACTCAGCGACAAGGCTCTGGCCTTTGCGGGCCGCATCCTCGAATGGGCGCCGGATGTCGCGCCCGGTACGGGACGGGCGAGGGCGGAGGAGCTGCTCCGTTCCGGCAAGGCGCTCCAGACCTTCGAACGGATCGTCGACGCCCAGGGGCGCCTGCCGCAACCGGTCCGGCCCGGCCTGATCGGCACGGAGGTGGTCGCCGACCGGTCGGGCGTCGTGACCGATCTCGACCCGTACCGGATCGCGTCCGTCGCAAGGCGTGCCGGTGCGCCCGCCGACAAGGGGGCGGGCGTCGATCTCAAGGTCGGCAGGGGCGACAAGGTTGCCGCCGGCGACGTGCTCTATGTGGTGCACGCCAATATCGAGTCCGACAGCGAGCAGGCAACCGCCATGGCGATCGAGGAGAGCGGCGTCGCGGTGGACTGAACGGTCCGGTCCGCGCCCCGCCCTCAGTCCCGCAGGGTCCAGCCGGTCCGGTTGCGCGCGGTGGGGAAGCGATCCTCCAGGCCGAGTTCGGCGATGCGCTCGATGGAGGCCTCGAAGAGCGAGCGCGCGACCGGGACGTCATCGGGTTCGAGGGCGACCCGGCGCAGGATCTCCTCCTGGTCGCCATAGGCGCCAAGCAGCTCGCGCAGCGCGCCGATGGCCTCCTCGGCGCGGTCGACCCTGAGGTCGCAGCGGTCGACCCCGTCCGCCCCGCTGACCCTGAGGGCGGTGGAGCGGATCGGCTCCAGGATCTCGCCGCCGGCGTCGCGCCCGGCCTCGAGCGCGCGCAGGAGCCGGCCCTCCAGCCGTTCGCCGGCGGATGCCCCGAAGGCGGCGACCATGGCATCCGTGATGCCGTCATTGGCGAGGATGTTGCCGATGGCCACGCAGTCCCGGCCCGTCGAATGGGTGTGGATCGAGTACATGTGCCGGCCATGGTGGACGGCGGCGTTCCCGGCCGCGTCGAGGGCGGCGAGCTGGCGCCATTCGATGAAGGGCGCGCCGGCCGTCACCCTGTCGATGGCCTCGCCCGCCGACAGCCCGGTCTCCAGCAGCGCGATACCCCGGTCGCCAAGACGCGGATCGGTGCGGTGCTGGCTCAGGAAGGCGCCATGGCCATGGCTCACGCGCAGGCAGCGATTGCCGACGGCGAGCGCGGAGGTGCCGACGGCGCCGCCGAAGGCTCCGGTCTCGGGACAGCGGGCGATGATGGAGAACGTCATGGGCTTCTTCTCACCGGAGGGGACCGGGCGGGATGGCGCTGCGGTAGGGCTAAGCGGGAATGGCCGCGACCGGCCATGAAGGACAGGCCCGCATGATCACACGGATCCGGGCGGACGGCAAACCGGATGTCCGGACCGCGGGCGCCGCGCGCCGGAGTTCAGCGGGCCGCCGCGATCTCCGCGATCAGGGCGTCGGTGCCGATCTGGCGGCAATAGCCCTTGATGGTCTTGAGAGAATGGCTGTGGCGCTCCTCGGTGAGCGTCGCGCAGGCATCGGGCACCAGGGTCACCAGATAGCCGAGGTCGCAGGCGTCGCGCACCGCCGATTCCACGCACTGGTCTGTCAGCACGCCGCAGATGACGATCTGGGCGACGCCGAGATTGCGCAGGATGTAGTCGATATGGGTAGAGACGAAGACGGAGGAGGAGGACTTGGCCAGCACGATCTCGTCGCCGGCCGGCGCGATGGCGTCGAGCACCTGGCCGTCCCATGAGCCCTTGGGCACGTTGAAGCCGGTGATCTTGTAGTCGAGGCTGCGGTCGCGCCCGTCGAGCGTCAGGCTTTCTATGGTCGTGTACATGACCTCCACGCCCGCCTCGCGGCAGGCGGTCTGGAGGCGCTGCATGTTGGGCAGGGCGACCTCGGATAGCTGCCGGAAGAACCCGCCATGGGTGCGCTCGACCTCGTCGCGGGACATGTCGGCATACTCGCCCCCGTCCGGCCGGCAGCAATAATTCTGCACATCGACGAAGAGCAGCGCGGAGCGGTCGAGAACGAGCGGGATTTCGCGGGACGTGGTGGACAGGAAGGGCATGGGGCTCACCTCTTCGGGGCGGTTTCGGAAATCCGTGACAGGGCCGTCGACAGGAGGCGCGCCCAGGCCGTCTGGCCCGCCTCGCCGGAGATCTCGTCGTTGCGGATCTCCAGAAGGACGCCGGGCACGCCGCGCGCGTCGCAGTGTACGGGGATGGTGTAGTCGTTGTCGTCCTCCACCGTATAGGGCACGTTGAAGCCGGTATTCAGGTTCTCCGCCTCGCGCCCCAGCGCCGCGACGATCTCCCTGGCGAACACGCCGTTCCGGCCATGGAGCAGCCCCAGCCTCCAGGGCCGCGGATCCTCCGGGCGGCCCATCAGGCGCGGCGTGAAGCTGTGGACGGAGACGAGCCGGGAGCCGGGGCGCTCGTCCAGCATGGTGTCGATGGCCCTGTGGAAGGGCTGGTGGATCTCGTGCCAGCGCGCGGCCTTGGCCTCCGGTGTCAGCCGCTCGTTTCCGGGTACGCGGACCGTGTCGGAGACGGCGGGGATGAGCTGGCCGGACCCCCAGGGGCGGTTGCTGTCGATGACGAGCCGGCTGTAGCGCTGGATGACGAGAGGCGCGTCGAGCAGCCCGCTCAGGGCTTCAGCGACCCCCAGCGCGCCGATATCCCAGCCGACATGCATGGCCATCGCCTCGGCCGGAACGCCGAGATCGCCGAGGGCGGCGGGCACGGCGCGGGCCGCATGCTCGCAGGTCAGGACAAAGGGCGACGTCCCGCTCCCGTTGACGATGGAGACGGGCGGGGGGTCATCCGGCCCGAGGAGACGGAAGGAGGGAGCCAGGGGTGTCGGATACATCAAACCTTTTCCGCGTGGAGATTGCGCGCGGGCAGTAGTCCGTTCGGACGCACCAGCAGGACGCAGACGAGAAACGCCAGGCCGATCGGCTCCTTGAACTCGATCAGGCTTTCGGGAAGGTAGGCGGTGAGGAAGATCTCCACGAAGCCGAGCAGGAGACCGCCCGCCACTGCGCCGGTGAGGCTGCCGAGTCCGCCCAGGATCGAGGCGATGAAGGCCTTGACCACGGGCGTGAAGCCCATGAAGGGATCGACGGAGGCGCGCTGGGAGACCCACAGGATGCCGGCGACGCCGGCAAGCAGGCCCGACAGCGCGAAGGCCCCGGCGATCACCGCGTCGGCGCGCACGCCCATGAGCCGGGCGACGGAGAAATCCTCCGCCGCGCCGCGCATGGCGATACCCACGGGCGTGTTCTTCAGGAACCAGTTGAGAAAGACCATCATGCCGACCGCGACGATGATCGACAGGAGCTGGTTGTTGCCGATCAGGAAGCCGCCGATCTCCACCGTGCCGGACAGGACGTCCGGCAGGACGACGGGGCGCGGGCGCGTGGAGATGAGGTTCTGGAAGAGCGTTTGCAGGATGATGGCGACGGCGAAACTCGTCACGAGCAGCGTCGCGGGGCTGGCATTGCGCACCGGACGGAAGGCGGCCCGCTCCATGATGAGCGCCGCGCCGATGGCGACCGCGATGCCGACGGGCGCGGCCATCAGGAAGGGCAGGCCCGCGAGGCCGCAGAAATAGAGCGTGTAGCCGGTGATCGTCATCAGCTCGCCATGGGCGAAGTTGATGAGCCCCATGATCGAGAACACGATGGCGAGCCCGAGCGCCAGAAGCGCATAGGTGCCGCCCAGCGAAACGGCGTTGAAGAGCTGCTGCAGAAAGAATTCCATGCACCGTGGTCCTCAGTGAAGGCCGAGATAGGCGGCTTCGACGAGCTGGGAGGCCTTCAGCTCTTCCGCCGTGCCCTTGCCGGCGACCTCGCCGCTGGCGAGCAGATAGGCCCGGTCGACCACATCGAGCGACAGGGCGACGTTCTGCTCCACCAGAAGGATGGTCACGCCGCGCCCGCGAAGGGTGGTGATGAGCTCGAAGACCTGTTCGACGATCTGCGGCGCGAGGCCGAGCGAGGGCTCGTCGAGGCACAGAAGCTCCGGCCCCGACATGAGCGCGCGGGCGATGGCGAGCATCTGCTGCTGACCGCCGGAGAGCGTGCCCGCGAGCTGGCGGCGGCGCTCCGCGAGGATCGGGAACAGGTCGTACATGTCCGCGACCGCCTCGTCGAAGGCGCGCCCGCGGCCCTTGGTGTAGCCGCCGAGGCGCAGATTCTCCTCCACCGTGAGCGCGGTGAAGACCCGCCGGCCTTCCGGGCACAGCGTCAGCCTGCGCCGGATCAGCCGTTCGGTGGGCAGGCCGGTGACGTCCTCGTCCCTGAAGCGGATCGTGCCGCCCGTCACCGGGGCGAGCCCGACAATGCCGTTGAGCGTGGAGGTCTTCCCGGCGCCGTTCGCGCCCAGAAGCGCCACCACCTCGCCGGCATGGACGGCGATATCCACGCCGCGCACGGCGGTGACGGGACCATAGGCGACCGTCAGTCCCTGAACCTGGAGAATGGGGTTCGCCATCGGTCCCGTCATCCCTTGCTTCACTGCATGCGCGGCTCGGGGATCATGTCGGGATCCGGCGAGGGCTGGCCGACGAGCTCGCGCTTGCCGTCCTTGACGCGGATCAGCGTCACCTCGCGCACCGGCATGCCTGTCGTGCCCTTGTAGGTTATGACCGAGGTCGCGCCCTGGACCCCCTCAAGACCGGCGATGGCGTCGCGCAGCGCCTGCGAATCCGTGTCGCCTCCGGTGGCCTCGACCGCGGCCTCCAGGATCTTCACCAGATCGTAGCCGATGCCGTTGAAGACGGTGTCGGACTCGCGGCCGTACTTCTCCGCGAACTTCTCGTTGAAGGCGGCCAGCGGGCTGCCGTCCAGCGGATGGCCGGCGGTGGTGAAGACGACGCCGTCGGACGCCTCGCCGAGGCTGAAGGTGGTCGGCGAATCGATGCCGTCGGAGCCGATCACCTGGCTCTTCACGCCGGCGGCGCGGAGCTGGCGGATGAAGGCCGGGAAGTCGGGCTCGTAGGCCGACGTCATGATGACGTCCGGCTCGGGCTCGATGCTCCTGATCTTGGTGACTTCAGCGGAGAAGTCCTGCTGGCCGATCTTGTAGGTGGACTCGCCCACCACCTCGCCGCCCATCTTCTTGAAGGCGTCTGCGAAATAGAGCGGCAGGGTGGTGTACTGGGTGTCCGGCGAATACAGGACATACGCCGTCTTCGCCCCTTCCTCGCGCGCCCAGCCGGCGGAGACAGTCGCCTGCACATTGTCTCCGGGGAAGTTGGCGAACATGAAGTCGCCGCCCATGAGCGGCAGGGTCGGTGAGGATGCGCAGGTCGAGAATGCCGGGATCTTCGCCTCGCTGGCGAGCGCGGAGGCCGCGAAGGCCGGGTCGGCGTCGCAGGGCAGGATGAGCACGTCCACGCCCTCGTCGATCAGTTCGCTGACGGCGATCGAGGTCTGCGCGGCATCGGAGCGGACATCCTTCTCGATGGTCTCGATCCTGATCTTGCCGTCGATGCCGCCCTCGGCGTTGATCTCCTCCACGCCGAGGCGGAAGCCGTCGATGACGGGGCCGTCGAAGACGGCGAGGCTGCCCGTCTGGGCGGTGGCGACGCCGACGGTCAGCACGTCGTCGGCGGCGAAGGCGGACGGTGCGGCGAGCCCGAGCGCCGCGGCCAACAGGGCTGTTCTCAATGGTCTGGTCATAACTCCCTCCAGTTTCCCTCCAAGAAATCGGTAGCGGTCACGAGGCCTCCGCAAGATCCTGGCTGTGCTTGCGGCCGAGATAGGCCTCGACGACGGCGGGGTGGCGCTGCACCTCCTCCGGCTCGCCCTCCGCGATCAGGCGGCCCTCGTTGAGGACCAGCACGCGGTCGCACAGCCGGATGATGAGCGGCAGGTCGTGGTCGACGATCACGATGCCGAGCCCCCGCCTCTCGCGAAGCGCGTTCAGCGTCCCCATCAGCGCGTCGGTCTCCTCCCGGTTCATGCCGGCGGCCGGTTCGTCGAGGAACAGGAAGGCCGGGTTGAGGGCCAGCGCGCGGGCGATCTCCACGCGGCGCTTGTCGCCATAGGAGAGCGTGTCGGCGCGGCGCGCGGCGATTTGCGCGATCCCCATATCGGTCAGCGCCCGGTCCGCGTTGCCGGTGGCCTCGGCGATGGAGGCCCGCGGCCACCGGATGAGTGCGGACACCATGACGTTCTGGCGCACGGTCAGCGTGTCGAACAGGCGGATGTTCTGGAAGGTCCGAGCGATGCCGAGCCCCGGAAAGCGATGCGCGGGCATTCCGGCGATGCGTGCGCCGCCGAGGCGGATGTCGCCGCCGGTCGCCGGCAGCACGCCGGAGAGCATGTTGAGAAGGGTGGACTTGCCCGAACCGTTCGGCCCGATGAGGCCGACAATGGCCCCGGGCGCCACGGCGATGGAGACGTCGTTCACCGCGATCAGCCCCGCAAAGCGCTTGGTGAGGTCGCGGCCCTCGAGCACACGGGCTTGCGCGGCAGGGGGTACGGCGTCTGTGCCGCCCACCGATGCGGCCGTCCCGCCGCCCTGGCCGAAGAGCCATTCGTCCCATTCCTTCAGGCCCGCGAGGCCGTCGGCCCGGCGGAACATGACGAAGAGGATGGCCAGCCCGATGCCGATCTGGGTGGCGCCGAACAGCTCCGGAAAGGCGAAGCCGGCAAGGTCGAAGCCCCCTTCGAGGCGCCTCAGAACCTCGATGACGAGGGTGATGGCGACCGCGCCGACGACCGCGCCCGTGACCGTCGTCATGCCGCCGACAATCAGCATGGCGAGCAGCAGGAAGGTGTCCACGAAATAGAACTTCTTCGGCGAGAAGGCGCCGAGATAATGCGCGATCAGCGCGCCGGACAGCCCGACGACGGCGCCGCTGAGCGTCCAGGCGAGCAGCCTCTGCCAGCGTATGCGCACGCCCATGGCCTCCGCCGCGATGGCGTCCTCGCGGGCCGCCCGCGTCTTCAGGCCGGGAACGGAATCGCGATAGAGCCGCGCGGCGACGAGGGCGATGGCGCAACCGATGGCGGCGACGACGATGGTCGTCTCGCGCGGCACGCCGAAGAAGGACTGGCTGCCGCGCGTGAAATCGCGCCCGCCGATGATCAGGCCGTGGGTGATGATCAGCAGGGCGAGCGTGGCGATGGTCGCCGCCGCCCCGTTGAGCTTGGAGATGACGAGCCCGACGACGAGGGCGAAGACAGTCGCCACCGCGACCGCGATGACGAGGGCGGCCACGAAGCCAGGTTCCGCCCCCGCCAGGAAGCCCGGCAGGTTCGGCAGCGTCATGGACCGCATGGCGAGCGGCATGGTCAGGACGCCCGACGCATAGGCGCCGATGGCCATGAAGGAAAGGTGGCCGAAGCTCAGGATTCCCGTATTGCCGGAATAGATGCCCATGCCGGCCACGGCGATCAGGCTGATGAGGAAGACGGTGACCGTGCGTTCCATGCCGCCGCCCGCCGCGAGGCCGAGGCCCGCGACAGCGGCGACGAAGGCGACCAATCCCAAACAGGCAAGGACCATTGTCCGGAATGGCGTGACGGTCATGCGGGCAGGCCTCTAGATCGACCTGCAATCAGGCGAGTTCACCTGAATGCAGAAAAGGTGATCGCTCTTAGGGTGTTGGAGCAACCTATCCGCGTCCGATTGGAGGCGGGCTGCTCCAACGAGAAAATTATCGTTCAAGTATGCATGGCTTGTGAAAAATGACAAAAAGATTTTTTCTTCTCGTCAAAATCAATCTGATTTGAGATGTTATTTTCAGAAAAGGCGCAAGCCCGGGGAGGCGGTGGCAGGGGAGCCAGGAGGAAAGGCAGGGCGCATATGACGGTCAAATCCGAAATCCAGGCGATGTCCGCAGACCTCACCAGCGCGGAGCGCAAGATCGCCGCGGTCGTTCTGGCCGACTATCCCTTCGGCGGGCTCCTGACGATCCAGGAGCTCGCGGCGAAGGCCCATGTCAGCCCGCCCTCGATCACGAGGTTCACCGCCAAGCTCGGCTGTGCGGGCTATCACGAGTTCCAGCGCCGGCTGATCGACGAGCTCAAGCAGAGCGCCCGGCGCTCGCCCATCGACCTGCGCGCGACCCAGGAGGTGGAGGCCCGCGACGGGCTCCTGAAGGACTATGTGGCGCGCGTGCAGAACCGGTTGGGCCAGGTGACCGACACGGTGTCGGAGGCCGATTTCGACGCGATCTGCGACATGCTGGCCGATCCTCGACGGGCCATCTTCATCCTCGGCGGGCGGGTGAGCGACTCGCTCGGCCTCTTCTTCTCCATGTCCCTGCGCTTCCTGCGCCGCGACATCTATCACGTGCCGTCCAATCCCGAGCTGTGGCCGGAATACATCCAGCGCATGCGCAGCAAGGACGTGGTCGTGCTCTTCGACTTCCGGCGCTACCAGCCGGGCCTCCTGAACTTCGCCGAATCCCTGTCGGAGGCCGCAAAACCGCAGATCGTGCTGGTGACCGACCAGTGGCTGTCGCCCATTGCGGGGCTTGCCGCGCGCACCATCGCCATGCCCATCGAGGTGGGCACCGCATGGGACACCATCGTGCCGCCGCTCGCCGTGCTGGAGGCGATGGTGGTCAAGATCGCGGAAGACAACTGGGACGACGTTCACCCCCGCCTGCAGGCCTGGGACCGGCTGCGCCGGCGGTCCTCGCCGCCTCAATCCACACAAGACCAGGAGCCGCTTCCATGACGACTGACCCCCTGATGATGGCCTGTGTCGGCGATGTGTCCGGCATGGTTCGGGGCAAGGGCTTCCCCGTTTCGGCCTTCGAGAAGAGGGTGGAGAAGGGGGTGGGGTGGACACCCACCAATGTGCAGATCACCTGTTTCGACACCATTGCCGACAGCCCCTATGGCTCGCTCGGCGACCTCGTGCTCTGGCCCGAGCGCACGAGTTTCAGGACCGTGCGCCTCGGCGAGGCGGAGGGGTCGGAGGAGCGCTATGTGCTGGGCGATATCGCCCATCTGGACGGCACGCCATGGGAATGCTGCCTGCGCTCCATGCTGAAGCGCGCGCTCGCGGATCTGGAGGCGCTGACGGGCTGGCGGCTCGTCTCCACCTTCGAGCACGAGTTCATGTTCAGGAGCGGGCGGTCCGCCGGGGCGGCGTTTTCGCTGTCCGGCTTCCGCCACCGGGCGGGCTTCGGCGAGGCCTTCATGGGCGCGCTCGGGCAGGTGGGCATCGTGCCGGACAGCTTCCTGCGCGAATACGGGCCCGGGCAGTACGAGGTCACCGTCGATCCGGCCGAAGGGGTCGAGGCCGCCGACCAGGCGATGATGCTGCGCGAACTCGCCCGCGCGACCGCGGCGGTATTCGGCGAGGAGGTGACCTTCACGCCGCTGATCGATCCCGCCGCGGTCGGCAATGGCGTGCATGTCCATTTCAGCTTTCTCGACCGCACGGGCGAACCCGTCATGTACGACGCGGCGGGCCGCCACGGCCTGTCGGAAAAGGCGGGGTCCTTCGTCGCCGGCATTCTGGCGCATCTCGACGCGATCCTCTGCCTGACCGCGCCGAGCCGGATCTCCTACGGGCGCCTCACGCCCCACCGCTGGAGCGCGGCCTTCAACAATCTGGGCGACAAGGACCGCGAGGCCTCGCTCAGGATCTGCCCGACCTCCGCGAAGGACGAGGAGGGCCGCGCCCGCCAGTTCAACGTCGAATACCGCGCCGCCGACGCCGCGGCCAATCCGCATCTCGCGCTCGCCGCGCTGGTCATGGCGGGCTGCCAGGGCATCCGCGACGGGCTCGCAGCGCCCGAGGCGACGCAGGAGGATCTCAGCCTCCTCGATCCGGAAGCACTCGCGCGGCGCGGCTATCGCAGGCTGCCGATCACACTGGCCGACGCGCTCGACCGGCTGGAGGCGTCCGCCACCGTACGCTCGTGGTTCCCGGAGGGCTTCGCCGATATCTATCTCGCCCACAAGCGCGGTGAGCTCGCCCATCTCGACGGCCTGTCGGAGGAGGAGGCCTGCGCGGCCTACGCGGCCGTCTACTGAGGATCGTTCAACGGCTTGGAGGGAGGCCAATCGCGATGTCACTGTTCGAGGACGACCGCCGGTTCAATGCGCGCCTGCAGAAGCTGCGGTTCTTCCCGCTCGCGGTCACGGGCGGGGCGGGCTGCCGGCTCAGGGACGAGAGCGGGCGCGAGCCGCTCGATTTCTCCGCCGCGTGGGGCGCGGCCTCGCTCGGCTACGGCCATCCCGCGCTCGCCGGCGCGGTCGCGGAGGCGGCGCGCGATCCCGCGGGCGCCAGCATCCTGTCGGGCGCCACCGCGCCGGCAACCCGTCTCGCCGAGTGTCTTCTGGAGCTCACGCCCGGCACGGGCGAGCGCCGGGTGTGGATCGGCCATTCCGGCTCCGATGCCAACGAGGCGACCGTGCGCGCCGTGAAGCTCGCGACGGGCCGGCCGCGCATCCTCGCCTTCGAGGGTGCCTATCACGGCGGGATCGGCCATTCCATGGCGGTCTCCGGCCATGTGGCCCAGGAGGGTGTGGACAAGGATCCGGGGCTGACCCTCGTGCCCTATCCCGATCCCTACCGGCCGCCACGGGACGGCCAGGCGCCCGGCGCGGCGGTTCTGGCCCGGCTGGAGGCGCTCTTCGCGACGACCGTTCCGCCGGAGGAGGTGGCGGCCTTCTTCATCGAGCCGATCCAGGCCGATGGCGGGCTCATCGTGCCGCCGGAGGGCTTCCTTCGCGACCTTGCCGCGCTCTGCCGGCGTCACGGCATCCTGCTCGTCTGCGACGAGGTGAAGGTCGGTCTTGCGCGCAGCGGCACGCTGCACTGCTTCGAGCAGGAGGGAATCGCGCCCGACATCGTGACCCTCGGCAAGGGGCTCGGCGGCGGGCTGCCGGTCTCCGCGGCGGTCGGTCCGGCTGAGATTTTCGATGCCGCGCCGGCCTATTCCATGCAGACGCTGCACGGCAATCCGGTCTGCGCGAGTGCCGCGCTGGCCGTTCTCGCCGAGATCGAGGGGGAGGGCCTTGCCGCCCATGCCCGCGAGGTCGGCGGGCATCTTGCCGGCGCCCTCCGCACGCTTGCCGACCGCCAGCCGCTCATCGGCAACGTTCGCGGGCGCGGCCTCGCGATCGGTGTGGAGCTCGTGGCCGACCGGACGACGCGAGAGCCCGCCACGCAGGCCACCGCGCTCGCCATGGCGCGCTGCTTCGAACTCGGCCTCGTCGTCTATTGCGTGGGCATGCACTCAAACGTGCTGGAGATCACGCCGCCGCTTGTCCTCACCCGCGAGGACGCGGAGGAGGGCGCGGCGATCATCGCCCATGCGCTGGAGGATGTCGCGGCGGGCCGCGTCGACCCGGCCGTTCTGGACGGTTTCGACGGCTGGTGAGCGTCCCGACGAGAGGGGCGCTCCAGGCTCAGCCGGCGGGCCGGAGGCTGCCCTTCTCTTCCCTGTAGAGCTCGAGCCGGGCGGCAGCGTTGCGCAGATGCCGCTCGGCGGCGTCCTTCGCCGCGACGGGATCGGCCGCGACGATGGCGTCGTAGATCGCCTCGTGCTCCTGCTGGACCTTGTAGGCGAGCCCCTCGAAGCGGGCGGTACTTGCGCGCGCGGCGCGGATGAGGTTGCGCACGCGGCTTTCCAGAAAAGTCACCAGCGCGATGAAGAAGGGGTTCTCCGTCGCCTCGACGATGCTGCGATGGAAGGCGACATCCTCGTCGACCCCGCTCTCGCCGTCGTCGATGGCCTTCGCCATGGCGTCGAGCGCGGCCTTGATGGTCTGAAGGTCCTTTTCCGAGCGGCGCTCGGCGGCCAGTGCGGTCGCGGCGACCTCGATGGAGATGAGGAGCTCCAGGATATGGGCGAGCTCCTTCTGGTTGTTGAGGTCCGGCTCGTCGATGCGGAAGGACGAGCCGCCCGTATCCTCCCTCACGAAAACGCCGCGCCCCTGGAAGGATTCGAGAACGCCGTCATATTTGAGCTGGGAGATCGCCTCGCGGACCACGGGCCGCGAGACGCCGAACATGCGGCAGAGCTGCTGCTCCGTCGGCAGCCGGTCGCCGGGCTTCAGCGTGCCCTTGTTCACCTCGTCGCGCAGCATGCGGGCGATCTCGTCCGGCAGGCTCGGCGCGCGCTCGAGGCGGGCGCCGCTGTCCTGTCCGATCTCCACTGGTTTCCTCGTCGCCATCTCTGAAAGACCGATGCGTCTGTCTGGTCCAGCCGCTGGATCAACCTACACTCGGGCGGACTCGACCTGAGTGTAGAAAAGTTAACCGTTCTCAAAGTGTTAGAGCAACTTATCTGCGTCCGGCTCGACGCAGGTTGCTCTAGCTCACGATATACAGACCGCCATTGACGTGCAGCGTCTCGCCATTGACGAAGCTCGCCCAGTCGCTGCACAGGAAGGCGATGGCGCGGGCGACCTCCTCCGGCGTGCCGAGCCGTTTCAGGGGCGTCGCCGCGATCAGCTCGTCGCCGCGCGCTGCCAGCAGGGGCTGGATGAGCGGGGTCTCGATCAGGCCGGGCGAGACGGAATTGACCCGGATTCGGGGTGCGAGCTCAAGGGCGAGGCTGCGCGAGAAGCTCAAGACCGCGCCCTTCGCCGCGGAATAATGGGCGTGCTGGTAGCTGCCGCGATGGCCGGCCATGGAGGCGATGTTGACGATGGAGCCGCCGTCGCGCAGGACATGCGCAAAGGCCCGGCAGGTGTAGAAGACGCCGTCGAGATTGATGCCGATGGTCTCCGCCCATTGCGCGTCGGTCATGGTGTCCACGAGCTGGTCGCGGTAGAGGCCTGCACCGGTCACGAGGAAATCCGCGCCGCCGAAGCGCTCCTTGCAGGCTTCGGCCAGCGCGTCGGCATCGTCGGCGCTGCGCGCGTCCTGGCTGAGCGTGACGATCCGGGTGCCCTCCGGGTCCAGTGTGCGGGCGAAGTCCTCGAGCCCGTCGAGCGCGATATCGCTCAGGACGAGATTGGCCCCGAGCCCGAAGAAGGTCTCCGCGACGGCGCGGGTGATGCCGCCATTGGCTCCGGTGAGAACGAGCACCCGGTCCTGGAAGTCGAACATGTTTCCTCCACATCTGCCGGCCGTTTCGCGGCCTTCTCAATTCCGTGTTCGCAAAAACTTGTCAGATAACCTGTCAAGTGGCAAGATGCTTCGGCAAGGACGAGATCGCGGCGGCAAAACGATCCGCGGCTCACGGGAAACGCAAGGGGACGTCAGAGAGGGCCATGATCACGGGCAGGACTCGGGTTTTCGGTATCATCGCCGATCCGGTTCATCACGTCCGCACGCCTCAAGTCATGAACGACTATTTCGCCGCGCATCGTGTCGATGCCGTCATGGTGCCGCTCAATGTGGCGCGCGGGGATGTGGAAACCGTTCTGGAGGCCGTGCGCCGCCTTCCCAATGTCGGCGGGCTGATCGTCACCGTGCCGCACAAGGCCGCGGTCGTGCCGCTGTGCGACGAGGCCGGCGAGCAGGCGCGGCTCATCGGGGCGGCCAACGCGATCCGGCGCACCGCTGACGGGCGCCTCGTCTGCGACATGTTCGACGGCAAGGGCTTCCTGGGCGGGCTTCTCGCGCAAGGCATCGATCCGAAGGGCCAGCGCGTGCTGCTGCTCGGCGCGGGCGGCGCGGCCTCGGCCATCGCCTTCGCGCTCGCCGGCCACGGCGTCGCCGCGCTCACCATCGCCAACCGCACGCGCGACAAGGCCCGCGATCTCGCGGCCCGCGTCGCCGCGGCGGTGCCGTCCTGCCTGGCGACGGACGGCCCGCCGGACCCTGCGGGCCACGATCTCGTCGTCAACGCGACCTCCCTTGGCCTGAAGGCCGACGACCCGCTGCCGCTCGATGCGGGGGCGCTGGAGCGCGGGACGACGGTTGCGGAAATCATCATGCAGCCCGAACGCACGGCGCTGATCGAGGCGGCGGAGGCCAGGGGCTGCCGGGTCCATGCCGGCCGCCACATGCTCGACGAGCAGATCCGGCTTCTGGCCGAATTCCTCGGCGCAGACAGGGCGGAGGCGGCGTGACGGGGTGACGGGACAGGCCTCCGGAGACCGGGGGCGACGGGGTTCGGGATCGCGCGGCGGTCCCCGGACATGGATGACACGAAGCAAGAAACGCATGGGAGGAAACCAATGACAGTCAGAAAACTCGGCCTTGCCCTCGGGCTTGCGGCGGCGGCCGGCCTCGGTGCCGGCGCGGCGCAGGCGGAGCCGCTCAAGATCGGAATCATCGAGTCGCTTTCAGGCTCGCAGACCTCGACCGGGCGGCTGTTCGCGACCGCGGCGGAGTATGTCGTCGATCAGATCAACGCCGATGGCGGCTTCAACGGCGAACCCATCGAGGTGATCGAATACGACAATGCCGGCGGTACCACGGGGGCGGCCGACAAGTTCAAGCAGGCGGTCGCCGACGGCGTCCATATTGTCCTGCAGGGGGCGTCCTCGGCGATTGCCGGGCAGGTGACGGAGGATGTGCGCAAGCACAATATCCGCAATCCCGGCAACGAGCTCATGTACATCAATCTCGGCGCGGAGGCGCTCGCGCTCACCGGCGAGAAGTGCCATTTTTACCAGTTCCGCTTCACCACGACCGCGCCCATGCGCGTCAACGCCATGGTGGACGCCATGAAGGAGGCGGGCGATCTCGGCACCAAGGTCTATTCGATCAACCAGAACTATTCCTGGGGCCGCGACATGGAGGACGCGATCAAGGCCGCCGCCGACAGGGGCGACTACGAGGTCGTGGACACGGTCCTGCACGAGGTGAACAAGATCCAGGACTTCTCCCCCTTCGTCGCCAAGATCAAGGACGCCGGCCCTGACACGGTGATGACCGGCAACTGGTCGAACGACCTGCTCCTCCTGATGAAGGCGGCGGGCGATGCCGGCCTCGATGTGCGCTTCGGCACGACCTTCCTGGATCAGGTGGGCAACATCGCCAATGCCGGCGACACCGCGCTCGGCCATTACGTGGCGCATCCCTACAACATCGCCGCCGACGACAGCGATTTCGCGGAGAATTACAAGGCGGCGACCGGCCATTACCCGGTCTATATCGAGCCGCAGACCGTCAACGCCATCCGCACGCTGGGCGAGGCGCTGAAGACGGTGGACTTCGGCGGCGGCGATGTCAGCGTGACCGAGATCGCCAAGGCCATGGAGAACGCCTCCATCGAGACGCCTCTCGGCCCGATCACGGTGCGCAAGGACGACCACCAGGCGGTCCTGCCGGTCGTGGTGTCGAAGGTCGTGAAGGATCCGAAATACCCGGTGGACGGCACCGATCTCGGCTTCGGCGTCGTGAAGGTCGTTCCGGGCGAGGACGCGATCTACGAGGCCCAGGAAAGCTGCGAGATGGACCGTCCGTCCTGACGGCTGCGGCACATGGGGTCCGGCCCCGGGCGGATGACGGGAGAGACGTCCCGCATCCGCCCGGGCGGGCCGCTCGGTGATGGCTCAATCCGCGAAGGTTCACCCGGCATGGAATTCCTGATCGTCTCGACCCTGAACGGCGTGATCTACGGATTGCTGCTGTTCATGGTGTCCTCCGGCCTGACCTTGATCTTCGGCATGATGGGCGTCCTGAACTTCGCCCATGCGAGCTTCTACATGGTGGGCGCCTATATCGCCTACACCATCACGGCTCTGGTCGATTTCTGGGTCGGTCTGCTGGTCGCGCCCATCCTTGTGGGGCTTCTCGGCGTGCTGGTGGAGCGCTATCTGCTGCGCCGTGTCCACGAGCATGGCCACGCCCACGAGCTCCTGCTCACATTCGGGCTGGCCTTCATCTTCGAGGAACTGGTCAAGCTGTTCTACGGGGACTTCCCGGTGAACTACGCCATGCCGGACTATCTGCGCTTCCCCGCCTTCACCGTGTTCGGCACCGACTATCCCTTCTACCGGATCTTCATCGGGCTCGTGGCGGTCGCCATGTTCGTCGCGCTCTATCTTCTCCTGTCGCGCACGCGGGCGGGGCTTGTGGTGCGCGCCGCGGAGCGGCTGCCCTCCATGGCGGAGGCGCTCGGCCACAATGTGCCGCTCGTCTTCATGGGCGTGTTCGGCACGGGCGCGGCCTTTGCGGGGCTCGGCGGCGCGGTCGCGGGCGCCTTCTTCCCGACCAATCCGAACATGGCGCTGGAGCTCGGCGTGATCGTCTTCGTGGTGGTCGTGGTCGGCGGGCTCGGCTCGCTGGAGGGCTCGCTCATCGCCTCGCTGATGATCGGCCTGTTCTCCTCCTTCGCTGTCGGTCTCGACTGGTCGCTCGCCGGGCTCTTCTCGCTTGTCGGGCTGGGCGAGTGGGCGCGCGCGCTCGGCGGGGTGTTCACGCTCACCCTGTCGTCGATCTCCGGCACCATCCCGTTCCTCCTGATGCTCATCGTCCTGCTGGTGCGCCCGGCCGGCCTGATGGGCGAGCGCAACTGAGGGGGCGACCGGCATGCTCGCACGTATCGTCACCATCGCCGCGATCCTCGTCGTCCTCGTTGCGGTGCCCCCGCTTCTGGACATCGGCTGGCAGAACGCGATGACCAACATGCTGATCGCCTCGCTGTTCGCCGTGGCGTTCAACCTGCTCATCGGCCAGGCGGGACTTCTGTCCTTCGGCCACGCCGCCTTCTTCGGCGTCGGCGCCTTCGCCACGCTCCATCTCATGGTCGTCATCGAGGATGGCGGGCTCGCCTTCCCCACGCCGCTCCTGCCGCTGGCGGGCGCGGCGGGCGGCTTCGTCATCGGGGCCTTTGCGGGCTATTTCGCGACCATGCGCTCCGGCGTCTACTTCGCGCTCGTCACGCTCGCCATAGCGGAGCTCTTCCATTCGCTGGCGCCCCATTGGGACGGGCTGTTCGGCGGCGAGGCGGGGCTGTCCTCCATGCGCATGCCCTGGGGCGGGCTAATCTACGGCTCGCCTCTGGAGGTCTACTATCTGGCGCTCGGCTGGACGGTGCTGTCGGTCTTCCTCCTGTGGGCCTATACCCGAACCCCCTTCGGCCGCCTGACGCTGGCCCTCAGGGACAACGAGCAGCGCGTGCGCTTCATGGGCTACAACGCCCATTCCACGAAGGTCATCATCTTCGCGGTCTCCGCCATGTTCTCCGGCGTCGCCGGCGCGCTCCTGGCGATCTCCAACGAGACGGCGAACTACACGCTGTTCTCCACCCATGTGTCGGCGCAGGTGGTGCTGCACACCTTCGTGGGCGGCTCCACGGTGTTCTTCGGCCCGGTGATCGGGGCGAGCGTCTTCACGCTCTTCGCCTTCTTCGTCTCCGACGTGACGCGGTCCTGGCTGCTCTATCAGGGGCTGATCTTCGTGCTCGTCATGCTCTATGCGCCGCACGGCATCGGCGGGCTGGTCGACGCGCACCGGCGCCACTGGTCGCAGCTCAGATGGTCGGAACTCGCTCCGGCCTACGGGCTGGCGGCCCTTTCGGGGCTGGCCCTGTCGGGGGCGACGATCTTCCTGGTGGAGACCTTCGAGGTCCTGTTCTCACCGGAATATGCCGCCGCGCGGCGCCGGGCCGATGGCGCCTGGCCGCCATTCGAGCTCTTCGGCCTCGACTGGCAGGCCTTCGGCATTCTCACCTGGGCCGTGCCCGTTCTGCTGGCCGCGGCAGGGCTGCTGCTTCTGCCGCATGCGCGGCGCGCGCTCCGGCAGGCCTGGGACGGCGTTCTGGAGCGCACCGAGGCCGACCGGGCCGGCAGCGTCTCCCCCGAACTTGCAGGAGCGGCGGAACGATGAACACCGAACCAGTCCTCAGGCTCTCAGGCGTCGGCAAGGCCTTCGGCGCGCTGACGGTGATGAACGAGGTCAATCTCGACATCGCCGAGGGCGAGCGCCATGCCGTGATCGGGCCGAACGGCGCCGGCAAGTCGACACTGTTCAACCTGATCTCCGGCATGTTCCCCTTGAGCGCGGGCGATATCCGGCTGCGCGGGAAGACGATCTCCGGGCTCGCGCCCCACGAGATCAACCGGCGCGGCCTGTCGCGTTCCTTCCAGATCACCAACATCTTCCACCGCCTGTCGGTGTTCGAGAATCTGCGCATCGGGGTGATGGCGCGCCATGGCGTGCGCTATGGCCTGTTCCGCAGGGTGAGCCGGATGCGCGGCGTGAACGACGAGGCGCGCGCGGTCCTCGAGCGGGTCCGCCTCGCGCAGGTGGGCGACCGGCCGGCGGGCGATCTCACCTATTCGGAACAGCGCGCGCTGGAGATCGGCATGACGCTCGCCACCGGTGCGGACGTCATCCTGCTCGACGAGCCGACGGCGGGCATGTCGCGCGAGGAGACGGACCGGGCGGTGGAGCTCGTCCGCGAGATCACCGAGGGCAAGACGCTCCTGGTGGTGGAGCACGACATGAGCGTGGTGTTCAGCCTGTGCGACCGGGTCTCCGTGCTGGTCTACGGCAACATCCTGGCGACCGGCACGCCGGAGGAGATCCGCAATAACAGGCAGGTCCAGGAAGCCTATCTGGGCGAGGAGGTCGCGTGATGCTGCTCAGCGTCGAGGGGCTGCACGCCCATTACGGCAAGAGCCACATTCTCCACGGCGTCGATCTCGGCGTGGAGGACGGCGCCATCGTGAGCCTCCTGGGGCGCAACGGCTCCGGCCGGTCGACCACGCTCAGGGCGATGATGGGGATCGTTCCGCCGAGCGCGGGCAAGGTCGTGCTGGAGGGCCGGGACCTGACCGGCCTTCGCCCCTATACCGTGGCGCGCGCGGGGCTCGGCTATGTGCCGGAGGAGCGGCTGGCCTTCCCCAACCTCACCGTGGACGAGAACCTCCAGATGGGCGTCCAGCCGGGGCGCGCGGGCGAGACCCCGTGGACCGTGGAGGACATGTACGGCTATTTCCCGCGGCTCAGGGAGCGGCGCGCGACCAAGGCGGGCAACCTCTCCGGCGGCGAGCAGCAGATGCTCACCATGTGCCGGTCGCTCCTCGGCAATCCGCGCGTCCTCCTGATCGACGAGCCGACGGAGGGGCTCGCGCCGAAGATCGTGGAGGTGGTGATGGAGGTGATCCTCGACATCCAGCGCCGCGGCGTCGCGGTGGTCCTTGTCGAGCAGAAGCTCACCATCGCGCTCAAGGTCGCCCACAAGGTCTTCGTCATGGGCCATGGCGAGATCGTGTTCGAGGGAACGCCCGACGAGTTGCGCGAGCGTCCCGAGATCCGCCGCGACTGGCTGGAGGTGTCATGAGTGACGATCACGCGAAGGCCACCGCCGACGTGCGCTATCCCGACCTGGAGGGCCAGCGCGTGCTCGTCACGGGCGGCGCGTCCGGGCTGGGGCTCGCCATGGCGAAGGCCTTCGCCGGCCAGGGTTGCCGCGTCGCGCTGCTCGATCTCGACCGGGAGGGGCTCGACCGGGCGCTGGAGGCCCTGCCGTCGGACGCGCTCGGCCATTGCGGCTCGGTCGCCGACGAGGCCGATGTGGGGCGCACCTTCGAGGCGATGGACGAGGCGTTCGGCGGCGTCGACGTGGCGATCAACAATGCCGGCATCGCGATGAACGTGCCGACGCTCGAGCTGACGGCGAAGGCCTGGCAGAAGGCGCTCGACGTCAACCTCACCGGCGTCTTCCACTGCAGCCAGGCCGCCGCCCGGCGCATGATCGCGAACGGCTCGGGCGTCATCGTCAATCTCGCCTCCATGTATGGCGTGGTCGCCGCGCCGGAGCGCCTCGCCTACTGCGCGACGAAGAGCGGCGTGGCGATGATGACCAAGGCGCTCGCCATCGAGTGGGCGGACAAGGGCATCCGGGTGAACGCGGTGGCGCCGGGCTATGTGAGGACGGCGCTGGTGGAGGAGCTTGTCGAGGCCGACCGGCTGGACGAGACGGCGCTCAACCGCCGCACGCCGCTCGGCCGGCTCGGCACCGTGGAGGAGGTCGCCGACCTCGCCGTCTTCCTCGCCTCCGACAAGGCCCGTTACATCACGGGCCAGGTGGTGGGCGTCGACGGCGGCTGGACGGCCTACGGGTATGTTTGAGGACTGCGTAAGGAGAGCGACGAGCCATGCCGCAGACGAAACGCCTCACCGTTGACGCCCCCTGGGTGGAGATCGCCAGCACCAGTGCCGACTGGGCGAAGGCGGATCCGCGGCTTCTGGGCACCATGCTGACCGATCTGCATCTGATCCGTGCCTTCGAGGAGACGGTGCTCGCGCTCGACGGGGAGGGGCTGGTCCACGGGCCCGCCCATTCGAGCATCGGGCAGGAGGGCGGCGCGGTCGGCTCGATCATCGGGCTGAAGCCCGGCGACCAGGTCAATGGCTCGCATCGCGGCCATCATCAGTTCCTCGCCAAGGCGCTCGCCTATCTGGCGCGCGACGGGCTCGACCCCACGGGCGATCTGCCGGGCGACGTGACGGCGCTGCTCAAGCGCACGCTGGCGGAGATCATGGGGCTCGCGCAGGGCTTCTGCAAGGGGCGCGGGGGCTCCATGCATCTGCGCTGGGATGAGGCGGGCGTGCTCGGCACCAACGCCATTGTCGGCGGCGGCGTGCCCATGGCGGCGGGTGCGGCCTTCGCCCATCGCCGCGCCGGAACGGACCATGTGGCGGTCACCTATTTCGGCGACGGCGCGGTCAATATCGGCTCGGTGCTGGAGACCATGAACCTCGCCGCCGCCTGGCGCCTGCCGCTCTGCTTCTTCATCGAGAACAACCGCTATGCGGTGGCGACGACGGTGGACGAATCGACGGCGGAGCCGCGCCTGTCCTCGCGCGGGCAGGCCTTCGCCATCCCCTCATGGCGGGTCGACGGCATGGACCCCCTGGCGGTCCGGATCGCCATGGACCAGGCGCTGAAGCACATGCGCTCCGGCAAGGGGCCGACCGTCATCGAGGCGGAGGTCTATCGCTATTTCCACCAGAGCGGTCCGCTTCCCGGCAGCGCCTTCGGCTACCGCTCGAAGGACGAGGAGGCGGACTGGCGCGCCCGCGATCCGCTCGACCGGGTGGCCGCGGAGATGATGGCGCGCGGCCTGATCGACGAGGCCGCCGTCGACACGCTGCGCCAAAGGGCGCGCGATGCCATGGCGCGCGCCGCCGAGGAGCTGACCGAGCCCGACGGCAACCGCCGGCGCATCCCGGATGCGCTGTGGCCCTCGCCCGCCTTCCGCGACGAGGGCGTGCGCGGCGACCTGTCGGAGCTGAAGGACAAGCGCATGGCGGAGCTTGCGACCTTCTCCGGCCGGGTCGAGGAGCGCAAGTTCATCGAGGTCGTGGCCGATGTCATGCACCGGCGCATGGAGACCGACGAGCGCGTTCTGGTGATGGGCGAGGACATCCACCGGCTGAAGGGCGGCACGAACGGGGCGACGCGCGGACTGGCGGACGACTTCCCGGACCGGATCCTCGGCACGCCGATCAGCGAGAACGGGTTCTTCGGACTGGCCGGCGGTATCGCCATGGACGGCCGCTATCGCCCGGTGGTGGAGTTCATGTATCCCGATTTCATGTGGGTCGCCGCCGATCAGGTGTTCAACCAGGTGGGCAAGGCGCGCCACATGTTCGGCGGCGAGACGGCCATGCCGCTGGTGCTGCGCACCAAGGTCGCCATGGGCACGGGCTACGGTTCGCAGCATTCCATGGACCCGGCGGGGATCTTCTCCACCAGCGTCGGCTGGCGCATCGTCGCGCCCTCCACACCCTTCGACTATGTGGGCCTGATGAACAGCGCCATTGCCTGCGAGGACCCGGTGCTCGTGCTGGAGCATGTGGACCTCTACAACAGCACGGGCCCGGCACCTGTCGACGATCTCGACTACCACATTCCCATCGGCCGCGCGGCGGTCCTGCGGGAGGGCAGCGAGGTCACGGTCCTGACCTATCTCGCCATGACCCGCGTGGTGCGCGACGTGGTGGAGGCGCTCGGCATCGACGCGGAGATCGTCGATCTGCGCTCGCTCGACCGCGCGAGCCTCGACTGGGAGACCATCGGGGAGAGCGTACGCAAGACCAACAATGTGCTGATCGTGGAGCAGGGCGCGCTCGGCACTTCCTACGGCACGCTGCTGGGCGACGAGGTGCAGCGCCGGCTGTTCGACTGGCTGGACCAGCCGGTCAAGCGCGTGACCGGCGGCGAGGCCGCGCCGAGCGTGTCGAAGGTTCTCGAGAGCGCGACCATGGCGGGGCCCGAGGAGGTCGAGGCGGCATTGCGCGAGCTGATGGCGGACAAGGGCCGGCCGGTCGCGGCCTGAGCGAGGAGACACGGGATGAAGATGACAGCGCCCATCGAGATCGGCATCTGCTGCCGGGACCTCGACCGGCTGATGGCCTTCTATGTGGACGTTCTGGGCTGCCAGGCGGTCAACGACATCCACGTGCCCCCGAAGAAGGCGGCCGACGCCTCCATGGCGGAGGGCGGCTATCGCGTCGCGCGCATCCAGACGCCCCGGGGCGAGCGGCTGAAGCTCATCCAGCCCGCCGGCGGCCCGCGCGACGGGCAGGCGGCGGAGCGCTGGATCCTGGCGCGCGGCGGCATCGCCTATATCACCTTCATCGTGGACGACCTGAAGGCGATGAATGCCCGGTTGAAAGAGGCGGGTGTGGCCTTCCTCACCGGCGAGGACCCGGTGGAGGTGCGCCCGGAGACCTTCCTCACATTCGTGCGCGATCCGGAGGGCAATGTGCTGGAATTCGTCGAATATGGCGATATTCGCGAATACCGGCCGGATCTGGGCTGAGATGCCTTGCCGGGCGGCGTCTGGATGCCCGCCTTCGCGGGCATGAGCGGCAGGGTGCAGGACTGCCTGGCGTGTCCTCCGCCGGGCTCGCGCGCAGGCTGAGAGCCCGGCGGAAAGCGATGAGCGCCAAGGCGGGCGATGACGCGCAAGGCTACCGGGCGAGCATCTTCTCGAGTTTCGTCCACGGATGGGTGTTGAGGACGTCGGCCTTTTCCAGCCAGCCGCGCCGGGCCTGGTCGACGCCGAAGCGCATGACCGACAGGCCCGTGGTGGAATGGGCGTCGGTGGCGATCGAGACCTTCACCCCGAGTTCCTTGGCGGCGCGGCAGTGCACGTCGTCGAGGTCGAGTCGGATCGGGTGGGCGTTCACCTCCAGGAAGCAGCCGCGTTCCTTCGCGGCCTCGATGATCCGGTCGAGGTCGAGCGGATAGGGCTCGCGTTCCCCGACCAGCCGGCCGGTGGGATGCCCCAGAATGTTGAAATGGCGGTTGTCCATGGCGCGCAGGATGCGCTCGGTCTGCGCCTTGGACGCGAGGTCGAAATGGTAGTGGACGGAGCAGACGGTCAGGTCGAGCCGCTTCAGGATGCTGTCGGGCAGGTCGAGCGTGCCGTCGGTCAGGATGTCGACCTCGCAGGATTTGAGGATGCGGATGCCCTCCATCCCGTCATTGAGGCGGTCGATCTCGTCGAGCTGGGCTGCGAGGCGTTTCTCGTCCAGCCCGTTGGCGACGGTCGCGTGCTGGGAATGGTCGGTGATGGCGAGATAGTCGTAGCCCATCGCCTTCGCCGCCTCGGCCATCTCCTTCAGGCTGCTCGTGCCGTCGGACGCCGTGGTGTGGGCATGGAGGTCGCCCCGGATGTCGTCGAGCGTCACGAGCTCCGGCAGGTGCCCGCCGCGCGCGGCCTCGATCTCGCCGCGGTTCTCCCTGAGCTCCGGCGGGACGGGGGCGAGGCCGAGAGCGCCGTAGAGGTCTTCCTCCTTGCGGCCGCCGAGGTGTTTCCTGCCGCGATAGATGCCGTATTCGTTGATCTTGAGGCCCTTTGCCCGAGCGATCTTGCGCAGGGCGACCGTATGGGCCTTCGATCCGGTGAAGTACTGAAGCGCTGCGCCGTAGCTTTCCTCCGCCACGACGCGCAGATCGACCTGCAGGCCCGATTTCAGGCGGACGGTCGAGCGTGTCGAGCCCTTCGACACCACGTCCTCGATTTCGTCATAGCGGGTAAAATGGTCGATCACCGCCGCGCCGTCGGCGGCGGTGGCGAGGATGTCGAGATCGCCCACCGTCTCGCGCCGCCGGCGATAGCTGCCCGCCACGATCACGCGGGCGACGCCGCGTGCCGTCTTCAGATAGGCCTCGAGACCCTTCGCATAGTCCTCTGCGATGGAGATCCGGAAGCGCTGCTTCTTGGACCGGTGTGCCTCGATGGCCTCCAGGAATTGCGCCTCCACCGCCTCGCCGAAGCCCTCGAGCTCGCGAACCTTGCCGGCCTTGGCGGCGCTGGCGAGGTCGTCGAGGGAGGCGATGCCGAGCGCGTCGTGCAGCTTGCGGGCCCGCTTCGGGCCGATCCCCGGAATCCGGGTCAGGTCGGCGAGGGTGGCCGGGATGCGCTTCTCCGTCGCCTCCAGCTCGCGGAACCGGCCGGTCTCCACGATCTCGCAGATCTTCTCGGCGAGGTCGTCGCCGATTGCCGGCAGTTCGGAGAGATCGTCCCCGTCGGCCACCATGGCGGCGAGGCTTTCCGGCAGGTCGCGGATCGTGCCCGCGGCCTGGCGATAGGCGCGGACCCGGAACGGATTGGCGCCCTCGATATCGAGCAGGCCGGCCATCCGGTCGAACATGTCCGCGATATCGACATTGTGAACGGCCATTCGTGGAGATCCGTGGTTCGGCCCGGCGCCGCGCTGGCGGGACCGGTCACATGCGGCCCAGCTCGACACCTTCGCAGGAGCGGCCGAACTGGTTCAATCCCTCTTCCAGATAGTCCGACAGGAGCGCCAGTCCCAGGACATAGTCGGCGGTGCGTTCGTTGTGGGCCTCGGCGGCGGACCGGCGCAGCTCCGCCCAGTCGGCCAGCGTGCCGTCGCCGCGCCCGAGCCAGGCGAGCGCCACCAGATCGATCTGCTCGTCCTCGTCGAGATTCTGGATCACGCTTGTGAGCTCTTCCAGGACGGGGTCGTCGCTGCGGTCCTCAAGGACCGAATACATCATGTCGTCGGCCGCGTTGGAGCCGGGATCGGGGATGGTCGCGATGTCCTTGGCGTCGAATTCGCGCGCCTTGATGACGATGTAGCAGACCTTTTCCGTCGCGATCTCCAGCGGCGGGGTGCCCTTCGGCCAGGATTGCGATTTCACCATGTCGTGTCTCCCTGGACTGAACGCCCGGCGACCCTCCGGCAACAGGAGCGCCGCACCTCATGGAGCCTAGGCCGAGGGGCTGCGCACCGACTTGATGCTTGTCAAAGCCGGTGGCGGCGGCATGGGCCTACGCTTCACGTCTCGCGGGCCGCCTGACCTTTCATATGGTATTCGCACCACCTACCTTACTAGGGACACCGGTGGGGACCGGGACGCCTTGCCGCCGCAATCCGCAACGCGGGAGCAGTACGATGACGAGCCGACCGAAGGAATCCACATCGCCCGGCGGGACGCCCAAGCCCTCCAGGGAAGAGAAGAAGAAGCATCTGGACGAGCTTCTCGACGAAAGCCTTGAGGAAACCTTCCCGCGAGCGATCCGCCCGCGGTGGATCCGATCCGGAACAACAACAATCACAACAAGGAAAAGAACGGGTCGGAGACGCCGAAATCCCGCCAGTAGGGCGCAGTCGCGGCGGTCGGCCGGCCTTGCCTGTTCACAGATCGGGCGAGGAGGCTCCCCGGCTGCGTGTCTGTCGGATATCCTCCATTCGTGATAGACGACCTCCGTATGGCGTGCGGGAATGGCTGCACGCGCGGAGAATGGGTTAAGGACAGATGACACGGGACACCCCCTCCGGTCCGATCGTTTCTCTCAGCCACCAGTCGGACGACGAGAGCCTGCCGGAGCTCGCCGAATACGAGTTCGGCCTCATTCTGGCCGGCCACGCCTTCGACCGCTGGATGGTGCGCTGCATGGCGGCGGCCGGCGAGACCGGGCTGAGCGCCATGGACGTGCTCGTGCTCCATTCCGTCAATCTGCGCGAGCGGCCGAAGCGGCTCGCCGATATCTGCATCGTGCTCGGCATCGAGGACACCCATCTGGTCGTCTATGCGATCAAGAAGCTGGAGAAACGCGGCCTCGTGGAGAGCACGCGGGCGGGCAAGGAGAAGGTGATCGCCATCACCGAGAAGGGCATGGAGGTCTGCCGCGCCTACCGCAAGGTGCGCGAGGCGCTGCTCGTCCAGGCGGTCCGCGAGCTCGGCCTCGATCCCAAGGCGATCTCCGCCGTCGCCGCCACCTTGCGTGCGCTCTCCGGCCATTACGACCAGGCGGCCCGGGCCGCCGCGGCGCTCTGAGGACAGGGCGCCGGTCCGTCACGTATCTGTCAATCGCATTGGCTAATCGACGGTAAGGCATGCCGCAGCGCTCGCGCCGGCATGCCCCGCATGTCCTGTCTCGATCCTGGGAGAGCCGCCAATGCCCATCGCGCCCGCCTGTCTGGGCCGTCACGCTGCCGCGCAGGCATGCGAAGACCTGCGCCGTTCCGGCCGTATGGCAGGGGCGGCATGACGGGCATGCAGGCGGACATGCGCGCGCAGTCGCGGCTCGGAGCGGCCTTCGCCCGCCTGCGCGGCGCGCTGGGCGCGGTCGTGCTGTTCAGCCTGGTCATCAATATCCTGATGCTGACCGGGCCGCTCTTCATGATGCAGATCTATGACCGGGTGCTCGCCAGCCGGAGCATCCCGACGCTGATCGCGCTCGCCGGCCTCGCCGCCGGCCTCTACGCCTTCTTCGGCCTTCTGGAGGCCTTGCGGTCGCGGGTTCTGCACCGGGTCGGGCGCGGGCTCGATGCGTCCCTGTCGCAGGCCTGCTTCGCCGCGGAGCTCATGGTGCCCCTGCGCGCCGGGCCGCAGGGCGAGCGGGCGACGCCGGTGCGCGATCTGGAGCGGTTGCGCCAGTTCGTGGGCAGCCAGGGGCCGGTCGCGATCTTCGATCTGCCGTGGCTGCCGCTCTATCTCCTCGTGATCTTCTCGTTCCACGTCCTGCTCGGTGCGGTGGCGGCCTGCGGGGCGGCGATCCTCGTCGTGCTGATGCTCGTCAACGAACTCTCCACCCGGAAGCTCTCCCGGGCCATGGCGGAGAGGCAGGCCAAGCGGTCCGCCTTCGCGGAGATGGGCCGGCAGAACACGGAGTCCGTCGCGGCCATGGGCATGCTGCCCCACCTGCAGCAACGCTGGGGGCGGCTGAGCGCGGAGCACCACGAGGCCGCGAACCGCGTGGCCGACCGCGGCGCGCTGTTCTCCTCGCTCACCAAGACCTTCCGGTTCGTGATGCAGTCGGGGATCCTCGCCGCCGGCGCCTATCTCGCCATCGAGAACGCCATTTCGCCGGGCGCCATGATCGCGTCCTCGATCATCATGTCGCGCGCGCTCGCTCCGGTGGAGCTCGCCGTCAGCCACTGGCAGGGCTTCCTCGCCGCGCGCCAGAGCCTCAGGCGCCTGCGCCTGCTTGTCGACCGGCCGGACGCCCCGCAGGCGGCGACCGCGCTGCCCGCGCCGCAGCACCGGCTGGACGTCTCGGGCCTCGGCGTCGTGCCGCCCGGCCTGCGCGTGCCGACGCTCCAGGGCGTGCGCTTCGCGCTCGAGGCGGGCGACGGCCTCGGCGTCATCGGACCCAGCGCCAGCGGCAAGTCGACACTGGCGCGCGCGCTCGTCGGGGTCTGGCCGGCGGCCCAGGGCGAGATCCGGCTCGACGGGGCGACGCCGGACCAGTGGCCCCGCGACGTCTTCGGGCGCTTCATAGG
This sequence comes from Kaustia mangrovi, assembly GCF_015482775.1. Taxonomy (GTDB): domain Bacteria; phylum Pseudomonadota; class Alphaproteobacteria; order Rhizobiales; family Im1; genus Kaustia; species Kaustia mangrovi. The sequence continues at coordinate 1,459,311 of NZ_CP058214.1, read as the reverse complement.
TTATCTGCCGCAATCGGTGGAGCTGTTCGACGGCACGGTGGCGGAGAATATCGCCCGGTTCGACCCCGAAGCCTCCTCCGAGGCGATCCTTGCCGCGGCCCGGCTCGCCGGCGTCCACGACATGATCCTCGCGCTGCCCGACGGCTACGACACCCGCATCGGCGAGGGCGGCGCGGTGTTGTCGGCCGGCCAGCGCCAGCGCGTCGGCCTCGCCCGGGCGCTCTACGGGCAGCCCTTCCTCGTCGTGCTCGACGAGCCGAACTCCAATCTCGACGCCGATGGCGAGACCGCGCTCACCGCGGCCATCTCGGCCATGCGCGAGGCCGGCTCCATCGTGGTGGTGGTCGCCCACCGGCCGAGTGCGCTCAAGGCGCTCGACAAGGTCGTGATGATCGGCAATGGCCGCCAGCAGGCCTTCGGACCGAAGGACGAGGTGCTGCGCAACGCCACCGTTCAGCGCAACCCCGAACCGGGAGGGCTCGCCGTTGTCTCGCAGGGCTGAGGAGGACGCCGCGCCGGACCGGGCCGCGCGCCGGTCGCTGCGTGTGAACATCGCCGTCGGCTTCGGTATCGTCGTGCTCATGGTCGCCGGCGTTGGCGGCTGGGCGGCCACGGCCAAGCTCTCCGGCGCGGTGATGGGGCCCGGCACCGTGGTGGTGGAGGGCAATGTGAAGCGCGTCCAACATCGCGACGGCGGCATTGTCGGCGAGATCCGCGTGCGCGACGGCGACAGGGTGAAGGCGAACGAGCTCCTGATCCGCCTCGACGATACGCTGACGCGTGCCAATCTCGCCGTTGTCGAAAAGCAGATCGACCAGCTTTCCGCTCGGCGCATGCGTCTTGCCGCGGAGCGCGACGGGGCCGACGGGCTGTCGGTGCCCGAGGCCCTGGCCGACCGCCTCGCCGATCCGGAGATCGCCGAGCTCGTGGCGGCCGAGAAGGCGCTCTTCGCCTCGCGCCGGAGCACGCTTCTCGGCCAGAAGCAGCAGCTTCGCGAACGCATCGGCCAGATCCGGCAGGAGACGGAAGGGCTCGTCGCGCGCCGCGATGCCAAGGACGACGAGCTGGACCTCATCGAACAGGAGCTCGACGGCGTCACCCGGCTCCACGAGCAGGGGCTGGTCCCGTTCCCGCGGCTTGCGGAGCTCGCCCGCCTCAAGGCGCAGCTTGCCGGCGAACGCGGCCAGCTCGTCTCCGACATGGCGCGCGCGGCGGCACGGATCACGGAGACCGAACTGCAGATCCTCCAGCTCGACCAGGACCTGCGCACAGAGGTGCTGACCGAGCTGCGCGATGTCGACGGCAAGCTCGCCGAGCTCGCGGAGGAACGGATCGCCGCGCTCGACAAGCTCACCCGCATCGACATCCGCGCACCGCAGGACGGCATCGTCCACGAGCTGGCGGTGCACACGGTGGGCGGTGTCATCGCGCCGGGCGAGACGATCATGCTGATCGTGCCCGATCACGACGCGCTGGTCGTGGAGGCGCGAATCGCGCCCGCCGATATCGACCAGATCCATGCGGGCCAGGAGGCCGCCCTGCGCTTCTCCGCCTTCAACCAGCGCACGACGCCGGAGATCGCGGGGCGGGTGCGCACGGTGGCCGCCGATGTCAGCCGCAACGAGAAGACGGGGGAGAGCTGGTATGTCGCGCGTATCGCGATTCCGCCCGCCGAGCGCGCCCGCCTCGGCGGCCAGCGACTCGTTCCCGGCATGCCGGTCGAGACCTTCGTTCAGACCGGCGAGCGCACCGCGCTCTCCTATCTCATGAAGCCGCTCGCCGACCAGATCGCGCGCGCCATGCGCGAGGAGTGAGGGCGCTCGCCGGGCAAGCGCCGTGCACCGTCCGGCGACCCCGTTGACCGCGCGGGCGAGGCGCGCTTCCCTAGACCCCGAGACCAGTGCCCCCGCGGGATGCCGCCTTCGATCGCATCCCGCGCCGTCCCGCCCGTACCCAAGGAGGTCTGTCGCGCCCATGGCCCAGAGGAACAATGGAAGCTTCGCCGTCATCGGCCTCGGCACCTTCGGCAGCACGGTGGCAACCGATCTCGCCCGCTTCGGGAACCCTGTGCTCGGCATCGATATCGAGGAGAAGAACGTTGCCGGCGTGGCCGACAAGCTGGCGGAGGCGATCATCGCCGACGGGCGCGACGAGGACGCGCTGCGCGAGGCCGGCGTCGGCGACTACGAGACCGCCGTGGTGGCCATCGGCGAGGACCTCGAATCCAACGTTCTGTGCACGATGAACGTGAAGGTGCTGGGGGTGAAGACGGTCTGGGTCAAGGCGACGAGCCGGACCCATTACCGCATCCTGCTGAAACTGGGGGCGGACCGTGTGATCCAGCCCGAGCAGCAGATCGGCCAGCACATCGCCCAGATGCTCCACAATCCGCTCGTGCGCGACTATGTCAGCCTCGGCAACGGATACCACGTGGTGAATTTCCAGATCCCCGAGGCGCTCGACGGGAAGCCCATCGGCGATCTCAGGCTCCAGGAGGGCTTCGAAGTCCGGTGTCTCGGCCTCATGCGCGGTACCGACTATGTCGCCTGCGACACGGACACGGAAGCTCTGCACACCGACGACCGGCTCCTGCTGCTCGGGCAGCGCCAGAACCTCAGAGACTTCGGCGACAGCCTGTGAGCGGGCCGGCCGGCATGCTTCCCCGTCTCGTCTCCTCCGCCATCCATCGCAGCATCCGCATTCCGCCGCCGGCGTTCCTGGCGGTGCTCTATGGCGTGCTGATCGCGGCCGGCACGGCGCTCCTCATGCTGCCGGGCGCCACCACGCAGCCCATCGGCTGGTCGGACGCGCTGTTCACCGCGACATCGGCGGTGACGGTCACGGGGCTGTCGGTGGTCGATACGGGGGGCGGGTTCACCGGCTTCGGCCAGGCGATCGTGCTCGCGCTCATTCAGCTCGGCGGGCTGGGGCTCATGACCTTCGCCGTCCTCGTCCTGTCGCTGCTCGGCCTGCCCGTCGGCCTGCCGCACAGGATCATCCTGCGCGAGGACCTCAACCAGACCTCCGTCGGCGACCTTCTGCGCCTCGTCAAGGCGATCTTCCGTACCGTGCTCGTCTGCGAACTGGTCGGGACGGGGCTTCTGGCCTTCGTCTTCGTGCCGGAAGCCGGCTGGCGGACGGGGCTGTGGCAAGCCCTGTTCCATGCCGTGTCGGCCTTCAACAATGCGGGGTTCGCGCTGTTTCCGGACAGCATGACGCGCTGGGCGGGCAATCCGCTGGTCAATCTCACCGTTCCGGCGCTCATCGTGATCGGCGGCATCGGCTTTTCCGTCTTGTCGGACCTGCGCAAGATGCGTGGCTGGCGAGCCCTGTCGCTCCACAGCAAGCTGATGCTCGTGGGCACGGCGGGCCTGATCGTATGGGCCTTTGCGGCCTTCGCCGTGCTCGAATGGACCAATCCGCAAACGCTCGGCGCGCTGCCCGGCGTGCCGGAGAGGCTCATGGCGAGCTGGTTCCAGGCCGTGACGACCCGCACGGCGGGCTTCAATACCGTCGATATTGCGGGGCTTCACGACCCGACGGCGCTGATGTTCATGCTGCTCATGGTGATCGGCGGGGGCAGTACCTCCACGGCGGGCGGCATCAAGGTCACGACCTTCATCGTGCTCATCCTGGCGACCGTCGCGTTCTTCAAGCGCCGCTCCGCGCTGAGGGCCTTCGGACGCAGCATCGGGCTGGAGGAGGTGCTGAAGGTGCTGGCGCTCGCCATGGTGAGCCTGCTGGTGGTCATGGCGGCGCTCTTCCTCGTCACGGGCACCCATGACGGCGATTTCCTGGCGCTCGCCTTCGAGGTGACGTCGGCCTTCGGGACGGTCGGCCTGTCGAGGGGGGCGACCGGCGATCTCGACGAGCTTGGCCGCGCCGTGATCGTCGCCGTCATGTTCATCGGCCGTGTCGGTCCGCTGACGCTCGGCTTCTTTCTGGCGACCCGGATGCCGCCGCGGACCCGTTACCCCTCCGCCCGCGTGTTCCTGGGCTGATAGGCGCGCATGAAGAGCCTGACGGCGCTCTCCACCGTGGCCTTGATCTCCTCCGGACCGGGCTGCTCTCCGCCGCAGAAGAGGCGCGACTTGGCGAGATCGCCCTGGCACAGATTGAGGAATTGCGCGGCGGCCCGCTCCATGTCCTCGTCGATTGCGAGCTTTCCGGCCTCGACCTGGCGCTCCAGATAGGCCGCCAGCCGCTTGATGCCATAGGCCGGCCCGACCTCATAGAAGGCGCGGCCCGCGTCGGGCAGCTTGTCGGCGGCCCCGATCACCATGCGAATGAGGGCGATGTGCTCCGGCGCGGTCAGCATGGCGACGAAACTCTCGCCGAAGCGCTGGAGGGCCCGGTCGACGTCGATGCCATCCTCTTCGAGGTGGGAGAGCCGTTCGGCGGTGTCGCGCTTGTCCGCGACGACGAGCTCGCGGAACAGGTCCTCCTTGCTGTCGAAATAGACATAGAGCGTGCCCTTGGAGACGCCGGCGGCCTGCGCGATCTGCCCCATGCTGGCGCCGGCGAAGCCCTCGGCCCTGAAGACGCGGCGCGCACCATTGAGGATCTCCAGCTTCTTGGGGGGCTCGCGGGTCTGCCGGTCCGCGGTTGCGGTGTCCGGTCTCGGGGTGGGGTCGCTCATCGTCCTGTCCGTTGCCTCGATCTTGCAATGCGATATCGCGATACGATATTGCGGTCATGATGCATTGACCGAACGGTTCGGTCAATGCTAAGACGTCTTACCTTGACCGAACCGTTCAGTCAAAGAATTCCGGGAAGCCTGCGCTCATGGACCGCACCAGTGAGACCGTCTCCGCCGACACGGACAGCCCGCCGACACCGCCGAATGACCTGACCGGGGCCGACGGGGTGTCGCACAAGGCGCGCAACGGCGCGGCATCGCCCGCACAGCAACAGGCCCTGAAGTCGGACGGTCCGCCGGCGGCACGCCCGCCCGCCGCCGCGCCGGAGGATGGCGCGGCTGCCGGCGAGACACCGCCGCCGGCCTCGCCGCGCAAGGCCGGGCGCAAGCGTTTCGTCCTGCTGGCCATCGCGCTCCTCGCGCTGGCGGGTGGCGGCTATGAAGGCTATCACTGGTGGACCGTCGGCCGCTTCGAGGTCTCCACAGACGATGCCTATGTCGGCGCGGATGTGACGGTGGTCGCCTCCAAGGTGTCCGGCTATGTGGCCGAGGTCGATGTCGACGAGAACCAGCCGGTCTCCAAGGGCGACGTGATCGCGCGGGTCGACGATGGCGATTACAGGCTCGCCGTCCAGCAGGCAAAGGACAGGATCGCGGCACAGCAGGCGACCGTCTCGCGCATTGCCGTCCAGGCCAAGGCGGCCGGGGCCGCGGTCGACCAGGCACAGGCCGAGATCGCCGGCGCCAAGGCCGATGTTCAGCAGACCAGCCTGGAACTCGACCGGCAGACGAAGCTGGTCAAGAGCGATTTCGCGAGCCGCCAGAAGCTCGACAATGCGCGCGCCGGCCACGACAAGGCCGTTGCGGCACTGAAGGCGGCGCAGGCGCAGCTCGCCTCCGCGAAGGCGGAGATCGCCGTGCTGAAGGCCCAGAAGGTCGAGGCCGAACAGTCGCTGCAGGGATTGAAGACGGCTCTGGCCCAGGCCGAGCGCGACCTGTCCTTCACGGTGGTGCGCGCGCCCGTCGACGGGGTGATCGGCAACAAGTCGGTCGAGGTGGGCCGGCTCGTCCAGCCCGGCGACCGCCTGGTCGCCGTCGTGCCGCTCGACGATGTCTATATCGACGCGAACTTCAAGGAAACCCAGCTTGAGAGCATGCATGCCGGCCAGATCGCCGAGATTTCGGTCGATGCCTATCCCGACAGGACCTTCGAGGGCGAGGTGAAGAGCATCTCGCCGGCGTCGGGTGCGCTGTTCAGCCTGCTGCCGCCGGAGAACGCCACCGGCAACTTCACCAAGATCGTCCAGCGCCTGCCGGTGCGCATCCGTCTCGACGGCACCGCGCTGCGCGACCATGTGCTCAGGCCCGGAATGTCCGTCGTCGTGACCGTCGACACCCGCACCGGTGCGGGCACCGCCACGGCGTCCGGGGAGGACCGGACCCGGCTGGCCGGATCCCGCTGACCGGCGCCGGCGAGAGCACGGAGCGCCCCCATGAGCACGACGGCCCCCGCAGAGGCCGCGGAAGACGATGCCATCGATCCGCGCAAGATGGCGGCCTTCATCTGCATGGTGTTCGGGATGTTCATGGCCATCCTGGACATCCAGATCGTGTCGGCCTCCCTGTCGGAGATCCAGGCGGGGCTTTCGGCGAGCGCGGACGAGATCTCGTGGGTCCAGACGAGCTATCTGATCGCCGAGGTGATCATGATCCCGCTCTCCGGCTTCCTGTCGCGGGCGTTGTCGACGCGCTGGCTGTTCGTGGCCTCCTGCGCCGGCTTCACGGCCATGAGCTTCCTGTGCGCGACCGCCAATTCGATCGACCAGATGATCGTCTACCGCGCGCTTCAGGGCTTCATCGGCGGCGGCATGATCCCGACGGTCTTCGCCTCCGCCTATTCCGTCTTTCCCCGCAGCAGGCAATCCCTCGTCTCGCCGATCATCGGGCTGGTCGCCACGCTCGCGCCGACCATCGGGCCGACGGTCGGCGGCTATCTGACGGAGCTCTTCTCCTGGCACTGGCTGTTCCTGGTCAATATCGTGCCGGGCATCCTCGTGACGGCGGCGACCGCGCTGCTGGTCGATTTCGACGAGCCGGAGCTGTCGCTTCTGGAGCGCTTCGACTGGCTCGGGCTCGTCTCCATGGCGGGCTTCCTCGGCAGTCTCGAATTCGTACTGGAGGAGGGGCCGACCAACGACTGGTTCGACGATCACTGGATCGCGCTGTTCACGGCGGTTTCGGCGGTCTCGGCCATCGTCTTCTTCTGGCGGGCGTTCAGCGCACGCGAGCCGGTGGTCGATCTCCGGGCCTTCGCAAATATCAATTTCGGGACCGGGGCGGTGCTCAGCTTCGTGATGGGGATCGGGCTCTACGGGCTGACCTATCTCTATCCGATCTATCTGGCGCGCGTGCGCGACTACTCTGCGTTGATGATCGGCGAGACCATGTTCGTCACCGGCGTGTGCATGTTCCTGACCGCGCCCATTGCCGGGCGCCTGTCGGCGCGCCTCGACCCGCGCCTCATGATCGCCATCGGCTTTCTCGGCTTCGGGCTCGGCACCTGGCAGGCCTCCAACATCACCGCGGACTGGGATTTCTGGGAACTGTTCATGCCGCAGGTGCTGCGCGGCGTGTCGCTCATGCTGGCCATGGTGCCGATCACCAATCTCTCGCTCGGCACGCTGCCGCCGGAGACCATCAAGAACGCGTCCGGGCTGTTCAACGTCACGCGCAATCTCGGCGGGGCCGTCGGGCTCGCCATCATCAACACCATCCTCAACGACCGCACGGACCTGCATCTCGCCCGCCTGCGCGACAGCGTGGCATGGGGCCGGCCAGAGGCCGAGCAGGCGCTCGCCAAGCTGACCGAAGGCTTCTCCAGCCTCGGATCGGACGCCCACCAGGCGGCCCTCAAGCAGCTCTCCCTCATCGTGCGCCAGCAGGCGACCGTCATGGCCTTCGCCGACGTGTTCGTGGTCCTCACCGTGCTCTTCTTCCTGCTCGTCGCCGTGACCCCGCTGATGCGCAGGCCCCGCGCCATGCCCGCCGGCGGCGGCGGACATTGAGGCGACTGCCCGACAAAACGGTCCAGCAGAAACGAACCTGACCCAGCCGATTGATTCAGACGGGCGAAATTCGATTGTCTTGCTGATAATTAAAAACGAACAAATTCGATTCTGAAAATATTATGTATCGTTTGAGCAACAGCTATATTCGAAATGTTTGGTATTTCGCGAAGACCGCTTCCGGCATGATCTGAGCTGTTATACGTTTGAGTAGTTCCCGGCCTTGGGATTTCGGCCGCGCGGGGCGGCGAAGCGTTCCGGGACGTATGCTTTGGGGGGAGCCAATGACCCCATCCCTGACTTGCAAATCGGCAGCGGCCGCATTCGGGCTGTGCCTGCTGGCCGGCATGGCGCACACGAGCGCCGAGGCTGCCGACCTTCCCGTCTATGTGCCTCCGCCGCCGGCCCCGGTCTGGTCGTGGGCGGGGCCCTATCTCGGCCTCCATGTCGGCGCGGTCGACGGGGATATCTCCGCGCGCGGCGAGGAGGACCCGGAAGATTTCGAGCTCAAGCTCGATCCCAACGGCATCGTGGGCGGCGTGCAGGCGGGCTACAATTTCCAGTTCGACAGCATCGTGCTGGGCGTCGAGGGCGATTTCAGCTTCGGCGATGTCGACGATGTCGCCTATCCGGCGGACTTCCGCTTCGAGACGCAGATCGACTGGATGGCGACGATTCGCGGCCGCGTCGGCTGGGCGATGGACCGCACGCTCTTCTATGCGACGGGCGGTGCGGCCTTTGCCGACATGGAGCTGAAGGCGTCGGAAGGGCCGTTCACCGACAAGGATACCCAGACCATGTTCGGCTGGACGGTCGGCGGCGGCGTGGAGCACGCCTTCACCGATTATCTGAGCTTCAAGGCGGAATATCTCTACGCCGATTTCAACAAGGAAACCTTCACCCTGGGCGGCGAGGACGAGAGAGGCAGGGCCGATCTTCAGACCCATACGTTCCGCGTCGGGGTGAACTGGCTGTTCTGACGGCATCGTGCCGCCGGGGCGGGGGGCCAGAAGGGGGAGTTGAGTGATGAAGCGAGTATTGACGACAGGCGCGGCCACGGCTGCGCTCGGCCTTTGCCTTGCGGTCGGGGGTGTGGCGGTTCCGCGCGCATCCGCGGCGGATCTTCCCGCCTATGTGCCGCCCCCGCCGGCCCCGGTCTGGTCCTGGACCGGCCCCTATGCCGGCCTCCATGTCGGCGCGATCGACGGCGATATCGATGACGATCTTTCTATCGTAGAGATAGATGAAGTGATCGAAACCGGTGCCGACTCCATGGACCCGAACGGGATCATGGGCGGCTTGCAGGCGGGCTATAACTTCCAGTTCGACAGCATCGTGCTGGGCGTCGAGGGCGATATCAGCTTCGGCGACGTCGACGACGTGATCTATCCCGCGCTGTTCGGCCCGTCGGCCCGTATCGAGTCCCAGATCGACTGGATGGCGACGATCCGCGCCCGCGTCGGCTGGGCCTGGGACCGCACGCTCTTCTATGCGACGGGCGGCATGGCCTTCACCGACCTGAAGATCAAGGTCGACGACGATCTCGCCGGCTTCAACGATTCCGACAAGAACTCCTATTTCGGCTGGACCGTCGGCGGCGGCGTGGAGCACGCGGTCAGCGATTCGATCAGCCTGAAGGCGGAGTATCTCTATGCCGATTTCGGCAAGGAATCCTACTCGTTCTCCGATACCCAGTTTCCCGATGTCGAAGGCGACGTGAAACTCACGACCCACACCTTCCGCGTCGGCGTGAACTGGCTGTTCTGACGGCCTCGCGCCGCCGGGGGGAGAGCCAAAAAAGGGGAATTGAGTGATGAAACGAATACTGACGACAGGCGTGGCCACGGCTGCGCTCGGCCTTTGCCTGGCGGTCGGGGGGTGGCGGTTCCGCGCGCATCCGCGGCGGATCTTCCCGCCTATGTGCCGCCCCCGCCGGCCCCGGTCTGGTCCTGGACCGGCCCCTATGCCGGCCTCCATGTCGGCGCGATCGACGGTGATATCGACGACAATCTCGACACGGCAGCAGCTACCATTCCCGCCGATTCCATGGACCCGAACGGGATCATGGGCGGCTTGCAGGCGGGCTATAACTTCCAGTTCGACAGCATCGTGCTGGGCGTGGAGGGCGATATCAGCTTCGGCGACGTCGACGACGTGATCTATCCCTCGCTGTTCAGCCCATCGGGCCGTATCGAGTCCCAGATCGACTGGATGGCGACGATCCGCGCCCGCGTCGGCTGGGCCTGGGATCGCACGCTCTTCTATGCGACGGGCGGCATGGCCTTCACCGACCTGAAGATCAAGGTCGACGACGATCTCGCCGGCTTCAACGATTCCGACAAGAACTCCTATTTCGGCTGGACGGTCGGCGGCGGCGTGGAGCACGCGGTCAGCGATTCGATCAGCCTGAAGGCGGAGTATCTCTATGCCGATTTCGGCAAGGAATCCTACTCATTCTCCGATACCCAGTTTGTCGATGTCGAAGGCGACGTGAAACTCACGACCCACACCTTCCGCGTCGGCGTGAACTGGCTGTTCTGACAGAGGCAAGGCCTCTCTGTGGCATGATTGTGACACGACCGCATAATAACGCGGCGGGGATGCCGAAGACGATTTCGCCGCTACGTTCCATGAGATAGTAAATATGGTCATGTTCCGTGGAGAGAGAGCAGGAATAGGGGATATCATGAAGACGACCTTGATGGCTGGTGTTGCTGCTGCGGGCCTCGGGCTGGCCCTTGCTGCAGGGGCGGGCGGTGCCCCGGCCGCGCAGGCGGCCGATCTGTACGTTCCGCCGCCGCCCCCGCCGCCCATGTGGAGCTGGACGGGCTTCTATGGCGGTGTCCATGCCGGCATGGTCGATGGCGACATCGATGGCGATCCCTTCTTCGGCCAGAAAAGCGATTTCAGCAATAACGAGACCGTTCTCGATCCGAACGGGTTCATGGGCGGCATCCAGGCCGGCTACAACTACCAGATCGACAGCATCGTTCTCGGCGTCGAGGGCGATTTCAGCCTCGGCGATGTCGACGACACGGCCTATCCCTTCGTCTTCGGTCCGAGCCGGGCCGAGGCCCAGATCGACTGGATGGCCACGATCCGCGCGCGCGTCGGCTGGGCGATGGACCGCACGCTCTTCTACGCCACGGGCGGCATGGCCTTCACCGATCTGGAGCTCAAGCTGGATAGTGCGGGCTTCGGGGACAAGGACTCGAACTCCTATTTCGGCTGGACGGTCGGCGGCGGCGTGGAGCATGCCGTGACCGATCACATCACGCTCAAGGCGGAATATCTCTATGCCGATTTCGGCAAGGAAGGCTTCAGCTTCTATGGCGGGGGGCAGGAACTGCCAGAGACCAGCGACGACTTCAAGCTGAAGACCCACACTTTCCGCGTCGGCGTGAACTACCTGTTCTGACCGGCTCCTATGCCATTGCGGCATGAACACAAGGCGGCCTCCGCGTCCGGGCGGAGGCCGCTTTTTCTTCGTTCTGCGGCCTGGATGCGTCCCTGAACTCCGCTGTGCTGGCGCGAGCGGCCCCGGCGTGCCACGGGGCGTGGGACCGTCCGGCGACCGGTGGCCTTTGCTGTTGGAAAGCCATCGGGGATTGCTATCCTGTCGTGCCAGACGGAAGCCGATTCATGCGATTGCCGCTCGAGAGACTGGGGAGTATCCATCATCTGCAGACGGGCGAGGTCTGGTCGGCGGACGATCTCGTCCGCCAGGTGACCGCACGCGCCCGTCGCCTGGAGAAGGCCGGCATCGGCGCGCGCTCCGTGGTCGCCATCGCGCGCCCGGCCTCGCCCGGCTTCTTCGCCGATCTGTTCGCCGTCTGGTCGCTCGGGGGCACCGCGGCCTGCCTCGATCCGGGGCTGACGCCGGCCGAACGAGAGACGATAGCCCGGTTCGCGGGCGCTGCCGCCGTGCTGACCGGCGAGGGCGGACCGCAGGAGGGCTGGCCCGTACCGGTCTTCGCGCTCGACGGGGAGACCCCGGACGCTGGCGCAACGATGCCGGAGGGTGCCGGTGCCGGGCTCGACGACCCGGCCCTCATCCTCTTCACCTCCGGCACGACCGGCGCGCCGAAGGGCGTGGTTCTGAGCTTCCGGGCGATCCTCGCGCGCCTTTCCCTCAATATCGCCCATATCGGCGAGGCGGCGCTCGCACGCACGCTTCTCACACTGCCGGTCCATTTCGGCCATGGCCTGATCGGCAATTCGCTGACCGCGCTGTTCGCCGGAGGCCGGCTCCATATTCCCCAGACGGGGCTTGCGCTTGCCTCCACGCTCGGCCGTGTCGTGGACGACCACCGGATCGGTTTCTTCAGCTCCGTTCCGACCTTGTGGCGCATGGCGCTCAAGCTCGCAAAGCCCCCGGAACACGGCACGCTCATGCGCGTCCATGTCGGCTCCGCGCCGCTGACGACGGAGCTTTGGTCGAAGATTGCGGACTGGTCGGGCGCGGAGGTGGTCAATTGCTACGGGATCACCGAGACCGCCAACTGGATCGGCGGCGCCTCCTCCAGGGACGCCATGGAGGACGGGCTCATCGGCAGGCCCTGGGGCGGGGCGGCGGCCGTCGTCGGGGATGACGGGCGTCTGCATCTTGAGGGCGAGGGCGAAATCGCCGTCCAGACGCCCTCGCTCATGTCCGGTTATCTCGACCGGCCGGACCTCACCGGGGCCGTTCTCTGCGACGGCTGGTACCGGACCGGCGACCGGGGCACGGTGGACGAGGCGGGGCGAATCCGGCTTTCCGGCCGCATCAAGGACGAGATCAATCGCGCCGGCTTCAAGGTTCAGCCCGCCGAGATCGACGGCCTGCTGGAGCGTCATGGCTCTGTGGCGGAGGCCTGTGCCTTCGGCCTGCCCGACGCGGTTTCCGGCGAGATCGTGGCGGCTGCCGTCAGGCTCGCCGACGGGGCGGGGGAGACCGCGGAGAGCTTGCGGGAATGGTGCCTTGAGCGCCTGCGCCGCGAGGCCGTGCCGGAGCGCTGGTTCATTGTCGACGAGATCCCCAAGACATCGCGCGGCAAGGTCAGCCGGGACATGGTGCGCAAGAGCCTCACGGAGACGCCATGCGCCTGAACATGCCGAAACTCATCCGGCTCTCCACGGAGCGCTTCGTGATCCGCACGCTCAAGCCCGGCGACGCCTCCGAGCGCTGGATCGGCTGGGCGGCGGACCCGGAGGTCATGGAGCCGGTCAACACCAAACCGGCGAAGATGACGCTCAAGGAGCTTCAGAACTATATCGGAAGCTTCGACCAGTCGCGGCGCGTCCTCGTCGGCGTCTTCGACAAGCGCAACGACCTCCATATCGGCTTCTACGCCATCACCAGGAGCGAGAAGCAGCGCACTGCCACCTTCAACGTGATCATCGGCGACAAGGACTATTGGGGCGAGAAGGTGGTTCTGGAGACGCGGGCGGCGCTGCTCGACCATTTCTTCGACAAGGAGGGTGTGGAGAAGGCGATCGGCATGCCGCTGGCGCGCAATTTTCCCGCCGTCTTCAACTACAAGGCACAGGGCTGGCGGCTGGAGGGCGTGTTGCGCGGCCAGTGCCGGTCCGCGAAGGGCGGGAAGCGCCTCGACCAGTGCCAGTTCGGACTGTTGCGCGAGGAGTGGCGGCAAATGCGGAAAGCGGGGCGGGCGACATGACGGCGATGGAGGAGGCCCGCGCGGTTCTGGCGAGCGCTCTCGGCGTATCGCCGGGCGACATTGCCGAGGACACGCGGATCGGCACCATAGAGGCTTGGGACAGCCTCGGCCATATGCGCCTGCTGCTGGAGATCGAGACCGCGCTGGGCCATGAGCTCGATCCCGACGATGCCATGGGGATCGAGAGCCTGGAGGATGTCGCGCGCGTGCTCGCCGGCCGCGCGGCGTGAACGCCACGGAGGCCGCGGCACGGCGGGCGGGACAAGTGCCGCAAGGCCCGCTCCCGGCTTGCCAATCCGCCGGGGCGGGTCCATGTTGAAGGGTCGGGCGAGGCCTGGGGGGATCCAACCGATGTTGGCTGCGTGCGCATGCGAGGGGCGCCGTGGCTTGCGACAGGCCCAGCGGCGAGGTGGCGGACAGCCATGGACTTGGATTATGTCTTTGCGGTGTTTCTGGTGAAGCTGGCCAGTCCGACGATCATCCTGGCCTCGATCATCGGCGGGTTCGCGGCCAGCAGGCCGGTCCATATCCTGATCGCGGCGGTGGTCGTGGCCTTCCTGCACCAGCTCTTCCTGTGGTCCTACGAGAATGTCCACGAGTTCAGCCTCGTCTCGTTCGCCGTCTCGGTGCCGGCGGCGCTGATCACGGTCACCATCGCCTTCGTCTTCCGGCGCGGGCTGGAATACATCATGCGTATCAACGACTGAGGAGAGGGAAGGCGGACGGGGGCGCGCAATCCGCAAACAACAATGGGGAGGACGGGATGGCAGCTATCGATCCGGTGGAGCTGACGCGAACGCTGGTCGGCTTCGACACGCGCAATCCGGAGAAGACGGAGAAGGCCTGCGCGGAGCATCTCCGCGGGCTTCTGGAGGAACACGGCTTCACGGTGGAGACCCATGAGTTCGCCAAGAACCGGCCGAACCTCGTGGCAAGACTCGGCGGCGCGGCGAAGAAGAGGTCGCGCAAGGCGCCGATCTGCTTTACCGGCCACACCGACACGGTGCCGCTCGGCGCGAAGGACTGGTCGGTCGATCCCTTCAAGGGCGAGATCAAGGACGGCAAGCTCTATGGCCGCGGCTCGAGCGACATGAAGGCGGGTGTGGCCGCGTTCGTCGCCGCCGCCATCGAGGAGCGCAAGGCGGCGGAAGGCGGGCCGGGCGTCGTGCTGGTGATCACGGCGGGCGAGGAGACGGGCTGCGAGGGCGCGCGCTATCTGGCGGAGAAGAAGGCGCTCGGCAAGGCGGGCGCGGTGGTCGTGGCCGAGCCGACCTCGAACCGCGCCATGGCGGGCCACAAGGGGGCGCTGTGGCTGAAAGCGACCGCGGCGGGCGTGACGGCGCACGGCTCCATGCCCGAGAAGGGCGAGAGCGCCGCCTACAAGGCCGCGCGCATGGTCACCAAGCTGGAGCATTTCGGCTTCGCCGTGCCCGCGCACGAGGCGATGGGCGTGCCCACCCTCAATGTCGGAACGCTCAAGAGCGGCCTCAACGTCAATTCCGTTCCCGACCGCGCCGAGATCGGCATCGACATCCGCACCGTCGCCGGCATGAGCCACGAGCAGGTCAGGTCGAGGCTCGAGGCCTATCTCTCACCCGATCTGGACGCGCTCGAGCCGATCATCGACCTGGAAGGGGTGTGGACCGATCCGGCCGATCCCTGGGTGAAGACGGTCGCGGCTGCCGCCCGCGAGGTGACCGGCGAGGACCAGGCCCCGGGCGCGATGACCTATTTCACCGACGCCGCCTATCTCACGCCGGCCTACGGCACTGTGCCGACCGTCGTCCTGGGCCCCGGCGAGCCGGCCATGGCGCATCAGACAGACGAATATTGCACGGTCGACCGGATCGGGGAGGCCACCACGATCTATCGCGCCCTCATCCGCGACTGGGCGGGGTGAGGGAGAGGGCGATGCCCGCCCGCGGGAACGTGCCGTCCCGGCACCGCTCAAGGCCACATGCGGCCATTGAAGCGGTTGAGGTCGGTGTTCATCGGATTGTCGAGGTCGATGGTCGAATAGCCGAGCGGCTTGCCGGTGAAGTAGATCCGCTCCACGAGGCTGGGCTTGCCGTGGCGCAGCGGCGCGTTCCTGTTGCGCGCCCAGGCCTCGACCTCGCGGCGGCGCGCCTTTTCGCTCGCCACTGGCAGCGATGTCCGCGCATAGGGCTCCCACTGGTCGCCCGCCGCGCGATAGGCGCGCAGATAGAGCGTGCCGCCGGAGACGGTCCGCCGGATGATGAACTCGTTGCCGCCATAGCGGAAGACGGGATTGCGCTCGCCGGAGCGCGCCTCGAGCGGGGAGGCCCAGGCCGCGAGCGCGGCGAGAACGAGGAGCAGGCAGGCCACGGCGCCGGCCCGGCGCCGCCATCCGTCCGGTCCCGTCAGTCCTCGCGGCAATGCGATGTCCATGGCCATGGCGCGTCTCCCGGCTTGTCCCGTTCGGGTAGCAGTCTACACCCTCTCCGGCACAACGCCACAGGCCCCCGCCGGCCACGCCGGGAGGTACTGTCGTAATTCATGAAATCGGGAAGACGCTCTGGGGCGCCGAACGGCTGTTGTGCCGGATGCCCCGGTCAGCTGTAGCTGACGGCGAGGATCTCGTAGCTCTTGCCGCCGCCGGGCGTGTTCACCTCGACGCTGTCGCCCACGGACTTGCCGATCAGGGCGCGCGCGATGGGCGAGGTGATGGAGATCCGGCCAGCCTTCACGTCGGCCTCCAGCTCGCCGACGATCTGGTAGACGGACTCCTCGTCGGTATCCTCGTCGACGAGCGTGACCGTGGCGCCGAACTTGACGCTGTCGCCCGACAGCTTGGACACGTCGATGACTTCCGCGCGCGACAGCTTGTCCTCCAGCTCCGCGACGCGGGCCTCGGTATAGCCCTGCTGTTCCTTGGCGGCGTGATACTCGGCGTTCTCCGACAAATCGCCATGCGCGCGCGCCTCCTGGATGGCGCGAATGATGCGCGGACGCTCCACGGTCTTGAGATGCTTGATCTCTTCAATCAGGGCCTCGTGGCCCGCCGCGGTCATCGGAACCTTTTCCATGCTCATCGTCCGTCAATCCGGTCTCACTCGGTGCGGTCATCATGACCGACCCGTTACACTGGCAGTGGATGTCAGAAATAACAACTGACCCGACGCACAAATATGAGCGCGATGGGGCCGGCGTGCAACACCCAATCAATCTACGCAGACCGTGCTTCCACCCTCTGTCTGCTGGCGCGAACATAGTCCTGAAGCGGGGTCACTTCAAGGGTTCCCGCCTTGTAGGCGGCGATGGCCCGCGTCGCGGCGAGGGCGCCGGAAAGCGTGGTATAGTAGGGAATCTTGTGGATCAGCGCGGTGCGGCGGATCGATTTTGAGTCCTCCAGCGCCTTGGCCCCCTCCGTCGTGTTGAAGACGAGCTGGACCTCGCCGTTCTTCATGGCGTCGACGATGTGGGGACGGCCCTCGAGCACCTTGTTGACCTTGGTACACTCGATGCCATGCTCCGACAGATAGCGCTGGGTGCCGCCCGTGGCGATGATCCTGAAGCCCAGCCCGACCAGCGTGCGCGCGGCATCCAGGATGCGCGGCTTGTCGCTTTCGCGCACCGACACGAAGGCGGTGCCGGAGACCGGAACCTGCGTGCCGCTGCCAAGCTGGCTCTTGGCAAAGGCCGTCGCATAGTCGCGGTCGAGCCCCATCACCTCGCCGGTGGAGCGCATCTCCGGGCCGAGCACCGTGTCGACGCCGGGGAAGCGCGCGAAGGGGAACACCGCCTCCTTGACGCCGATATGCTTGAGCGGGCGCGAGACGAGGCCGAAGCCCGAAAGCGGCTCGCCGGCCATCAGCCGCGCGGCGATCTTGGCGATCGGCTCGCCGATCACCTTGGCCACGAAGGGTACGGTGCGGCTCGCGCGCGGATTGACCTCCAGCACGTAGATGTCACCGTCCTTGATGGCGTACTGGACGTTCATCAGCCCGACGACGTTGAGGCCGAGGGCGAGCGCCTTCGTCTGGCGCTTGAGCTCCTCGACCGCCTCCGGCTTCAGGGAATGGGCCGGCAGGGAGCAGGCGGAGTCGCCGGAATGGATGCCGGCCTCCTCGATGTGCTCCATGATGCCGCACACGAAGACGTCCTCGCCATCCGACAGCGCGTCGACATCGACCTCGATGGCGTCGCGCAGATAGCTGTCGATCAGCACCGGGCTGTCGCCGGAGACGACGACGGCCTGGTTGATGTAGCGCTCGAGGCCGGCATCGTCGTGGACGATCTCCATGGCGCGTCCGCCAAGCACGTAGGACGGGCGGATGACGACCGGATAGCCGATCTCCCGGGCGATCTGGCGCGCGCCTTCCGCCGACAGCGCGATGCCGTTGCGCGGCTGGCGCAGCTTGAGTGTCTGCAGGAGCGCCTGGAACCGGTCGCGGTCCTCCGCCAGGTCGATGGCGTCGGGCTCGGTGCCGAGGATCGGCACGTCGGCCGCCTCGAGCGGCCGGGCGAGCTTGAGGGGGGTCTGGCCGCCGAACTGCACGATGACGCCCTTGAGCGTGCCCCTGGTGCGCTCGGTGTGGATGATCTCCAGCACGTCCTCCGCGGTCAGCGGCTCGAAATAGAGACGGTCGGAGGTGTCGTAGTCGGTCGACACGGTCTCCGGATTGCAGTTGACCATGATCGATTCGTAGCCGGCCTCGCCGAGCGCGAAGGCGGCGTGGCAGCAGCAATAGTCGAACTCGATTCCCTGGCCGATCCGGTTCGGTCCGCCGCCGAGGATCATCACCTTCTCGCGGTCCGACGGGCTGGCCTCGTTGCCGTCGTCGCCGGGCAGCCCCGCCTCGTAGGTGGAATACATGTAAGCTGTGGGCGAGGCGAACTCCGCCGCACAGGTGTCGATGCGCTTGTAGACGGGGTGGACGGCCAGGCCGTAGCGATGCCGGCGCACCTCCATCTCGCTCAGCCCGGCGACCTCGCCGAGCCGCGCGTCGGAGAAGCCCATGGCCTTCAGCGCGCGCATGTTCGCGGCGTCTTCCGGCAGGCCGTGGGCGCGCACGCGCTCCTCCATCTGCACGATCTCGTCAATGCGTGCGATGAACCACGGATCGAAGGCGCAGGAGGCGTGGATCTGCTCGTAGGAGACGCCGAGCCTCAGCGCCTGGGCAACCTTCAGGAGCCGGTCCGGCGTAGGCTTGCCGAGGGCGGCCCGGATCGCGTTCTTGTCGTCGCCCTGGCCGAGGCCCTCGATCTCGACCTCGTTGAGGCCGGTGAGCCCGGTCTCGAGCGAGCGCAGGGCCTTCTGGAGCGATTCCTGGAAGTTGCGGCCGATGGCCATGGCCTCGCCGACCGACTTCATGGAGGTGGTGAGCGTCGGCTCCGAGCCCGGGAACTTCTCGAAGGCGAAGCGCGGCATCTTGGTGACCACGTAGTCGATGGTGGGCTCGAAGGAGGCCGGCGTCGCGCCGCCCGTAATGTCGTTCTCCAGCTCGTCGAGCGTGTAGCCGACGGCGAGCTTGGCGGCGACCTTGGCGATGGGGAAGCCCGTCGCCTTGGAGGCGAGCGCGGAGGAGCGCGACACCCGCGGGTTCATCTCGATGACGACGAGGCGTCCGTCCTTCGGGTTGACCGCGAACTGCACGTTCGAGCCGCCGGTCTCCACGCCGATCTCGCGCAGCACGGCGAGGCTCGCATTGCGCATGACCTGGTATTCCTTGTCGGTCAGCGTCAGCGCCGGGGCGACGGTGATCGAATCGCCTGTGTGTACGCCCATCGGATCGATATTCTCGATGGAGCAGATGATGATGCAGTTGTCGTCCCTGTCGCGGACGACCTCCATCTCGTACTCCTTCCAGCCGAGCACCGATTCCTCGATCAGCACCTCGTTGGTCGGCGAGGCGTCGATGCCGCGCTCGATGATGTCGAAATATTCTTCCCGGTTATAGGCGATGCCGCCGCCCGTGCCGCCGAGCGTGAAGGAGGGGCGGATGATGGCGGGCAGGCCGATCTTGTCCAGCGCCTCCGCCGCGTCGGCCAGAGAGTGGGCGAGCTCGGAGCGCGGCACCTCCAGGTCGATCTTCTGCATGGCCTCGCGGAAGAGCTCCCGGTCCTCCGCCTTGTCGATGGCGTCGGCGCGCGCGCCGATCATCTCCACGCCGAAGCGGTCCAGCACGCCGTCGCGGTTGAGCGACAGGGCGGTATTGAGCGCCGTCTGCCCCCCCATAGTCGGAAGGAGCGCATCTGGGCGCTCCTTCTCGATGATCTTGGCGACGATTTCCGGGGTGATCGGCTCGATATAGGTGGCGTCGGCCAGCTCCGGATCGGTCATGATCGTGGCCGGATTGGAGTTCACCAGGATGATCCGGTAGCCCTCCTCCCTGAGGGCCTTGACGGCCTGGGTTCCAGAATAGTCGAACTCGCAGGCCTGTCCGATGACGATCGGGCCGGCGCCGATGACGAGGATCGATTTGATATCGGTGCGTTTGGGCATCGTCGCTCGCGTTCTGTCGCGTGGTCTCGTTGCCTGCGTTCGGGCAGAATGCGGCCGCGGACGCATGCTTGGGAGACATATATAAGGGCTGGCGCAGCGTTATAGTCGAAAAGATACCGCTCGCAAACCCCGTCGGCTGCGCTTTATCGTCCGGGCGCGGCAGGGGTGGGGGACTGCCGTTCTGGCGGTGGAAAACAGGCACAAAAAAAGAGGGCCCCGGACAAGCCGGAAGCCCTTGGAGTTAGCTTCGAGGGGGAGAGAAAAAACACCAGTTCGTGAAAGTGAAGGCTCCGGGAGACGGCATCAGCCGACATTCGAGAGGGGGCGGATGGCAATGCCGGCCTCTGCCGCTCCCGTGCCTTCAACCCGGTCATCTTGACATCTGGTCTGCTCCGCGCAGTGCCCCGTCTGGATGCCGGGCGAAGTTCCGTCAGCGCTCAGGCATCGCGGCACTCCGCGAGCGAGCAGGGATTTGTCGTTACGCGACCCTGGACCGGCCAGTGGCTGTTCTTGTAGGCGGTCAGCGTGTGGGTGGCGGATGTGCGCGTCACCGTCTGCGGCTCGGCCTTGGTCGTCTCGCCAGGGGTGACGAGAAGGGCCAGGCCCGCGACCAGCATGGTCGCCGTTCCGATCGCCATGAGTACCCGCTTGTTCATCCGATCCTCCCGCTCGGCCGGTGAGGCCGTGTCCGTTGATCATGTGAGCGATATTGCCAGAGCGGGATCGAACGGAAGCTGAATGCACCGTTCATATGGCGTTCATGTTCCGGGACCGGAAAACGGGGGTGTCCGGAGACGGCCCGGACCGGGCCGTTCAGTCCTGCCGGACGATGGCGCCAATGGCGTTGACGAGGAGGCGGGAGGCGGTGAGGGCGCCGAGCCCGTGGATGTCGCGTGCGGGCATGAACTCCACCAGGTCGAAGGCCGCGATCCGGCTGCGCCGGGCGACGCCCTGAACGATGTCGACCGCCTGCCAGTAGGTCAGCCCGCCGGGCGCGGGGCCGATCACGGCGGGCATGGTGGTCGGGTCCAGCGCGTCGCAGTCGAAGGCGAGGAGGACGGGCGCGCCTTCGGGGACATGGGCGAGCGCGGCCTCGACGCCGGTCTCGTAGAGTTCGCGGGCGGTGACGAACGTCACGCCCCAGTCGAGCGCGTCGCGGTAGTCCGCTGGGCGTGCGCTGCCGAGCCCGCGCGCGCCGATCTGGACGATGCGCTCGACATGGCCCATCTCCGAGGCCCGGCGCATGGTGCTCGACAGGCCGTACCGCTCGCCGTCGACCTCGTCGCGCCAGTCGATATGCGCGTCCACCTGCACGACGGTGAAGGGGCCGCGCCCGGCGAAGGCCTCGAAGAGAGGAATGGGAATCGAATCGTCGCCGCCGACGATCACCGGAACCGCATCGGCCTCCAGCATCGCGCCGACGGCGTCGCGGATCCGTGCGCGGTTGCCGGCCGCGTCGGCGGCGTCGAAGGGCAGGTCGCCGCAATCGACCGCGGGAATGGCGCCCGAGGCGAGGATCGGGCCGCCGAGGTCGAAGTCCATATGCTGCAGCGCGCCGGCATAGCGTGCGCTCGTCTGGCGGATCGTGCGGGGCGCGTCCGCGCAATAGGGGCCGACGGAGGCATAGGGCGTGGCGCAGGGGGCGCCGAGGATCGCGGCGCCCGGCTGGAGCCTTGCAAGGTCGTCGCAGCGCGGCAGGCCGAGAAACGTGTCGACGTTCCGCCCGCCGAACATGGTGCCGATATTGACCGTTCCCTCAGGCATCCGCCGTGCCTCCCCATGGCGTCAGGAGAAGCCTTGCAGCGATTCGGCGGGAAGACAAGGCCTTCGGGCGGGAGGAGGGGGCGTCCGGCCCGATCCGATCCGATCTAGTCGGCCTGGCCGGGCAGGGCGAATTGCAGGATCAGTGTGCGCTGGAGGGGGGCGTTGTAATTGTCGTCCGACATCAGCGTGATACGGGTCTCGCCGTCTGCCGTCCTGTGGACGTCGAGGGCTTCCATATTGTCGATGCTGCGGCTTGGCCAGCGGGCGCGCAGCAGGAGCTCGCCGTCGACGGCCGCGCCCTCCGCCACATCGTCCATGCGGAAGCGGCGGATGGCCATTTCGAGCCGGCGCTCGCTGGCGCTGAAGCTGCGCTCGAGCGTCAGGAACCTGTCGGGCGAGACCATCGCCACATCGGTGATGGCGAAGTCGTCGAGACGGCGCACGGAGAAGGAGAGGGGCTTGGCCTCGCCGAGGATCCAGGCGCGGATATTGCCGGCCTTGTCGACATTCTCCTCGCTGATCGCGAGGAACCGGTTTCCGCCGAGGCTCGCGACGGCCTCCAGTTCCTTGTTGTTCGGCCCGTCATGGAGCGCCTTCGGCAGGGTGAGCGGCATCGGCTCGGCGCGGGCCTCCAGGCCGAAGCGGCCGATATCGTAGCGAAGCAGCCGCACCGTGCGCTCCAGCCCGACCGCGACGGGCCCCGAAGGCCCCTCCGGACCGAGCGCGGTCAGCGTCTCCGCGTCGCGCAGGCTCTTCTTGGCGAAGCGCTTGCCCTCACCGTCGAGAAGGGTCGCCATGCGGGCATCGCCGGCGCCCGACAGCCGGCCTTTCCCGTCATAGGAGAGCGCGAGCTCGAGCCACCAGCCCTGATCGCTGACGGCCAGGAGCCCGGAGCCGTCCGGCGAGACGACGAGGCCGGAGAAGCCGCCGAATCGGGGATCGCGGCTCCTGAGCTTCAGCCCGCCGCGCCACAGGAGCGCGCCGAAGGCCTCGCGCTCGTCCTCGCCCGGATCGAAGGCGAGCGGCGTCGCCTCCACGGAGACCGGGGAGGGCCCCAGATCCTCCGCGCCGAGCCCGCTGGAGACGAGGGGAAGGCAGAGGACCAGGAAGGCCAGGGCGCGGACCGGTCTCATGGCGGCGGGGACGTCCTGCGTGTCCGGCTAGAATACGGGAACGGAGGCGCGCGGACGGCGGACCCGCTGGGTCTCCGGCGCCTCGTCGAACAGCTCGGCGAGCTTCTCCGTCATGGCACCGCCGAGTTCCTCCGCGTCCACGATGGTGACCGCGCGGCGATAGTAGCGCGTCACGTCGTGGCCGATGCCGATGGCGATGAGCTCGACGGGCGAGCGGGTCTCGATATCCTGGATGACCTGCCGGAGATGGCGTTCCAGATAGTTGCCGGCATTGACCGACAGGGTGGAATCGTCGACCGGTGCGCCGTCGGAGATGACCATGAGGATGCGGCGCTGCTCGGACCGGCCGAGCAGGCGGTTATGGGCCCAGATCAGCGCCTCGCCGTCGATATTCTCCTTCAGGAGCCCCTCGCGCATCATCAGGCCGAGGCTGCGCCTGGCCCGGCGCCACGGCGTGTCGGCGTTCTTGTAGACGATGTGGCGCAGGTCGTTGAGCCGGCCGGGCATTGCGGGCTTGCCGGAGGCGAGCCATTTCTCGCGCGACTGCCCGCCCTTCCAGGCGCGGGTCGTGAAGCCGAGGATTTCCACCTTCACATTGCAGCGCTCCAGCGTGCGCGCGAGGATGTCGGCGCAGGTCGCCGCGACCGTGATCGGCCGGCCGCGCATGGAGCCGGAATTGTCGATCAGCAGCGTGACGACCGTGTCGCGGAAATTGGTGTCCTTCTCCATCTTGAAGGAGAGGGGGTGCATGGGGTCGGTCACCACCCGCGACAGCCGGCTGGCATCGAGCATGCCTTCCTCGAGATCGAAGTCCCAGGCGCGGTTCTGCTTGGCGAGCAGGCGGCGCTGGAGCCGGTTGGCGAGCCGCGCGACGACGCCCTGCAAATGGTTGAGCTGCTTGTCGAGATAATTGCGCAGGCGGGCGAGCTCCTCCGCCTCGCAGAGGTCTTCCGCGGAGATCTCCTCGTCGAATTCGGCGGTGAAGACCTTGTAGAACTGCTCGTTGGCGCTGGAGGAGAAGGGAAGCTGGGGCCGCCAGGGCTCGCTGCCGTCGGGGGCCTCCTCGGACTCCATCTCCTCCTCGGCGCCGTCGGCCTCCGTCTCGGTGGCCTGCTCCTCGCTGGCCTCCATCTCTCCTTGAGCCTCGTCCACCTCCTCGCTGGAGGCGGTCTCGTCCTGTCCGGCCTCGCCCTGTTCGCCCTGCTCCTCGACCTCAGAGCCTTCCGGCTCGGAGCCTTCCTGCTGGTCGTCCTCCGTCTCGTCGGGGTCCTCGCCGAGTTCGTCGGCCATGTCGAGGGCGGCGATGATGTCGCGCGTCATGCGGGCGAAGGCGGCCTGGTCCTTCAACTCGCCCGCCAGTTCGTCGAGCTGTGTACCGGCCTTCTCCTCGATCCAGGGGCGCCAGAGATCGACGAGCCGGCGCGCGCTCTCCGGCGGCTTGACGCCGGTCAGCCGCTCGCGCACCAGCAGCGAGAGGGCCTCCTCGATGGGCGCGTCCTCGCGGCTCTTGATATTGGCCGCGCCCTGGCGCTCGTAGCGCTCGCCGAGCATGGCGGTCAGATTGTCGGCCATGCCCGGCATGGCGCGCGAGCCGATGGCCTCGACGCGGGCCTGCTCCACCGCCTCGAAAACGGCGCGGGCATTGCGCCCCTCCGGCCGGTAGTGGCCGTGGACGTCGTTGGAATGGTTGGCGAGCCTGAGAGCGAAGGAATCCGCCATGCCGCGGGTGACCGCGACGGAGTCCGCGTTGAGGTCCTGATCGACCTGCGGCAGGCGCACGCGCGTGCCCGCGACGCCCGGCGCGTCCGCGCCGTAGCTCACGGTGAGCTCCGGCTCGCCGGCGATGGAGCGCATCGCCAGTGCCAGTGCGTGCTTGAACGGACCCGCTGGTCCTTCCCTATCGCTCGTCATGGCTCTCGGGTCGCTGCTCTCGGGTCGCCGGCCGGCTCACGACAGGGTGACGTGGGCTGTCGATTCCGGCAATTCCTGGTTCATGCAGCGCTGGTAGAACTCCGCGACCAGGCCGCGCTCCAGCTCGTCGCACTTGTTGAGGAAGGTCACCTGGAAGGCGAAGCCCAGATCGCCGAAGATCTCGGAGTTCTGCGCCCAGGTGATCACTGTGCGCGGGCTCATCACGGTGGACAGGTCGCCGTTCATGAAGGCCTTGCGCGTGAGATCGGCGACGCGGACCATGTTGGAGATGGTCTTGCGGCCCTCGTCGGTGTCGAAGCTCTTGCACTTGGCCAGCACGATGTCGGTCTCCTCGTCGTGCGGCAGGTAGTTGAGCGTCGTCACGATGCTCCAGCGGTCCATCTGGCCCTGGTTGATCTGCTGGGTGCCGTGATAGAGGCCGCTGGTGTCGCCGAGGCCCACCGTGTTGGCGGTGGCGAACAGGCGGAAGGCGGGATGCGGGCGGATCACCTTGTTCTGGTCGAGCAGGGTGAGCTTGCCGGAGACCTCCAGCACGCGCTGGATCACGAACATCACGTCCGGGCGGCCGGCATCGTACTCGTCGAAGACGAGCGCGGTGTTGGTCTGCAGCGCCCAGGGCAGGATGCCCTCGCGGAATTCGGTCACCTGCTTGCCGTCGCGCAGCACGATCGCGTCCTTGCCGACGAGATCTATCCGGCTGATATGGCTGTCGAGATTGACGCGCACGCAGGGCCAGTTCAGCCGCGCGGCGACCTGCTCGATATGGGTCGACTTGCCCGTGCCGTGATAGCCGGTGATCATCACGCGGCGATTGAAGGCGAAGCCGGCGAGGATGGCGAGCGTGGTCTCGCGGTTGAACAGATAGTCCTCGTCGAGATCCGGCACATGCTCCGAATCCTGGGAATAGGCCGGCACCTCCATGTCGCTTTCGATGCCGAAAACCTGCCGGACCGAGACCTTCATATCGGGCAGGCCGGGCCCTTCTCCATTTGCCATGACGTCCATCAGAAACCTTTCTCGAACAGTCCGTCCGGGATCGTTAAGAGGAGCTGGGGCGATCCCTTGGCGCGGTGCGCTCCGCCGCCCTCGTGAAGCGTGTACGGCGCCCAGATGTGTATCGCGTATCAGACCGCGAGGGCAAGCGTCGACCCGTTTTTCGGGTCAGCAGAAGCCCGCGGACTTAAGATAATCATAGGCCTGGATAATTTCGATGAGGCGGTCCTCGCCCTCCCGGCTCCCGCCATTGGCATCCGGATGGTGGCGCTTGACGAGGCGCTTGTACTGGGCGCGCACGGACTCCGCCGTGGCCGTCTCGTCGAGGCCCAGCGTATCGAGGGCCTTGCGCTCGGCATTGCGCACCGCGCGACGGGGCGCCGTCTCCGTCTGCGTCGTGTCGTCGCCCTCGAACAGGTCGAAGGGGTCCTCGAAGGGCCGGCTGTGCCGGTAGCCGCCCGAGCGCGGCCGTTCCCGGCGCCCGCCGGAGATGTGGGCCCAGCCATTGGTGCCCATGCGCCAGGTCGGCCGGTGGCCGGTCGTCGCCTGTTCGCGGAACTGGTCCACGGCCTCGCCGGCCAGGCCGGTGAAATAGTTGTAGGACTTGTTGTAGGTGCGCACATGCTCGAGGCAGAACTGATGGTACTCGCCCTCGTGGCTGCGTCCCTTGGGTGCTGGATAGGGCGCCGGCCGGGAGCATCCCGGCCAGTCGCACTCAGGCACCCGGTCGCGCATGAGGCGCTCCTCGTCGGGCTTGATCCTGATCGTGTCGAAGTACTTTGAATCGAGCTTCATGACCGGCTGATTATGGGGACGCCCACGGCCCCTCGCAAGGTGATGGTCGACGGATTGTGACGGCAAATCTGGACAGGACGAGGACGGTCGCATATTGCTGGCCTCCCGACCCCGGCGAAAGGAATGATGCCATGGCCGACGGCACCGTCAAACGACAGATCGCCGCAAAGGTAAGGCAAGCCTTTGCGCCGCTCCGCCTGGAGGTGGTCGACGACTCCGAGCGCCATCGCGGCCATTCCGGCTATCGCGAGGGCGGAGAGAGCCATTTCCGCCTGACAGTCGTGTCCGACGTCTTTTCCGGCAAGCGCCGGGTAGAGCGGCACAGGCTGGTCAATTCCGTGCTGGCCGAAGAGCTCGCCGGGCCCGTCCACGCGCTTAACATCACCGCGCTCGCGCCCGAAGAGGATTCGGCGTGAGCATCGTCTCCGCCGGTCCTCATGGGCCGGGTTTCGGGGCGATGCGATAGGTGCAGCGGCGGGCGCCCTTGAGGATGTGCTCCTCGCGCTCCACCGTGCACCCCTCGCCGAGACTGTCGCGGAAGACGTCGAGCTCGGCGCGGCAAAAGCCCTGGCAGGCCCGAGCCGCCGCGCAGATCGGGCAGTGATTTTCCACCAGCAGGAAGCTGCCGTCCCTCTCCGGGCTGCGTTGCCATTCCGCCATGTAGCCTTCCGCCTGGCGCAGGCCGGCGAGCGCGGCCACCCGGTCCTCCAGCGTGGCGCACCCGGCGAGGGCCTCGCGATATTGCGCGGCGGTTTCGCGCTCGCGCCGGGCGATCAGGCGGTCGAGGGCCTCCTGCCCGAGTTCCGCATGGATGGTGGAGATGAGCGATACGGTGAGCTCGGCGTGGGTGTCGGGGAATGCGGCATCGGCCTTCTCCGCCAGATGCCAGAACCGCTTCGGGCGGCCGCGGCCCGCAACCTCGTCCTCATGGGCGACGAGCCCGTCATTCTCCAGTTGCGCGAGCCGCTCGCGCACGGCCTGGGGCGAAATGCCAAGCTGGCGCGACAGCGCGCTTGCATTCGCCCGCCCGCGCGTTTTCAAGAGAAACAGGAGCTTGTCGCCGGAGCCCATGGAGACGGTCATAGCACGCCTGGAATTTATTAAGCAAGAAATCGCTTGCCAAAATAACCCGTCTATTTTAGCAAGTGATATTTTGCTTTAAAGAGGTGGATCATGCAGACGGACGGCGCTCAGCGCATGGGACTTTCCGCGGCGATGTCGGATGGCGGATGGGCGCGCGTGGCCGTGCTGTGCCTCGGCGTCTGGCTTCACGCCGCCGATTCGCTTCTGGCGGCCACGGTCATGCCGAGTGCGGTCGCCGATATCGGGGGGCTGTCCTACATCTACTGGGCGGTGGCGCTCTACGAGCTCGGCTCCATCGTGGCCGGTGCGGTGACCGGGCTGCTCGCTGTGCGGCTCGGTCTGAGGCGCGCCATGACGATAGCCGCGCTGATCTACACGGCGGGCTGCGTGGCGAGTGCGCTCGCGCCCGATATGGGAACGATGCTCGCCGGCCGGATGCTCCAGGGGCTCGGCGGCGGCTGGATGATGGCGCTCTCCCATGTGGGGGTCACGCAACTCTTCCCCGCAAGGCTCTGGCCGCAGCTTCTGGCGGCGGTGTCCGGCGTCTGGGGCGCCTCGGCGCTGGCCGGGCCGCTGATCGGCGGCCTGTTCGCCGATGCCGGCCTGTGGCGCGGCGCGTTCTGGGCCTTCGGGGCGCAGGCGGTCGTCCTCGCCCTTGCCATCCCGGTCATCCTGAGGCGCGAGGAGGCGGCGATCGGCGCAAGCGACATCCTGCCGTGGCGCCGCATCGCGGTGCTCAGCACCGGCATCATGGCGATCCTGTTCGCGGGCGTGCGTCCCGACGGGCTGGAAGCGCTGGCGCTCGCCCTTGCGGGGTTCGCCTTGCTGGCCTGCGCCTTCTGGCTCGATGGCCGGGGCGCGGGGCGGCTGTTCCCGCCGCGCGCGCTCGATCCGCGCACGGTCTGGGGCAAGGGCTATGTCATGATCCTCGCGCTGTCGACGGCGGCCGTCGGCTTCACCGTCTACGGACCGCTCCTGATGGAGACGCTCTATGGGGCAAGCCCGCTGGTTGCCGGGTTCATGGTGGCGATCGAATCGGTGGCCTGGACGGTAGCGGCCATTACCTTCGCCAATGCGGGCGAAAAGCTCGAGCCGGTGCTGATCCGCACGGGCGCCAGCGCGATCGTTATCGCCATTGCCGGTTTCGCGGTCACCATGCCCGAAGGCCCGCTCTGGGCGCTCGCGCCCTGGGCGTTCATGCTCGGCGGCGGCTTCGGCATGTGCTGGGCCTTCGTCATCCGCCGCATCGTGGAGAGTGTCGGCGAGGGCGAACGCGAGCGCGCGACCTCCTCGGCGCCCACCATGCAGATTCTCGGCTATGCCATCGGCGCGGCGCTCAGCGGCATCGTCGCCAACATGGCCGGCCTCGGTTCGGGCGCCGCGGAGGTCGAGGCCGCCGGGCTTGCCGGCTTCTGGGTGTTCGCCGCCTTCGTCCCCGTGGCCGTGGTCGGGCTCGTCGTCGCCTACCGCCTGGCCCGCGTCAGGCTCGCGCGCGGCGGCTAGAGCGCATTTCGCGAACTCATGGTCACTCAATGCCCTCCAGGCGCTCAGCCCTCCGCCGGCTTCAGCGGCGTGATGCGCAGCGCGGTGAGCTGGTTGCGGCGCTTGCGCAGGACCTCGAAGCGGAAGCCGTGGAAGGTGAAGGCCTGCCCGACATCGGGGATCATCTGCGCCTCGTGGATGACGAGGCCGGCAATGGTCGTCGCCTCCTCGTCCGGCAGCTCCCAGTCCATGGAGCGGTTGAGATCGCGGATCGGCACCGCGCCGTCGACCACATAGGACCCACTCGCCTCCGGGCGGATGCCGCTGGCGACGATATCGTGCTCGTCGGAGATGTCGCCGACGATTTCCTCCAGCACGTCCTCCAGCGTGACGAGCCCCATCACCTCGCCATATTCGTCGACGACCAGGGCGAAATGGGCCTTGCGGCGCAGGAACGCGTTGAGCTGGTCGGCCACGCTCGTCGTGTCGGGCACGAACCAGGGCTGGCTGCACAGGCCCTCGATATCGATGCTCTCGGCCTTGCCCTTCTGCTGCTGGAGGGCGGCGAGCAGCTCCTTGGCGTGCAGGATGCCGATGATGTTGTCGGGATTGTCCTTCCACACGGGCACCCGCGAATGGCCGCTCCTGAGCACGTCGTCGATGATCTCCGCGGGCGGGCGGCTGGCGTCGATCGTGTGCATCTTGGTGCGGTGGACCATGACGTCGGAGAGCTCGAGCTCGCGCAGGTCCAGGATGCCGCCGAGCATGTCGCGGGTCTTCTTCACCACCGTGCCCTCCTTGTGATGGAGGTCGATGGCGCCGCGGATCTCCTCGTGCGGGGACAGGATGCTCCGGGCCTTGGTGATGTCGGCGCCGGCGATCCGCAGCGTCTGCTTGACGATGAACTCGATCGCCATGACCACGGGCGCGAAGAGGGCGACGAACAGCCGGATCAGCGGCGCCACGGCCAGCGCGACGCGGTCCGGATTGATGATCGCGTAGGTCTTCGGCAGGACCTCGGAGAAGACCAGCACCAGCATGGTCATCACGATGGTCGCATAGGCCACGCCCACCGACCCGAACAGATCCAGGAAGAGCTGGGTGGCGATGGCGGAGGCGAGGATGTTGACCAGGTTGTTGCCGAGCAGGATCGCGCCGAGGAGGCGCTCGCGATGCTGCATCAGCGTCTCCACGATGGTCGCGCGCCGGTCGCCGCGCCGCTCCAGCTCGTGCATGCTGGCCCGCGACGTCGCGGTCAGCGCCGTCTCGGAGCCTGAAAAGAATGCGGACATGATCAAGAGCGCGATGATCGCGCCGATCACGACGCCAAGCATCACTGTCATGAGAGGGTTGCCTCCTCGTCGAGAAAGGTCGCGAGGTCCTGTTCGTCGACATCCGCGGTCGTGAAGGCCTCGCCGATATCGCGGGCAAGCACCAGCGTCAGCCGGCCCCGGGACGCCTTCTTGTCCTGGCGCATGATCTCGAGCAGCGCGGCGGCGTCGGGCAACTCGCCCGGCACCTCGCCGAGCGTGGTCGGAAGTCCCGCGGCGGCCAGATGGTCGCGCACCCGCTCCGCCGTTCCGGGCGGGCAGAGCCCCAGACGTTGCGAATAGCGGAAGGCCTGCGCGGTGCCGAGCGCGACGGCCTCGCCATGGATCAGCCGGTTGCCGTAGCCGGTGGCCGCCTCCAGGGCGTGGCCGAATGTATGGCCGAGATTGAGGAGCGCGCGCCGGCCCGCCTCGCGCTCGTCCTCCTCCACGATCTCAGCCTTCATCCGGCAGCTCACCTCCACCGCATGGCGCCGCGCGGCCTTGTCGCCGGCGAACAGGGCGGCCCTGTCCGTCTCCAGCCATTCGAAGAAGGCCCGGTCGCCCAGCAGACCGTATTTGGCGACCTCGGCATAGCCGGCGCGGAACTCGCGCGCGGGCAGGGTGTCGAGCAGGTCGAGATCGGCTAGCACCAGCACCGGCTGGTGGAAGGCGCCGATCAGGTTCTTGCCGCGGCTCGAATTGATGCCGGTCTTGCCGCCGACGGAGGAATCGACCTGGGCGAGCAGCGTGGTCGGGATCTGGATGAAGTCGACGCCGCGCCTGAGGATCGCGGCGGCAAAGCCCGTCAGGTCGCCGATCACGCCGCCGCCGAGCGCGACGATGCGGTCGCGCCGCTCGATGCCGGCATCCAGGAGCCTGTCGCACAGGGTCTCGAGCGTCGCGAAGCTCTTGCTCGCCTCGCCCGCCGGCACGACGATGGCGGTCGTTGCGATGCCGGCCTCGTCGAGGGCCCGCTCCAGACGCGCCAGATGCAGGTCCGCCACCGTCTCGTCGGTCACGATGGCGGTGACCGGACGGTCGAGCAGCGGGGCGACGAGCGTGCCCGCGCGCTCCAGAAGCGCCGGCCCGATATGGATGTCGTAGGCGCGCGCGCCGAGCGCGACGGGAACCGTGATGGCGCTGTCGGCCGGGCGCGCGCCGATCGTGTCGGTGGGGCTCATGAGTGTTGCGGCTCCTTCATGGGGGCGTTCGCGCGGGCACGGGCGCCAAGCGCGCGCACGACGTCGCTCACGATCGCCTCGTGCGGGGCATCGCGGCTGTCGACGGTGACGTCGGCCTCGGCATAGACCGGATAGCGCTCCTCGATCAGCCGCGCCATCACCGCGTCGGGATCGTCGGTGTTCAGAAGCGGCCTGTTGGAGCGCCGGCGCACCCGCTTCATGAGCAGGGCCTTCTCCGCGCGCAGCCAGACGGACACGGCCTTGTCGGCGATGACGGCCCGCGTCTGCCCGTTCATATAGGCGCCGCCGCCGGTGGCGAGAACCTGCGGCTCGCCGTCGAGCAGGCGCGCGATCACCTTGCGCTCGCCCTCGCGGAAATGGGCCTCGCCGTGATCGGCGAAGATTTCCGGAATGGACTTGCCGGCGGCCAGCTCGATCTCGGTGTCGGCATCGGTGAAGGCCAAGCCCAGCCGGCGGGCCAGCCGGCGGCCTATCGTGGTCTTGCCCGCGCCCATCAGCCCGACCAGCACGATGGAGCGCCCGCCGAGCCAGTGCCTGATGTCTTCGATCTCTTTTGCCCGCGCCTTCCGCGCCATGGGATCCTGTTCCGCCGAAACGGCCGTTGTTGCGTCTGTCGTCAGCGCTGTTCTAGCCTCCAATGGCCCCCGCCGCAAAGCGTCCGTTCGCTGCGGGCCGAGGGCGGCCTTGCCCGCACGGGCCCTTTGAGAGTATGTCGGAACGGTTCCGTCGGAGAAATCCGCATGGCAAGGGCCACGGTCACCGTCGCGCAAGGGATATCATGCCGGACAGCCTTCGCATTCTGTTAATCCTGGCATGCTTGGCTGTTCTCGGATACGGCACGCTTTACGTGCTCTCCGTCCTTCAGCCGGAGCAGACCGAGATTGTCAGGCAGATTCCCAATGAGCGCCTGTTCGAGTGAGGACCCCTCACGCCCGCGCGACAGCCACCTCGTGGAGAGCTTCCTTGAGATGATGAGCGCCGAGCGCGGTATCGCGCGCAACACGCTGGAGGCCTATGCGCGCGACCTTGCCGACTATGCCGCCTTCCTGGCCGCGCGCGGTCTGACGCTCAAGGCCGCCGGCAGCGACGATATCCGCGCCTATCTCGCGGCGCTGGAGGCAGAGGGCCTTGCGGCCTCGACCGCCGCGCGGCGGCTGTCGGCCCTCAGGCAGTTCCACGGGTTCCTCTATGCGGATGGCGTGCGCACGGACAATCCCGTCACTGTCATCGACAGCCCGCGCCTCGGCCGGCCCCTGCCCAAGGTGCTGACGGTCGGCGAGGTCGACCGCCTGCTGGCACTTGCGCGCGAGGAGGCGGACGAGGCGGAGCGCAACGGCCGGCCGGGGCCGGTCCGGCTCATGTGCCTCATCGAGCTTCTCTATGCGACGGGCCTGCGCGTTTCCGAGCTTGTCTCGCTGACCCGGCAGACGGTGCGGGCCGACGACCGGATGCTGACCGTTCGCGGCAAGGGCGGGCGCGAGCGCCTCGTGCCGCTGAGCCGGGCGGCGCGCGACGCCGTGACCCGTCACTTGCGCCTCATGCGCGAGGCGGGCGGGGAGGAGGGGCCGTGGCTGTTCCCCTCCCATGGCGCGGACGGCCATATCACGCGGCAGTTCGCCGCCCGCGAGCTCAAGGCGCTCGCCGCGCGCGCCGGGCTGGCGCCGGCCCGGGTGTCGCCCCATGTGTTACGTCACGCCTTTGCCAGCCATCTCCTGGCCGGCGGGGCGGATTTGAGGGCCGTGCAGCAGATGCTCGGCCATGCCGATATCTCCACCACGCAGATCTACACCCATGTTCTGGCGGAGCGGTTGCGCGAGGTGGTAGCGTCGAACCATCCGCTGGCGCGGGCGCGCTGACCGGAGGCGCCGAGCGAGTTGACATTGACCGCCGGTGTCGCCACTGTCCGCCTCGCTTGTGTAAATTGTGTGCCCCGGCTCGGTCGGAGGCCATTCAGAGGTTGCCGGACTTCCCATGCGGACTTTTCTCGATTTCGAGGCCCCGATCGCGGAGCTTGAGGGCAAGATCGCCGAGCTGAAGGCGGTGGCGGCGGATGGCGATGCCGTCGAGATCGAGGAGGAAGTCGACGAGCTGGAACGCAAGGCCGCGCGCAGCCTGGAGCAGATCTACGCCAATCTCGCCCCCTGGCAGAAGGCGCTGGTGGCGCGCCATCCCGAACGGCCTCACTTCCTCGACTATGCGGGGACGCTGTTCGAGGACTTCACGCCACTCGCCGGCGACCGGAAATTCGCCGAGGACCGCGCCATTCTCGGCGGGCCGGCGCGTTTCCGGGGCGAGCCCGTTCTCGTGATCGGCCAGGAGAAGGGGCACGACACCCAGTCTCGGCTCGACCACAATTTCGGCATGGCGCGGCCTGAGGGCTACCGCAAGGCGGTGCGCCTCATGGAGCTTGCGGACCGCTTCTCCCTGCCGGTCGTCTCCTTCGTGGACACCGCCGGCGCCTATCCGGGGATCGGCGCGGAAGAGCGCGGGCAGGCGGAGGCCATTGCGCGCTCCATCGACTGCTGCCTGGGGCTCGGCGTTCCGCTGGTCTCCGTGGTGATCGGCGAGGGCGGCTCTGGCGGCGCCATCGCGCTCGCGGCGGCCAACGAGGTGTTCATGCTGGAGCACGCGATCTATTCGGTCATCTCGCCGGAGGGCGCCTCGTCCATTCTCTGGCGCGATTCCGCGCGCGCCAAGGACGCCGCGACGGCCATGAAGGTGACCGCCCAGGACCTCAAGCGCCTCGGCGTCATCGACAGGATTGTCTCGGAGCCCGTGGGCGGTGCCCACCGCGAGCCGGCCACGGCCATCGAGGCGGCGGGCGAGGCCATCGACGACGCGCTCGGGCGGCTGAAGCTCATGACGCCCGAAGAGGTTCGCCGTGCCCGGCGCGAGAAGTTCCTCGCCATCGGCCGCTCGCTTTAGAGGCGAGTGGCGAGGCAACTGGCCTGCGAAGGCCCGAAACACTCCGCTTCCAGATTGACGCCCCCCGTGCACATTCGCCTCGCAGCGGCTGGATGCCCGCCTGCGCGGGCATGAGCGGCAAGGGGAAGAAGGCTTGTTTCCTCCGCTCGCCCCCGCGAAGGCTGAGAGCCCACGGCCATAGAGACAGTGTCCCGGAGGTCGTCGGGACCTATGAAGCCGCCTTCGTCCGGCCCGTATGGGCGACGGTGAGGGGGTAGTGGCAGGTGAAGCTGTGGCTTTCGCCGGCCTCGGTGAGGGCGGGTGCCTCCGTCCGGCATTTCGCCTGCGCATAGAGGCAGCGCGTGTGGAACTCGCAGCCCGATGGCCGGTTCATGAGGCTCGGCACTTCGCCGGAGATCGCGATGCGGTCGAGGACGGCATCCGGGTCGGGCTCCGGATTGGCCGACAGCAGCGCTTCCGTATAGGGATGGCGCGGCGTGTAGAACACCTCCTCCGTCGGGCCCTGCTCCACGAAGCGGCCGAGATACATGATCGCCATGCGGTCGGTGATGTGGCGCACCACGTTCAGATTGTGGGTGATGATCAGGATCGCGAGGCCGAGCTCGTCCTGGAGCCTGGCGAACAGGTTGAGGATCTCGCCCTGCACGGAGACGTCGAGGCCCGCCGTCGGCTCGTCGGCGATGATGAGCTTCGGATTGAGGGCGAGCGCGCGGGCGACGCCGACGCGGCGCGCCTGGCCGCCGGAGAGCTGGTGCGGGAAGCGGCGGGCGAAATCTTCGTTGAGCCCGACCATCTTAAGCAGCCGGCGCGCCTCCCCGTCGAGATCGCGGTCGCCGGTCCCGTGGATCCTGAAGGGTTCGGTGATGAGCGAGCGCACGGTGAGCCGCGGCGACAGCGAGCCGACCGGATCCTGGAACATCATCGCCATGTCGCGGCGATAGGGGGCGAACCGGCGCGGCGAGAGGGCGGTGAGGTCGGTTCCCGCGAAGCTCACACTGCCGCTCTCGGCCGGCACGAGCCCCATGATCGCGCGGGCTATGGTGGACTTGCCCGATCCCGATTCCCCGACAAGTCCCAGCGTCTCGCCTTCGGAAATGTCGAAGGAGACGCCGCAGACCGCGTCGATATAGGGGTCCGGGACACCCTTGGCGAGCGCCTTGAGAGGCCCCATGGTCCGGAACCGGACCCTGAGATCGTCGACCTTGAGGAGCGGTGTCGTCATGGCGCGGCCTCCGCGAGCTCGTCGAGCAGGTGGCAGGAGGCCTCGTGCCCGCCGCTCACCCGCCGCGGCGCGGGCGCCTCGCGGACGCAGCGGTCGAAGGCCTTCGGGCAGCGCGAGCGGAAGATGCAGCCGTCGGGCACGTCGATCAGGTTCGGCACGTCGCCCGGAATGGTCGGCAGCTCGCGTGTCTTCTCCCGGATGCGGCCCGGGTCGCATTCGAGCAGGGCCTCGGTATAGGGGTGGCTCGGCGTGTGGAAGATGTCGCGCACGCTGCCGCGCTCCACGACCTCGCCGGCATACATCACCACCACGTCGTCGCACAGCTCCGCGACCGTGCCCAGATGGTGCGAGACGAACAGGATGGAGCAGCCCATATCCTTCTGGAGATCCTTGAGGAGCTCCACGATCTGCACCTCCAGCGTCGCGTCGAGGGCCGTGGTCGGCTCGTCGGCGATGAGCAGCGACGGGTTCACGAGCAGCGCCATGGCGATGCAGATGCGCTGGCGCATGCCGCCGGAGAACTGGTGGGGATAGGCCTTCAGCCGGCTTTCCGGATCGGGAATGCCGACCTTGACGAGCATCTCCACGGCGCGCTTGCGCTTCTCGCGCGTCGGGACCGCATCGCGATACTGGATGGCGAGCATCTGCGTGCCAATGGTCTGGACCGGGTTGAGCGCGGTCATCGGGTCCTGGAAGATCATGGACATCTCGCGCCCGCGCAGCGCCCGCATCTCGCTGTCCGGCAGCCCGATGAGGTTGCGGCCGGAAAAGACGATCTCGCCGCCGACCACCTCGGCATTGGCGGCCAGGAGCCCGATGATCGAATAGGCGAGCGTGGACTTGCCGCAGCCGCTTTCGCCCACGATGCCGACGACCCGCCCGGCCCCGACCTCGAGGCTCACATTGCGCAACGCGTGGATGCGTCCGCGCGGGCTGCCGAAATCGAGCGACAGGCCGCGCACATCCAGGAGTGGATCGGAAGCGGCGCTCATAGGTCCTTCCTGAGCTTGGGATCGAAGATGTCGCGCAGGGCCTCGCCGAGGAAGGTGAAGCCGAGGGTCACGAGGATGATCGGGATGCCGCCCGCGATCACCGGCCAGGGCGAGTTGCGGATATAGCTGTAGCCGTCATTGAGGATGGTGCCCCAGGACGGCGTCGGCGGTTTGACCCCCATGCCGAGGAAGCTCAGCCCCGCCTCCACGGAGATCACCAGCGGCACATCCATGCTGGCGAGGATGAGCAGGGGCCCGATCACATTGGGCAGGATGTGGATGGCGAGGATGCGGGCCGGCCCCGCCCCCATGGCGCGCTCGGCGAGGATGAACTCGTTTGTGCGCATGGCCTGCGTCTGGGTGCGCACGATGCGCGCATAGTTGGGGATCGAGGTGATGGCGACGACCAGGATGACCGTATAGAGGCTCGGTCCGATCAGCGTGACCACGGCCAGCGCGAAGATGATGATCGGGAAGGAGCGCACCGCGTCGAACAGCAGGAGCAGCGCGTTGTCGAGCCAGCGCGGCCCGTAGCCCGCGATCAGCCCGAGCAGGAGGCCGACGCTGAGGGCCGCGGCAAGCGTCGCGATCGCGACCTGGAGCGCGACCCGCCCTCCGGCGATGACGCGGGAGAGGACGTCGCGGCCGAGCTGGTCGGTGCCGAACCAGTGCTCCCAGGAGGGCGGCGCGAGCCGCGGGCCGGCATAGATCTTCAGCGGGTCGTAGGGCACGATCCAGTCGGCGAAGATCGCGCCCAGCACGATGATGAGCACGAGGATGAGGCCCAGCATGCCGAGCTGGTCGCGCGAGAGCTGGCGCAGATGCTGGACGAAGGCGCCCTCGCCGGCGATCCGGCCCCGTCTCGCGGTGCTGTCCTCGACGGTGCTCATGACGGACCCCCATGGATGTGGGGCGGTTCACACCCCCTCACCCTCCCATCGCCGTATCGGCGATGGGCCCCTCCCTCTCCCGCGAGGGGAGAGGGAAAGGGAAGCGGACGCGCCAAGCGAACCCTCTCCCCTCGCGGGAGAGGGTGGCGCCGCAAGGCGCCGGGTGAGGGGTGTGAGTCTGCCGCATGTGCATTTCCTACAGCCCCTCCCGCGCGCGCGGGTCGAGCAGCGCGTTGACGAAGTCGGAGATCATGGTGGCGGCCACGATGAGGACGGTCGTGACCAGCACGCAGCCCATGACGATGGGGTAGTTGCGCTCGTCGACCGCGTTGACGATCAGCGAGCCGATGCCGGGGCGCGCGAAGATCACCTCCGCGAACACCGCCGCCGACAGGAGATAGGCCACGCCGACGCCGAGCAGCGTGATGGTCGGCAGGATGGCGATGGGCAGGGCGTAGCGGAAGATGATCCGCATCTCCGGCAGGCCGAAGGCGCGCGCCATGCGCACATGGTTCTCGCCCAGGACCTCCAGCATGGAGGCGCGCACGATCCGCGCGGTATAGCCGACCCAGGGGATGCCGACGGCGAGCGAGGGCAGGATCAGATGATGCAGCCGGTCCCCGAGGGTTCCCTCGCCGGCGCCGACGGCCGGCAGCCAGCCGAGCCCCACCGCGAAGATGAGGAGCGCATAGAGCGCCATGACGAAGGAGGGGATGGAGATGGTGCCGACCGAGGCGATGCCGGTGATCTTGTCGAACAGCGTGTTGCGGCGGATCGCGGAATAGCACCCCAGCGGAATGCCGATGAGCGCCGCCCAGCCCACCGAGGTGAAGATCAGCTCGACCGTGTAGGGAAGCTGTTCCATCACGATCTGCGTCACCGACCGGCCGGTGAAGACGTCCGTGCCCATGTCGCCTTTCAGCAGATTGGCGAAGAAGGTCACCATCTGCACATGGAACGGCTCGTTGAGCCCCATCTTCTCGCGGAACTCCGCGATCAGCGCCGGCGTGGCGCGGGGGCCGAGCATCATCACGGCCGGGTCGCCCGGAACCGCATGGATCATGACCCTGAGCAGGGTGACGGCGATCGCCACGATGGCGATCGCCAGCACCGTTCTTCGCAGGAAGTAGATCCACATGGGGCCTACCGCTCCTTCCCCGTTCGGTCCTCCGTCACGCTCATGCCGTCTCGAAGAAGCGGTAGAGCGGGCGGCCGTCGGGGCGCAGCGCGGGCTTCACGAGGCTCGTGCGATACATCATCGGGGCGGCCTCGTGGGTGAGGAAGCGATAGGCGCCGGAGTCCTCCATGAGGTCCTGCATCTCGCGATACATGGCGCCGCGCTTCTCCGGATCGGAGATGGCCACGGCCTC
Source organism: Kaustia mangrovi (assembly GCF_015482775.1). GTDB lineage: Bacteria > Pseudomonadota > Alphaproteobacteria > Rhizobiales > Im1 > Kaustia > Kaustia mangrovi. The sequence goes on along the minus strand of NZ_CP058214.1, from coordinate 1,420,388 downwards.
CTCGTGCAGCGTGTCGAAGCGCTCGTTGCAGAACCGCTCCCAGTTCCACACGCCGACCTGCTCGCAGGTGAACCACTCCGTGGCGTAGTAGGGGTCCGGAACCATGGAGAAGCGGTTGATGATGAGCTGGAGGTCCTTCCAGCGCTCGCCCTCGCTTTCCATGCCCATGGTCCAGAACGAGCCCGAATCCTGCACCCGGATGTCGAGATTGACGCCGATCTGGGCGAGCTGGGCCTGGATCACCTCCGCCATGGTCTTCCACTGGGAGGCGTTCAGCACGTCGATGGCGACATCGAGGCTGTCGAGCCCGGCCTTGGCGAGGTAATCCCGCGCCGTGTCGAGATCGCCCTCCGGCGGGACAAGCGCCTTCTCGCGATGGCCGATAAGGCCCGGCGCGATGAGGCCGGTGGCGGGCTTGGCCTCGCCGAAATAGGCCGCGTCCATGATCTGCGGCACGTTGATCGCCCACTGGATCGCCTTGCGGACATTGATGTCCTTGAGCTTGGGGTGATCGACGTTCATGCCGACCCAGGCATAGTAGAGCGAGGGATATTCGTCGATCGTGGTGTCGTCGGGCATGTCCTGCTTGTAGTTGCCGAGCGAGGCGAGGCTCACCTGCGTGAAGTCGATGTCGCCGGCCTCATAGGCGATCTCGGCGGTCTTCTCGTCGTCCATCGGCAGGATGCGGATCTCGTCGAAACCCGGCTTGTCGGGGCCCGCATAATCGGGGTTGCGCGTCAGGCGCACATACTGGTCCGGCTTCCATTCCGCCAGCACGTAAGGCCCGGAGAAGCAGGGCGGCTCCATGCCGAAATCGCCGCCGTCCCCGGTCTTCTCCATTACCGCCTTCTTGGACACGATGTGGCCGCAGCCGAAGGGCAGGGTGATGTTCCAGAGCGGCTGGAAGGGCGATTTGAGGACGATGACGCCGGTATGGTCGTCCTCCACCTCGACATGGTCGAGCGGGCCCCAGTCGCCCTTGACGGGGGAATCGAACTCGATGACGCGCTCGAAGGAGAACTTCACGTCCTCCGCCGTCATCTCGCCATAGCCGTCAGTGAACATGATCCCCTTGCGCAAGCGGAAGCGGATATGGGTGTCGTCGACCTGTTCGATGGACTCCGCCGCCTGAAGCTCCCAGGCCCATTCGTGGCCGGGCTTGTAGTGGATGAGCTTGGAGTAGATGCAGTTCATGACGTCGACATTGTAGGCGTTCTGGTAGAAGCCGGGGTCGAGCTTGTCGATGTCCGCATAGTTGCGGGCGCGCAGGGTCTTGCCCTCCGCCGCCCAGATCGCGCGGGTGATGGGCAGGGTGGTGGCCATGGCGCCCGCGCCGGCGATGCCCTTCAGCACCGTGCGCCTCGGCACGGCGATGGTCCTGATGGATGAACGGGTGTGTCTCGACATTGTCGCCTCTCCCTCCTTCAAGGAAATGCGCCCTCCGGCTGGGGTGACCGATCACGGTCGGAAGGCATTGTACCGCGTGCGCGCTATTAGATGGACTGCTGTCTCGCGCCGCAATTTCGCACTGTGTGCATCATGACGCAGTAAATGCGTCACACTGCGAAGTATGCTAGACGAGATCGCGCGGGATGGTCCGGTCCCAGCTCTGCTCATAGGCGAGCTCGTCGCCCTCGAAGGCCTGCATTCTGGCCACGATGCGGAAGGTGTCCCGGTCCGACGTCAGGGTCGTCTCGGTGACGGTCCTCATCGACCAGTCGCCGCGCGAAAGGGCCGCCTCCCAGCGCGCTTCGCCCGTCACCGACCCGTAATCGCCATCGCTGTAGCCGTAGCGTTCCACGCCGTTCATGGCGAGGGTGAGGTCGATATTGTCGAAGCGGATCGTGCCGTATCCGTCGCCGATCTCCACGAGATGGGCATCGTTGGCGAGGTCGTGGGTGACGCGCCAATAGGCGTCCGGCGGTGCGATCTCGGTGATGGGGAGCGCCGGGGCGTGCTCGACCTCCCCGAAGGGCTGGAGCGCCTTGTCTTCCGCGCGCGCGGGCCGCACGGGAAGGCGGAGCGAGGAGGCGCCCGTGTGTACCGTCAGCGTGACGGGCTCCGGCGCCGGCCAGACGATCGGCCAGTAGGTGGTCGAGATCGACAGCCTCAGCCTGTGGCCGGCGGGGACCTGCTGGCCGATATTGTTGAGCGGGATCTCGATCGTGTAGCGCTTGCCGGGCTCCAGGGGCTCCGGCGCTTCGTGGCTTGCGCGATGGGTGAGGTTCAGCACGGTGTAGGTGAACCGTGTCGCCGCGCCGTCGGGTGCGACCGTGCTGAGCCTGAGCGCCACCGTGGCGACCGGCTTGTCGCTCTCGAGCTCCAGCGTCGCGACCGGAGCGCCGAGGATCTCCATCGGGGCGTCGAGCGGCGCGGTCTCGAAGACGAGGCTGCCGATATCGTCGGTGTTCTGGTCGGCCGGCTGGTCGCCGGGCAGGGCATAGGAGCACCATTTGCCGCCATGCTGGCCGACGCTCAGCGGCGAGGAGACGGCGAGCGCGCCGTCCGTGGCCTCCTCGCCCTGGCCGGCGAGCCTGCCGCCGGCATCGAGCGCGAAGGGGGTCCAGCGGATATCTGCCGACGGCCAGCCCGGCTCGGCGATCCAGCGGCCGGCGCGGCTCTCATACCAGGTCTTCGGCTCGACGGCCTCCTGCATCCAGGCGCGCAAGCGCGGCTCGTCCATGATGCCCGTGTCGCGGCCCTTCAGCCAGTAGTCCCACCAGCGCAGTTCCTCCTGGAGCCAGCCGATGGCGGGGCCGGGGGCGCCGATATGGGGATAGGTGTGCGCCCAGGGGCCGACGAGGCCCTTGACCGGCACTTCGAGGCTCTCCAGCAGGCGGAAGACGGTGTTGGTATAGCCGTCGGCCCAGCCGCCGACCGCATAGACGGGGCACTCGATCCGGCCGATATCCTCGCACACCGAGCCGTGCTGCCAGAAGGCGTCGCGGCGCTGGTGGCCGAGCCAGTGCTCGAGCCACAGTCCGCTGCCCTTCAGCCTCTCGATCCACATGTCGCGCCAGCGCTCGCCCACGAGGCGCGGATCGGGCGGCAGCGAGTTGCGGGCCAGCATGATCGAGGCCCAGGAGATGTTCTCGATCAGGTGGCAGCCGCCCATGTAATGGACGTCGTCGGCATAGCGGTCGTCGGTGGAGCACAGCGTGATGACGGCCTTCAGAGCCGGCGGCTGCAGCGCTGCGACCTGCAGGCCGTTGAAGCCGCCCCAGGAGATGCCCTTCATGCCGACATTGCCGTCGCACCAGGGCTGTTCGGCGATCCAGGCGATCACGTCCACGCCGTCCCTGAGCTCCTGCTCGAGATATTCGTCGTGGAGGACGCCGTCCGATTCGCCCGCTCCGCGCATGTCGACGCGCACGCAGGCATAGCCGTGGCCCGCCGTATAGGGATGCATGGTCGCGTCGCGCTTGGCGGTCAGGTCGTTCTTGCGATAGGGCAGATATTCGAGGATGGCCGGAACCGGCGCCTCCTCCGCATCGGCGGGTAGCCAGATGCGCGCTGCCAGCCGGCAGCCGTCCGGCAGGACGATCTCGGTGTGTTCGATCTCGCGGATTTCGTGGGGGAATTTCGCGACTGTCCTCATGGCGCGTGCCGCACTCCAGATAGAAGGGGTTGACTGGCGGGCATCAAACGCAATCGGGGCAGGGGTGCGCAACTTCGCAGCCCTTCGCATCTTGACACTCAGGGTGCGTCATAGTGCGATGACGGTGTGTTTTCCGATCCATCAGACAAGGCAACGCCCTGGCCGCCATGACCGACGAATTCGCCCGAAATCTCAGCTATCTGTGCGGCTACTACCCGTCCATCGCGGAGGTCTGCCGCCGTCTCCATGTCAACCGTCAGCAGTTCAACAAGTATCTGAGCGGCCAGGTCCGGCCCTCGCGCCACAATATGCGCCGCATCTGCGATTTCTTCGGCGTCACGGAATCGGAGGTGATGCTCGAGCATCCGCGCTTCGTGGAGATCATCTCCCTGCGCCGCCGTCCGGTCTCGACCGGGGCGCTCGCCGGACCGCTGGAGCATATCGAGGCGCTCTATGCCCAATCGGGGGATCTGGAGCGGTATGTCGGCTACTATTACCGCTATTTCTACGCCTTCAGCTATCCGGGCTATATCATCAAGTCGCTCGCCCGGATATTCGAGAAGGACGGGCGCTATTACTGGCGCAATATCGAGCGGCTGCAGGAACGCGGCGCCCAGGGGCCGACGACGGGCAAATATGCCGGCGCGGTGTTCTTTCTCGCCGAGCGCATCTTCATCGTGGAATACGACCAGCTCCTCAGGAACGGAATCACCCAGGTCGCGCTCTATCCGAGCTATCACACCAAGATCGACTATCTGCGCGGCATCCAGACGGGAGAGCCGGCCAAGCGCGGCCGCAAGCCCGCCGCCTCGCTGGTGCTGATGGAATATCTCGGCACCGGTATCGACATCCGCAAGGCGCTGCTCGCCTCCGGACTGTTCCCCGGCGACAGCGAGGCCATCAGTCCGAAGATCCGCGGCCTCATCACCAACCGCATTCCCGAGGGCAGCTTCGTCCTGGAGGCGGAGGAGACATAGCGCCCTTCGCGGGCGGGGCCGCACGGTCTGTCGCGATCCTCAACCCAGATAATCGGCGATCTCCGGCAGGGGTGGCGCGGCCAGGAACTCGCGGATCGTGCCTTCGCACAGGATCGTGCCGTCCTGCACGAAGACCGCCCGCCCGGTCAGCTCGCGCGCCTCCTCGAGCTGGTGGCTGACCATCATGACGGTGAGGCCCCTGTCAGTGCGCAGCCGCTCCACCAATGCCGTCATGCGCCCACGCTGGGCGGGGCCGAGCGCGGCGAAGGGTTCGTCGAGCAGGAGCACCGGCCGGTCGCGCACGATGGAGCGGGCGAGTGCCACGCGCTGGCGTTCGCCGCCGGAGAGCTGGTTGGGAAGCCGCTTGCCGAAGCCGCCGAGGCCGACCTCCTCCAGCGCGGCGGCAACCCGCTCGCGGTCGCCGGCCGAGAGCTTCAGGCCCGGATGGATACCGAGGCCGACATTCTGCTCGACGCTCAGATGGGCGAACAGATTGTGGTCCTGGAACAGGGTCGTGACCGGGCGCTCGGCGGGCGGCACGCCGGCCATGTCGCGCCCGTCTATGACGATCCGTCCGCCATCCGGCCGGTCGAAGCCCGCGATCAGGTTCAGGAGTGTGGTCTTGCCGGCGCCGCTCGGCCCGAAGACGACGGCGAGCTCGCCCGCCCCGATGGCGAGGGCGAAGCGCATCACCATGTCCTCGTAGCGGAAGGTGACGTCCTCAAGCGCGATCATGGCCACGGCCGCCGATCCCCCGTTCGATGACGATGAACAATGCAAGGCACAGCCCGACGAGGATCAGCGCCGTCGTCGCGGCATCGGCCATACGGTAGCTGCCCATCTGCTGGTAGAGAAGATAGGGCAGGGTCTGGTTGTGGCGCGTGCCGAAGAGCGCGATCACGCCGAAATCGCCGAGCGACAGGGCGGTGGTCAGCGCGAGTGCTAGCCCGAGCGGCCTTCTCAGGAGCGGCCAGTCGACGAGGCGCAGCCGCGTCAGCCCCGTGATCCCCAGCCCGTCGGCGAGCCGTAGATGGCGCTCATGGACCTCCATGGCCGGCGGCATGAGGATGCGCAGCGCAAACGGCAGGCCCATCAGCGCGTTGACGATCACGACGAAGACGAGGCCGATGGCGAAGACGTCGGCCACCGGCTGCACCAGGATGAAGAGGCCGGCGCCGATCACGAAGGGCGGCACGACGAGGATGAGGCTGCCGCCGAGCTCGATGGCCGTTGCCAGCCCCGGCCGGCGGTAGCGCACGCCGAGCTCGCGCGCGGTGAGCACGAGCCCTGCGCCGATGAGGCAGGAGAGGAGGCCGGCGCAGAGACCGACGGCAAGGCTCCTGAGGGCGGCGAACCACAGGGGCGCCCGCGTGGCCGCGCCCCACGCGTCGCCGGAGACGCCGGAGGCGACGATGGCCGCGAGCGGAAGCAGCACCATGAGCGCGGCGAAGGCGATGGCCGCGGCATCGCCGATCCGCCCCGCGGGGGCGGCAAGGTCCGGCCGCGGCATGTCGCGCGCGAGGCCGAGTTCCACGGGCACCGACCGTGCGAGACGGTGCCCGGCACCGACGATCAGGGCGCACAGCCCGACCTGCAGGACGCCGAAGGCGACGACCCGGGCGAGGTCGAAGTCGAATCTCAGCGCCTGGTAGATCGCGACCTCCAGCGTCGCGTTGGGCGGTCCGCCGCCGAGCACGAGGACGATGGAGAAGCTCGTGAAGCAGATGAGGAAGACGAGCCCCGCCACCCCTGGCGCGATCTGGCGCAGCATGGGCCATTCGATCAGCCGGAAGATCTGGCCGCCGGTCATGCCGAGCTGGCTTGCGAGCCTGAAGCTCTCGCCGGGTATGCCCGCCCAGCCCTGAAGCAGGAGGCGCGTGGCGAACGGCATGTTGAAGAAGACATGGGCGATGAGAATGCCGCCGAGGCCGTATATGTCGAGCCGGGCCCCGGTGCCGGCCATCGCCAGGAGGTCGTTGATCGCGCCGGACCGGCCATAGACGGCGACGAGGCCCAGGACGCCGACAATGGTGGGGATGACCATGGGCAGGCCGAGAAGGCGGATCAGCAGGGCGCGGCCCGGAAATCGCTGGCGCCGCACGAGGGCGCGCGCCACGGGGATGGCGATGACGACGCTGAGCGCCGCGGAGAGGAAGGCCTGCCAGACCGTGAAGCGCAATATGCCGAGCACATAGGCGTCGCCGAGCAGCGCGGCCATGTCGATGCGTCCGGCGACCGACAGGACGCCGCCGAGCGCGCCGCCGATCACCAGCGCAAGGACGAGCGCGGACAGGGCGCCGGGCAGAAGACGGAAGGCTAGGGCCATGTCGCGGGCGCCGCCGTCAGCGGCTCATGGCGGAGAGCCATTCCCTGATCCACCCGTCGCGGTGCTCTGCGACCTCGTCGGGGGAATAGACGAGCGCCTTAGCCGGGTCGAGCGGCGCTGCGAAGGCTTCGGGAAGCCCGTCCTTCGGCGCGATGACGGGATACATCCAGTTGGTCGTGGGCAATATGGCCTGCACCGCATCCGACAGGAGGAAGGACAGGAACTGCCTGGCGAGCTTCGGCTGGTCGGAGCCCTTCAGCATGGCGGCGACCTCGACCTGCATGTAGTGGCCTTCCTCGAAGATCGCGGCCTTGTAGCGCTCCGTGCCCTCCGCGATGATGTGATAGGCGGGCGAGGTCGTGTAGCTGAAGACCATCGGCGCCTCGCCCTGCTTGAAGAGGCCGTAGGCCTCGCTCCAGCCCGTGCTGACGGTGACGATGCGCGGACGCAGGGCCTCCCAGGCGTCGGCGGCGCCGTCGCCATAGACCTTCTTCATCCACAGGAGCAGGCCGAGCCCCGGCGTACTGGTGCGCGGATCCTCGATCAGGATCTCCGCGTCGCTGTCCTCCACCAGCGCATGCAGGCTGGCCGGCGGGGTCTTCAGCGCCTCGCTGTCATAGACGAAGGCGAAATAGCTCCAGTCATAGGGAACGAAGGTGGTGTCGTCCCAGCCACCGGGCAGCATCGGCGCCTCGACCTTGAGGCCGTGGGATGCGAGGAGGCCGGTGGCCCTGGCCTCCGCGACGAGATTGGTGTCGAGCCCGAGCACGATGTCGGCGCTGCTGCGTGCGCCCTCCAGCCGCAGCCGGCTCAGCAGCGCGACGCCGTCCTCCACGCCGACGAAGTCGAGATCGCAGCCGCATTCCGCCTCGAACAGCGGTTCGATCTTCGGGCCCGGACCCCATTCGGCGACGAAGGAATCGTAGGTGTAGACGGTGAGGGTCGGCCGGTCCTCGGCCTGTGCCGGCGCGGCGCCGGCGGCGAGGCCAAGCGCGATCAGGGCGGCGGCGAGGCGTCCGGTCGTCCGCATGGGAACACTCCCTTGGTCTTGCGGCCGCGCTTGGTGGAGATAGCCTCCGAAGAGGTTGCCTCACATCCCTCCGCCGGTGCGAGCCGGATCAGGTTCTACGGGTTGGCGCGGGACCTGTCCGCCCGGCGCCTCTCAGCCAGCCTCCGGCACCCCGCTGAGACTTGAAGTTGCGGTCCCTATTAGGCACGAAGCCGATTCCCCGTCAACCGGGGGAGAATGGGGCGAGACCGTACCGGGACGGTCTCCTCAAAGGCCCAGCCGGTCGAGCGTCGCCAGGATCGGGCCCGCATAGGCCGTGTCCCAGTAGCGTACGTGAACGAGGCGGGGATAGATGAGGTAGATCTCGCGGCGGATCTCGAAGAAGCCCGGATCGATTGGGCGGTGTTCGCCATAGCGTGCGAGAAAGGCTGGATCGTAGCCGGCGAACATGGTCGGATAGGCCATCTCCAGCTCGGGGTGCCCGCAGGAGATGGCCGGGTCGATGAGGGCGGCGAGGCGGCCCGCGCGATGGAGCATGTTGCCCGGCCAGACATCGCCATGGAGGAGAGCCGGGTGGGCGGGCTCGTCGAGCCACTGCTCGAGACGGCCGGCAAGGGCTTCGAGCCGCCTCAGGAGGTCGGCGCCGACCGTGCCCTCGCGGTGGCCCTCGCGCGCCATGTGCAGGAGCCGGTGATCGCGGAAGAAGGCGACCCAGCTCTCGCCTTGCGGGTTGGGCTGGGCGAGGCGGCCGATGGCGGTGTCGCGCCCCAAGCCGAAGCGGGGCTGCGGGATGGCGTGGAGCGCGGCGAGCAGGTCGGCCGCATGGCGCCAGACATCCGGGCCCGGCAGCCCGGCCTCGTGGGGCACATGGTCGAGAAGCAGGAGTCCCGGCTCGACATGGCGCACCGCGGGCAATGGCAGGTCGCTCCGGCGGGCGAGCTCGGCGAGCATCCAGGCCTCCAGCTCCTGCATGCCGTCGCCCCATTTGGCGACGACCGTCGTGCCGTCGGCGAGATCGACCGCCAGCACCGCGACGGTGGACCCGCCGGCGAGCGGGCGCGCGGCGAGCGCGCGGGTGGCCAGCGCGGTCTCGATGCGCCCGGCGAGCGCGCGGTCGACAGCCGTTTCGGATGCTGGGGGGAGCGGCATGTTTTCCACGATCCAGATAGAAGTCGGGTGCGATGTGGGCCATAGTACCCGCTCCCTCGCCGATCCGTACCACGCGGTCGGACCCATTGTCTAAAAGGACCGGACTACCTCCATGACGACACAGCACTCCGCTGGTCTAGCCGGCGTTCTCTCGCCGGTCGTGACCCCGTTCACCGAAGACCTGAAGCCCGACGCCGACCGGTGGATCCGGCAATGCCGCTGGCTCCTCTCGCAGAATTGCGGCCTGGCGGTCTTCGGCACCAACAGCGAGGCCAACTCCATGGCCGGGTCGGAGCGCATGGCGCTGCTGGAGAGGCTGATCGAGGCGGGTGTCGATACCGGACGGATGATGCCCGGAACGGGCGCCTGCTCGCTGACGGAAACCGTCGAGGTCACCGCCCATGCGGTCGGGCTCGGCTGCGCCGGCGTGCTGATGCTGCCGCCCTTCTACTACAAGGGCGTGCCCGACGAGGGGCTCTATCGCCATTATTCGGAGGTGATCCAGCGCGTGGGCGACAGCCGGCTGAAGATCTACCTCTATCACATCCCGCCGGTCGCCCAGGTGCCGATCAGCCTCGATCTCATCGCGCGGCTGACCGCGGACTATCCCGACACCGTGGTCGGCATCAAGGACAGCTCGGGCGACTGGAGCAACACCAAGGCGATGCTCGACCGGTTCCCGGGCTTCCGCGTCTTCGCCGGGTCGGAGGCGTTCCTGCTCGACAATATGCGCAATGGCGGGGTGGGCTGCATCTCCGCGACCGCCAACATCAATCCGGCGGCGATCCACGACCTCTATGCCAACTGGCAGGCCGGCGATGCCGACGAACGCCAGAAGGCGCTGACCGATTTCCGCCAGGCGGTCGCGCAATATCCGATGATCCCGGCGCTCAAGCAGACCGTCGCCCATTTCACGGGCGATGCCGGCTGGGCCCGCGTGCGCCCGCCGCTCGTCGAGCTGACGGCGGACCAGAAGGCCGGCCTCGTCGCGGAGCTGGAACGGCGCGGCTTCGCCATGCCGGGCCTGCGCGAGATGGCCTGACGTCCGGGACAGGCGGGCCGGCCTCCGTGCCGGCCCGGCCGTTCAATCGCAATATCGTGCCCGGTAGGCGGCGATATAGTCGTCCTTGGCCGGGACCAGATGCTCCTGGCACAGGGCGATCAGCGCCTCGCGGTCGCCGGACTTCAGGGCGGCGAGGATCTGCCAGTGATGCTCGGTCGACCGGCGCAATGCGGCGATGGTCACCGAGGAGCGGTAGGCGTGCGACTTCTGGGCGAAGTCGTCGATGGCCTCCACGAGAAACGGATTGCCGCACAGGGCGAACAGCGTCCTGTGGAAGACGAGGTTGATGCGGAAGGCGTCCCGCCGGTTGTCCCGGGAGACCGCATCGGCATGGGCCCTCTGCATGGCCTCCAGCCGGTCCATCGCGCCGGGCGGGACGGGCAGGGGGATGAGCGCGGCCGCCTTGCCCTCCAGAAGCTGCCGGACAGCGTGGATCTGCTCCACCTCTTCCGGTGTGTATTCGCGCACGACGGCGCCGCGGTGGTGGATGCGCTCCACGAGCCCGAGGCGCTCCATCTCCACCAGCGCCTGGCGGACCACATGGCGCTTCGCACCGAAACGCTCGGCGAGGTCTTCCTCGATCAGCCGCTCGCGGGGATGGAGCCGCCCGAAGACGATATCCTCCTCCAGCATGGCGGTGACCTGCGCGAGCGACCCGGCCGGTGCGTCGGGCCGGACAAGGCCGTCGCCGTCTCCGGCCAATGTCGCTGCGGTGTCGCCCATGCTGGCTGTTCCAATCTGCCTCTCCCCGCTCCGGCCAACTCTATGGACGGGTTCGACGACGTGTCAAACATATTGTTGACAATCCTGGCGACAAAAGCTCCAGTGCGGGAGAACGAGATGCGGACCATGGCGGAGGTGCAGGCAATGGGCAGTCCGGACAACGGCGCGCCGAAGGGCATGAAGAAGGGGCTGACGAGCTATGGCGACGCCGAATTCTCGCTCTTCCTGCGCAAGGCCTTCATCAAGGGGCTCGGCTATACGGACGATGCGCTCGACCGGCCGATCATCGGCATTGCGGACACCTTCAGCGCCTATAATGCGTGCCATGCGACGGTGCCGGATCTCGTGGAGGCGGTGAAGCGCGGGGTGATGCTGGCGGGCGGACTGCCCGTGCCGTTTCCGACGGTCTCGATCCACGAATCCTTCGCCCATCCCACCAGCATGTATCTGCGCAACCTCATGGCGATGGACACCGAGGAGATGGTCCGTGCCCAGCCCATGGACGCGGTGGTGCTGATCGGCGGCTGCGACAAGACCGTGCCGGCCCAGCTCATGGGGGCGGCGAGCGCCGGTGTGCCGGCGATCCAGCTCGTCACCGGCCCGATGCTCACCGGCAGCCATCGTGGCGAGCGTGTCGGCGCCTGCACCGACTGCCGCCGCTTCTGGGCCCGGTTCCGGGCGGGCGAGATCGATGCCGACGAGATCGCCGGGGTCAACGGCCAGCTCGTGCCGACGGCGGGGACCTGCGGCGTGATGGGCACGGCGAGCACCGTGGCCTGCGTGGTGGAGGCGCTTGGCATGATGCTGCCGGGCGGCGCGGCGGCGCCCGCTGTCTCCTCCAGCCGGCGGCGGATCGCGGAGATGACGGGAACGCAAGCCGTGCGTCTCGCCGGGCGCGGGCTCACCCCCGACCGGATCATGACGGCGGAGGCCTTCGAGAATGCGTTGCGGGTGCTGCTCGCCATTGGCGGGTCGACCAACGGCATCGTCCATCTGACGGCCATGGCCGGCCGTCTCGGCATCGCGGTCGATCTGGACGCCTTCGACAGGATCGGCCGGGAGACGCCCGTCCTTGTCGACCTCAAGCCGTCCGGCACCCACTATATGGAGGATCTGGAACGTGCGGGCGGGCTCGTCGCGGTACTGCGTGAGATCCGCCATCTGCTCCATCTCGACTGCCTGACGGTGACCGGGCGCACGCTCGGCGAGGAGATCGACGCCGCACCCGCCCCATGGCCGCAATCCGTCGTGCGGCCGTTCTCCGACCCGGTCTATCGCGAAGGCGGCATGGCCGTGCTGCGTGGCTCGCTCGCGCCGGGCGGGGCCGTCATCAAGCAGTCGGCGGCGGATGCCGGCCTTCTTTCCCATACCGGGCGCGCGGTGGTCTTCACCTCCATCGAGGACATGGCGCGCCGCGTCGACGACGAGAACCTCGACGTGACGCCCGACGACATCCTCGTTCTGCAGAGCGCGGGGCCGAAGGGTGCGCCGGGCATGCCGGAGGCGGGCTACATGCCCATTCCGCGCAAGCTCGCGCGCCAGGGGGTGACGGATATGGTGCGCATCTCCGACGCCCGCATGAGCGGCACGGCGAGCGGGACCATCGTGCTCCATGTCACCCCCGAATCGGCGGAAGGCGGGCCGCTCGGACTGGTGCGCGACGGCGATACGATCCGGCTCGACGTGCCCGGCCGCACGCTCGACCTCATGGTTTCCGACGAGGAGCTGGCGGCGCGGCGGGCGGCTGCCGGGGCGGGGGCATCCGCATCCCGTCCGGCGCCGGAGCGCGGCTATGCGAGGCTCTTCTCCGACACGGTGCTGCAGGCCGACAGGGGCTGCGATTTCTCCTTCCTCGTGCCGGAGCGCACCGAGGTCACGCCGCGCGGATGAACGGCGAGGCTGGACATCGGGGCGGACAGGGCGCAGGCTTGCATGCGTAACTGGCCTGTCCACCCCGCCCGTCATCCCGACCTGTCCTTCCGGATCGCCTGATCCGTTCCGCCCGATGGATCGTTCCGCACTCGCGCCGCAAACCGCGCCCGGCCTTCGCCGGTCCCGGGTGTCCGCGCTGGCCTATGCCGGCTTCGCCCTGCTCACGCTCGTCGCCGCGGTCGGCGATATCCGGCCCGCTTTCGTGGCGGCGGCGGCGCTGCTCGCCCTCTATCTCGCGCTCGAGATCCGGCATGTTCCCGTCGCGCAGCGCGGTCTGGGGCTGGTGCTCGGCGGCGCCGGCCTCGCGCTCGGCTACGGGGCGGGCGCGTTTGAGGAGGTCGCGACCGGCGGCGTGGAGCGGGCTCTGCAGTTCCTGGTGCTGTTCGCCGCCGTCGCCTGCCTGCGGGTCGCCGCGCTCGAAAGCCCGGCCCTGCGCGCCGTCGGCCAGCAGGTCGTCGAGCAGCCGCCCGGGCGGCGCTTCCTGGCGCTCGCCTTCACCTCCAACATCTTCGGCGCCGTGCTCAACCTCGCGGGGGTGCAGCTCGTGGCGACGGTGCTCGCGCGCCAGTCGGACCCGGCACTCAAGCGCCGGCTCGCGCTCGCCATGATCCGTGGCTTTTCCGCGGCGTCGTGCTGGTCGCCGCTCTTCGTGTCGACGGCGGTGGTCCTGAGCATCCTGCCGGAGCTGTCCTGGTTCGATTTCGCCCCGTTCGGCATGATGCTCTCCGCGACGATGATCCTCGTGGCCTGGGGGCTCGACCGGCTGACCCGGTCCGGCGTGCGCGCGCCCGCGCCGCCGCCGCCGGCCAACCGCCGCGCCTGGCTCGGCGCACTGACGATCTTCCTGAGCCTCGTCGTGCCCATCCTAGCGCTCTCCGGGACGGCGGGACTGTCGACCCCGGTCGCGATCGGCATCGTCGCGCCCGTTCATGCGCTGATCTGGCTGTTCCTGCTCGCCGGGCGTACGGGCACGGGCCCCGGCCGTCTGATGCCCCAGCTCCTGCTCGACCTGCCGTCGCTGCGCAGCGAGGTGCTGCTGTTCACCGGGGCGAGCCTCTTCGGCACGGGCGTGTCGGCCATGATCGGCCACCCCGATATCGCCACGACGATCCCCACGGGCGACGGCGCCATCGCGATGATTATCGGCGTCAGTGTCGCCCTCGGGCTGATCGGCCTCCACCCGGTCATCCCCGTGATCGTGATCGGGGAGGCCCTGCCGCCGGCCGTTCTGGGGCTTCCCGCCGAGATCGTGGCGCTCTGCATGGTGGCGAGCTGGGGGCTCGCAACGGTGGTCTCGCCCTTTTCCGGCACGGCGCTCTATATGGGCCGGCAGCTCTCCCTGCCGGTCTGGACGGTCGCCTGGCGGTGGAACGCGGCCTACGGCATCGGCATGTCGGTGATCGTCATCCTGATCCTGATGGGTCTCAGGCACGTCGTCTGGGGGTAGGTCCTGTCCGGTCGGGCTGCCCCGGCCCGCTCCCCCACCCGGCCACCCATGAAATTACGATCCCGCGGGTGGCCGGGTGGGGGAGCTCAGCCGGTGCCGTTTGAGTGCAAACTCTAGCCGACGACGGGCGTCGGCAGGGGGCGGCCGTCGAAATGGGCACGCAGATTGTCGAGCACCAGAAGGCCCATGGCGCGCCGGGTCTCTGTCGTGCCCGACGCGTGGTGGGGATGGAGCACGACACGGCGATCGTCCTTGAGGGCTTGCGGGATCTCCGGCTCGTTCTCGAACACGTCGAGGCCCGCCCCGTAGAGCCCGTCGGCGCGAAGGGCGGCGATCAGCGCGTCCTCGTCGACCACGGAGCCGCGCGAGACATTGACGAGGATGCCCTCCGGCCCGAGCGCCTTCAGCACTTGCGTATTGACGAGATGGCGCGTCTCGGGGCCCCCGACGCAGGAGACGAAGAGCACGTCGGAGCGCTCAGCCAGGGCCACCGGATCGGGAACGTACTCATAGGGCTGGTCGGGCTTGGGGCGCGGGCCGGTCCAGGCGATGTCCATGTTGAAGGCCGCCGCGCGCCGGGCGATGTCCTGCCCGATGCCGCCGAGCCCCACAATGCCGGCGCGCTTGCCCGACACCTTGCGCTTCAGGGGCATGGGGCCCTTCGCCGCCCAGTCGCCGCTTCGCGCATGGGCATCGCCCACCACGATATCGCGGGAGACGGCGAGGAGCAGCGCGATGGCGAGGTCCGCGACGTCCTCGGTCAGCACGCCCGGCGTGTTGGTGACCTTCAGGCCGCGCCGCTCGGCTTCCGCGACGTCGACCTGGTCGTAGCCGACGCCGAAGCTCGCCACGATCTCGGCTGCGGGAAAGCGGTCATAGACGCTGGCATCGGCGCCGACGCCGCCCGAGGTCGCGATGGCGCGCACCCGCCTGGCGGCCTCCGGGTCGAACAGCTCCGGCTTGTTCATGAGGTGGACGGTGAAATGCTTCCGGAACTCGTCCAGCAGTCCGGGGACCTGGCCGAAGACGGACGCAAGCATGGCTATTTCCTGCGGCATGCGGGAAGCTCCTCTGGGCTGGGATGAAGGGGATCAGTCTGTCATGAAACCGTGCATGCGGTCGCGCGATTTCGTCATGTGGGCATGCATGGCCGTGCGGGCGGTCTCGGCATCCTGCCTGCGGATCGCGGCAAGCACCTCCTCATGCTCGGCGAGCACCTCGTTCAGCCGGTCGCGATTGCCGATCTGCTTGAGCCGGCGGGCGACCGTGATGGAGGTGAGGATCGGCGCGCTCAGCATCTGGATGCCCTGAACGAACAGGTGGTTGCGGGTGGCGAGCGCCACGGCGCGATGGAAGTCCAGATCGGCCTCCGCGCCGACCTCGTCGGCCTCGAGCGCGGCGGCGACGGCCTCGTTGGCCGTCTCCATGGCCTTGAGGTCGTCGGCGTTGCGCCTGATGGCGGCGAGTGCGGCGGCCTCCGTCTCCATGCCGATGCGGAACTCGTTGGCGCGCTGGATCTCCGCCAGCGCGCCGGAGGGGGCGAGGGCCGCGAAATCGTGGCTTGGCTCGCGCACCACATAGGTGCCCGAGCCGCGCCGGCTGCGCACGATGTCGTCGGCGCGCAGGCGGGCGAGCGCCTCGCGGATGACCGGCCGCGACACGCCGAATTCCGTGCATAGCTGCGGTTCGGAGGGCAGCCGCTCGCCGATGACATAGGCGCCCCGGGCGATCTCCAGGAGAAGCAGCTCGTAGACCTGATCCGTCAGCCGGGACTGGCGCAGTAGAAGGCCGGAATGGGCCGCATCGTCGTCGTCGGCCGGAGGCATGTGCGCCAGCGTGGCGTGCTGCGTCATCTTGTCCCGCGTCATGGGCGACAGCCTAGGCGCAGCCGGCGGCGGAGGCAATCAAAGAAATCAACTTGTAAGTCTGCTTGACAACTTTGCGCTGTCATGGTCGCCTACCGGCACGACACACGCGGGACCACCGCGGAACGATGACCGGACTCTTTGACAGGGGGATGTCCAGTGAAGACGACAGCCGTTGAGCGTGCCGACCTCGCGCGCTCGGTTCTCTCCGTGCCGCCGCTTGCCCGCAACGCCGATCTGAGCCTCGATGTGGAGGCCAATGCCGCGCTCATCCGCTATCTGGAGGCGGGGGGCGTCACGACGCTCATGTATGGCGGCAACGCCAATTTCTACAATATCGACCTCGCCCAGTTCGCCGAGACGCTCGGCATGCTGCAGGACAAGGCCGGGGCCGACAGCTGGGTCATCCCCTCCGTCGGGCCGGACTATGGCCGCGCGATGGATCAGGTCGCGGTGCTCAGGGAGCACGACGCCTTCCCGACCGTCATGGTGCTGCCGCTCAACTTCCCGGCGACGCCCGACGGCGTGGCGACCGGCGTGCGCCGCTTCGCGGAGCGCTATGGCAAGCCCATCGTCCTCTATGTGAAGAACGAGGGCTACATCACGCCGGAGCTCGCCGGCAAGCTCGCCGATGACGGGCTCGTCTGCGCCATGAAATACGCCGTGGTGCGCGAGGACCCCTCGAAGGATGCGCTCCTGTCGGACATCCTCCAGAAGGTCGATCCGGATATGGTCATCAGCGGCATCGGCGAACGCCCGGCGATCACCCATGTGACGCAGTTCGGCCTCACGGCCTTCACCTCCGGTTCCGTCTGCGTGGCGCCGCGCAGCTCCACCGCGCTGCTCCATGCGCTCAAGCGCGGCGACGTGGCCGAGGCGGAGACGATCCGCGAGCGCTTCCTGCCGCTCGAGGATCTGCGCGACGGCATCAGCCCGATCCGCGTGCTGCACGACGCGGTGACGCTGGCCGGCATCGCGGATATGGGGCCGATGCTGCCCATGCTGTCCAACCTGTCCGGCGACGAGCGCGCGCGGGTCGAGCCCGTCGCCAGGGAGCTGGCGGCGCTCGATGCCAGCCTTGCCGACGCGGCCTGACGGGGCCAGGCGACAATGAGCGAGCCACAGATGCATACCGTTTCCGCCGAGGTGCTGAAGCGGCAGATTCTTGCCATCCTCGATGCCTGGGGGCTGCCCCGGGAGCAGGCGGAGGCGGCCGCGCAACTGCTTGTCGAGGCCAATCTCGCCGGAATCGACAGCCATGGCGTATCGCTGCTCGACTTCTACCGGGTCCAGATGGCCGCCGGCCGCATCGTGCCGGATCCGGAGATCGCGACCGTGGTCGACCGCGCTGCGATTGCCGTTCTGGACGGCGGCGGGGGCTTCGGCCATCTGGTCTCGCTCAGGGCGACGGAGCTTGCCATGCGCAAGGCGGCGGCATTCGGCGTCGGCGCGGTCGCGGTGCGCAACTCCCATCATTTCGGCGCGGCGGGCCCCTATGTCCGGCGGATCGCGGCGGGCGGCCAGGTGGGGTTCTGCACCACTGCCGTCTGGCGGCCTTCCATCGTGCCGACGCGCGGGCGCGAGCCGATGCTCGGCACGAACCCGATCGCCTTCGCCGCGCCCGGCCGCAACAATCGTCCGTTCGTCCTGGACATGGCGACCTCCACGGCGGCCATCGGCAAGATGCGGGTGAAGAAATTCTCCGGCCTTCCGCTGCCGGAGGGCTGGTCGCAGGACCGCGAGGGCGGCTGGGAGACGGATCCCGACCGCGCGCTCGCCGATCCGCGCCTGTCGCCGCTCGGCGGCGAGGAGGAGCGTGGAGGCCACAAGGGTTACGGGCTCGCGGCGATGGTGGAGGTGCTGTCCACCGTCCTGGCGGGCGCGACCTTCGCCCCGATCCGGCCCGAGGCCCAGGAGCGCCACGATGTCGGGCACTTCTTCCTCGCGCTCGACCCGGCCCTGTTCCGGCCGGAGGGCGGCTTCGAGGAGGATCTGGACAGCTTCGTGAACGCCTTGCGCGCAAGCGAGCCGGTTGATACATCGCAGCCGGTCCAGGTTCCCGGAGACCCCGAATACCGCCGCGAGGAAGAACGGCGGACGAACGGCATACCGCTGACGGCAAGCCTTGTGTCCCGGCTGCGCGAGATCGCGTCGGAGGCGGGCGCGCCGTTCATGTTGGACGCTGGAAACGAGACGGAAATGCAGCTCGGCGCCGGCTGATCGCCGGGCCGTCCGCATCATTGGTTTGGAAACGACTTAGGGAGGATTCCAGAATGAAGAAATCTCTTCTGTTTGCAATGGCCGTGGCCGTCGGCCTCGGCACGGCGAGCGGGGCGGACGCCCAGCAGCTCCGCTTCATGACCGGCCCGCAGGGCGGCTCGTGGTATCCGCTCGGCGGCGCGATCCAGAACATGGCGGCCAACGAGCTCGGCACCAATATCATCGTCATGCCCGGCGGCGGTGTCGCCAATATCCAGGGCGTGCAGGGCGGCCAGGCCGATCTCGGCTTCGGCAACTCGATCTCGACGGTGGATGCGGTGAACGGCCGCAAGCCGTTCGACGGCAAGGCCGACAATGTCTGCAATCTCGCGACGCTCTATCCGCAATACTTCCAGATGATCACCATTGACGGCGAGGGTGTCGACAGCGTGGCGGACTTCAAGGGGCGCCGCCTCGTGACCCAGCCCGTCGGCAACACCGCCGAGCAGGTGATCCGCACGGTGCTCGATGTGGGCGGCATGTCCTATGACGACATGGATTCGGTCGACTACGTGTCCTATTCCGACGGCGTGTCGCTGATGCAGGACGGCAATGCCGACATCTTCACGCTCGGCACCACCGTTCCGGCGTCCTCGATCATGGATCTCGCCAATTCGCGCAAGATCCAGCTCGTGCCGCTCGACGACGAGTTCATCGCCCAGATGCGCGAGCGCAATCCGGGCTTCGCCGGCCTGACGGTGCCCGGCGGCTCCTATCCCAACCAGGACGAGGATGTCCAGGTGGTCGGCTATGCCACCCATCTCGTGGCGCGCTGCGATCTCGACCCGGAGGTCGTGAAGGGCGTTCTGGAGGTGATGTGGAAGAATGTCGGCGACCTGCAGGCCATTGCCGGGGCCATGAAGGGCCTGACGGTGGAGAAGATGGCGCAGGACAACGGCGTGCCGATGCATGAAGGCGCGAAGCTCTTCTACAAGGAGCACGGCGCGATGTGATCCGGCCGGGGCCGGGCGTTCCGACGTCCGGCCCCGACTGTGCGCATTGCTCTGTCGGGACGGGAGATACCATGGCAGAGGACGTCGCAGAGGCGAAGTCGCCCTATGAGGTCTGGAGCAGGAGGCTGATCACGGCGGTCGCCGTGTCGATGAGCCTCTTTCATCTTTACATCGCCTTTTTCGGGCCGCCCAACGCCTTCACCCTGCGCTCCGCGCATCTCGGCTTCGCGCTGGTGCTGGTCTTCATGTCCCTGCCCGCGCGCTCCGGTGGCCGCCACGACCGGCCCGGCGTGATCGATTGGGCGATGGTGGCCGGCGCGCTCGCCGCGACCGCCTATCCGATCATCGAGCAGACCTATTTCAACACGCGCATGGCCTATGTCGGGCCGGTCAGCGCGACCGACATCTTCTTCGCCGTGCTGATGATGATGGTGGTGCTGGAGGGGACGAGGCGCGCCATCGGGCCCATCCTCCCGATCACCGCGATCATATTCCTGGCCTATCAGCTCGCCTTCACCTCGATAGATCCCGTCCGGCTGCTCGAATACCAGTACATGACCACCGACGCCCTGTTCGGCATTCCCGTGCAGGTGTCGGCCACCTATGTGGTGCTGTTCGTGATGTTCGGCGCGCTGTGCGAGCGCATGGGGGTCGGACGGCTGTTCATGGATTTCGCGCTCGCGCTGACCGGCCACAGCTCCGGCGGGCCGGCCAAGGTCGCGGTGGTCTCCTCCGGAATCTTCGGCTCGATCTCGGGATCGGCGGTCGCCAATGTGATGACGACCGGCGCCTTCACGATTCCGCTCATGAAGCGCATCGGCTACCGGCCGGCCTTCGCCGGCGCGGTGGAGGCGGTGGCCTCGACGGGCGGGCAGATCATGCCGCCGATCATGGGGGCGGCCGCCTTCGTCATGGCGGAGTTCCTCGGCGTCAGCTATCTCACCGTCGCGAGCTTCGCCATCCTGCCCGCCGTGCTCTACTATTTCGCCGTCTTCCTCGCGGTGCATCTGGAGGCGCGCCGGCTGGGCATGAAGGGCCTGCCCCGGGCCGACCTGCCGCGGCTGAAGGAGGTGCTGGTCGAGCGCGGCCATCTCTTCGGGCCGATCGTCGTCATCGTCGGCGCCCTTCTGTGGGGCTATTCCGCCCAGTTCTCCGCATTGTGCGGCATTCTCTCCGTCGTTCCGCTCGCGCTCCTGCGCAAGGGGACGCGCAAGGAGGTGACGTTCGGCCGGATCGTGGAATCGCTCGCCGACGGCGCGCGCAACGCGGTGATCGTCGCCATGGCCTGCGCGACGGCGGGCATCGTCATCGGCGTGATCGCGCAAACCGGGCTCGGGCTCACCTTCACCGGCATCGTGAAGGCGGTGTCGCAGGATTCGCTGGTCCTGGCGCTCATCCTCACCATGGTCGCCGGCATCGTGCTCGGCATGGGCATGCCGACGACGCCGGCCTATATCGTGCAGGTCGCCCTCCTCGTGCCGGCGCTCGTGCGGCTCGGCGTGCAGGTCGAGGCGGCGCATCTCTTCGTGCTCTACTTCGCCATCCTCTCGGCGATCACGCCACCGGTGGCGATTGCCGTCTACGCGGCCTGCGGCATTGCCCGCTCGCCTATCTGGGACACCAGCGTGACGGCGGTGAAGCTCGCGCTGCCGGGCTACATCATCCCGTTCATGTTCGTCTTCGGACCGTCGCTCCTGCTGATCGGCGACTGGACCACCGTGCTCCTGTCGGTGGTGACCTCCTTCTGCGGCATCGCGTTCCTCAGTGTCGGGCTCCAGGGCTATCTGGTCGGGCCGATCTCATGGCTTCCGAGGCTGATGTTCGTGGGCGCAGCCTTCGTGCTGATCAAGCCGGGCCTTGTGACCGACGCGGTCGGAGCGGCGCTCGCCATCGGCGGCGTGCTGGTCGACTACGGTATGCGGCGGATCGCGGCCTCCCGGGAGCCGCAGCAGGTGTCGGGAGGGGACCAGTGACAAGGAAAACAGCGGGACACGCCAGCCGATGAAGACCCCTGAAGAGCTGCGCAGCCACCGCTGGCTGGGGGTGCACGATCTGCGCGCCTTCGGCCATCGCTCCAGGCTGAAGCAGATGGGCTACGACCGGGCCGACTTCGCCGGCAAGCCCGTCATCGCCATCGTCAATACCTGGTCGGACATCAACCAGTGCCACGCCCATCTGCGCATGCGCGCCGAGGAGGTGAAGCGCGGCGTCTGGCAGGCGGGCGGCTTCCCCATCGAACTGCCGGCGATGAGCCTGTCGGAGCCCTTCGTCAAGCCGACCACCATGCTCTATCGCAACTTCCTCGCCATGGAGGTGGAGGAGCTGCTCAGGAGCCACCCGGTGGACGGGGCGATCCTGCTCGGTGGTTGCGACAAGACCACGCCGGGGCTGCTCATGGGGGCGATCTCCATGGGGCTGCCGGCGCTCTTCGTGCCGGCGGGGCCGATGCTGCGCGGCAACTGGCGGGGCCAGGTGCTGGGGTCCGGGTCGGACAGCTGGAAGTACTGGGACGAACTGCGCGCCGGCAACATCACCGAAGAAGACTGGGACGAGATCGAGAGCGGCATCGCGCGCTCCTACGGCACCTGCATGACCATGGGCACGGCGGCCTCCATGATGGCGGTCGCGGAGGCCCTTGGCTTCACGCTGCCCAACGCGTCGTCGATTCCCGCCGCGGACGCCAACCATTCCCGCATGGCGACGGCGTCCGGCCGGCGCATCGTGGATATGGTCTGGCAGGACGTGACGCCGGAGACGATCCTGTCGCCGGAGGCGCTTCACAACGCCATGGTCGTGCACAACGCCATGGGCGGCTCGACCAATGTCATCGTCCATCTGATCGCGCTTGCGCGCCGCGCCGGCCTGCCGCTGGACCTGGAGGCTTTCGACGCGGTGTCGCGAGAGGTGCCGGTACTCGCCAATGTGCGCCCGAGCGGGGCCTATCTGATGGAGGACTTCTGGTATGCGGGGGGCTTGCGCGCGCTCATGGGGAACCTGCGCGAGCATCTCCACATGGACAGCCGGACGGTTGCGGACCGGACCTGGAATGAGATCCTTAAAGGTGCTGAGGTCTACAATGCGGATGTGATCCGCGGGCCCGACAACCCGGTTTTCGCCGGCGGCGCGACGGCGGTCCTCTATGGCAATCTCGCCCCCGACGGCGCGGTGATGAAGCCAGCCGCGGCGCGCTCCGACCTGCTCAGGCATCGCGGGCCCGCCATCGTCTTCCCCAATTACGACGCCATGGCGAAGGCGGTGGAGGACGAGGGGCTGGAGGTCACGTCCGACCATGTGCTCGTGCTGCAGAATGCCGGGCCGCAGGGCGGGCCGGGCATGCCGGAATGGGGCATGCTGCCCATTCCGCGCAAGCTCGTGCGGCAGGGACTGCGCGACATGCTGCGCATCTCCGATGCCCGCATGAGCGGCACCTCCTACGGCGCCTGCATCCTGCATGTGGCGCCCGAAGCCTGGGTCGGCGGCACGCTGGCGCTTGCCAAGACAGGCGACGAGATCGCCGTCGACGTGGAGGCCCGCACGCTGGACCTCTGCGTGGAGGAGGACGAGCTCGCCCGCCGCCGCGAAGCCTGGCGTCCGCCCGAACCCCACTATCGGCGCGGCTGGGGCGCGATCTTCCAGGACCATATCGGCCAGGCCAACGAGGGCTGCGACTTCGACATCCTGGCCACCCGCGCGCCGGTGCCCGAGCCGGAGATTCATTAGATCGCGAGAGTGTGAACCGGGTTCGCTTTCCGGTCGCCCGACCTAGAAGCGCATTTCGTGAACCCATGTTCACTCAATGCCCTCCAGTCCCCCGTAGCGCCGCGCTTTCGTACCGGAAAAGCGGTCTCCACTTTTCCTGAAAGCGCTCTAGAAGCGCGCGGTGAAGGAAAGCCGCGCGGTGCGGCCGGGCGAGGGGACGACACCGGTAGAGAGAGGGTCGAGATAGTAGCGATCGGTGAGGTTCTCGATGCTGAAGTCGAGCCTCGCATTCTGGTTGATCTCGTAGCCGGCGAAGATGTCGAAGATCGCATTGGCGGTATAGTAGACAGGCAGGACGAAGGCCCCCGGCGCCTGGTCGTATCCGCCGTATCTCTTCCCGAAATAATAGGCCTGTCCGCCCAGCGTGAGGCGCCGGTCGAGCAGCCGGACGCCTGCGGTGACATGGCCGGAATATTTGGGGGGCATGTTCTGGATGCCGTAATCGGTCCCGATCCCGTCCAGGCTGCAGACGCCGGACTGGCAGAACTCCACCTTGTCATATTTGGTGAAACCCGCTTCCACGAAGGCAAAACCGGCATCGTAGGCTGCGGACAGCTCATACCCCCTGAACTTCGCGCGGTCGATGTTGACCCATGTGTATCGGGCGCCGGCGAACGGCAGGCGCGCCCGGGCGATGTAGTCCTCATAGTTGTTGGAGAACCTGACGGCCTTGAAACGCAGATTGTCGCCGTCGAGGAACACATCGTTGCGCAACAGGTTCACGCCGAACTCGAAGTTCCGGGAGGTCTCCGGGTCCAGATCGGGATTGGGAACGAGATAGCCGTTCTCCAGGCCGGCGGAGGTCTCGCGCAGGCTCGGCGGGCGCCAGCCTTCCGTATAGGCGCCGAATATCTGGAGCCCTTCATAGGGCGTGATGGTAATGCTGGACGACGGGCTGAGCCGGCCGCCCTTCTTGTTGGGAAAGTCCGAATTGTCGGGATCGGCGCGATAATAGTCGTAGCGCAGGTTCCCCTCCAATGTCAGCCAGCGGGTCATTTCCCATTGCGCCTCGCCGAAGCCGCCGACCATCGTGCGGCGGCCTTTGGGTTCGCTCAGCGGGCTGATCAGGTCGTTGTCCACGCCGGCATTGTCGGCCTTGGCGTGCTCGAACACCGTCTCCGCGCCGGTGGTGACGGAGAACCGGCCGAAGGTGGTGTCGATCAGGGCGCGGTTGGAGATATCGCCGCCATAGGTGCGCACGCTCCTCTCGAAATCCTGCCCGTGCGTCTCCGTATCGACGTCGGTCCCCCACAGATTGGCCTTGAGCCCGATCAGGTCGTTGCCGCTCGGATCGTAGCTGTATCGCGCGCGCAGCGTATGGGTCGTCGTCTCCTGTATTTCCGGCTGGGCGACGGGAATGACGATCCCGGAGCCGACGGAGAAGGCGAGAAGCGTTTCGTTCAGCTCGCCATATTCGTTGTTGTACAGGATATAGCCGAGCTCCAGCTCATGGCCGTCGCCCCATCTCAGGGCGCCCTTGGCGATGAAGGAGGTCACGTCCTGCGAGGTGCCGAGCACCTCGCCGCCGGGGCCGAATGGCGAGAATTTGGTCTCCCGCGGCGTTCTCGGCCGGGTGTCTACATATGTCTCCCTGCCGTTCCGGCCGGCGAAGTAGTTGCCGTTTTTCCTGCGCGAGAAGCCGAACAGGAGGTCGTAGTTCTCCTGCGTCGTCGCCGCGACGATGTTGCCCGACCAGGCCTCCGCGAGCGTGTCCTCCCAGTCCCGCTCGCGGATCTCCCGGGTGCCGGCCTCGGGCGGGCTGATCGAGTTGTCGGCCAGACCGCCCTTGATGCGGACGCCGTATGTCTCGCCGTCCCTCACGATATCGCCGGCCTCGATGGTGCGCATGTTCACGACGCCGCCCATGGCGCCGATGCCGCCCGCGCCGCCAAGCGGGCCCTCGGTGATCTCGATGCCGCCCAGAAAATCCGGATCGACATAGACCTCGTTCCGGCTGCCCTGATAACCGCGATAGGAGTTGTTGGACTGGCGCGTGCCGTCGACCATCACATTGACGCGGTCCTGGCCCTGCATGCCGCGGATGTTGAGGTTCATCGACGGGCCGACCCGGTTGCCGGACGCGATCACGCCCGGGGTCAGATCGAACATGTCGCCGGGAGAGCTCGGCGGCACGCGCTCGATCTGCTCGGCGGAGATATAGGCGGTGGAGCCGGGCGTCTCGTAGGGCGTGTCCGCCAGGACGTCTCCGGGCCCGCTCGACACGGTGATCGCGTCGAGAACCGTGGAGCCGTTGTCGCTGATAGTCGCGGGCAGGCTTCCGGGATCGACCAGCGCGGCGGAGCCCGCCGCACCGATCCGCACCTCAAGGCCGGTTCCGGCGACCAGCCGCTGCAGCGCCTGTGCGGGGGCCATGGTCCCCACGACCGCGCTCGACCGTCTTCCGCGCGCGAGCGCCGAGGGATAGCTGATCTGCCATCCGGTGGTGCGAATGAAGGTGTCGAGGGCGGAGGAAAGCGGCTGGGCCGGGATGGAGAAGCCGATGCTTCCGCCCGAGGGCGCGGCCGGCGACGCCGGTTGCGCGTATCCCGTGGTGCTGGACGCGATGCCGGCACAGCACAGCGCGGCCGATGCCAGCAGCACCGCCGCCGGATGCCGCGTCCTCTTCCCCGCTCCTGTCGCGATGATCCCGACGCGCGCCGCCCCAGCCCGTCTTCCCATGACCGAAAAGCCTCCTCTTCCGACATCGAGGGCTCCGGCCGGCACCGCGCCGGATCACGGGCCCTCCTAGACGAGACGTTTCGGTGGGATGGAGTCGGAAAAATCGGCTGAAGGCGTCAGCGAAGAATGACGATTCCGCCGGGGAGACGGGTCATTGCGAGGCCAACGGCGTCGGCAATGGTGCGTACGGCGCCGTCTATATCGTCGAGGCGGTAATTGCCGGTGATGGCGAGGCGGTCGAGGCGACGGTCCATGACCAGGATCGTGCCCGCATGGTAACGGCGGAGCTCGTCGATCACCTGCGAGAGCGGCCGGTTCTCGAAGACGATACGGCCCTCGCGCCAGGCAAGGGCACGCGCCGTGTCGATCGATGTCGCCGCCGACAGTGCCGTATCCGTCGCCACCGCCATCTGGTCCGGCTCGAGTGCGACATGCTCCGCCCGGTCGGCGAGCCGGCTGACGTCGACGCGTCCCCGCTCGAGCACGACGCGATCGCGGTCGTCGTCGATGCGCACCGAGAAGGCGGTGCCCCTGACCTCGACCTCGCCATATTCGCCGGCGACCCGGAACGGATGGTCGGGGTCGCGCAGCACATCGAAGAAGGCTTCGCCCTGAAGGAGCCGCACGTCTCTCCGCCCGTCCTCGAAATCGACCGTCACCGCGGAAGCGGTATTGAGGATCATGGTCGAGCCGTCCGGCAGTGCGATGGTGGATTGCCGGCCCGTCTCCGTCAGGTAGTCGGCCTGCCAGCGCAGCACGGCGGAAGGCAATTGCCATGTCGCAAGGGCGACGATCAGGACGGCCGCGGCGGCGGACAGCCTTCCGGCCCAGCCTGTCGGGATGACCTGCCGGCGTCTCCGCCCGGCAGGCGGGCGGGCAGCGGCGTGAAGGCTGTCGGCAGCCTTGCCGAAGGCGGCGGAGCCCCAGATCGCCTCGAGATTGCGGAATTCCTCGGCATGGCGCGGGTCGCGGCGGAGCCAGGCGTCGAACTCCGCTTGCCGCGCCGCGTCGGGCGCCGAGCCGCGCAGATGGGCGAACCATTCGAGCGCCTCGTCGACAACAGGATCGTCATGCGTGAAGCCATCGTCGGGCTGTGCCCCGTCTGGCGCTTGTCGTCCCACTTCAGCCGTCCGTCGGTCATTGCGTCGCGGCTTCTTATTATACCTGAGACGTTTCACGCACTGGAATCCGGAAAAGAGTCTCTGGGTCCGGAGAATGCAATTTGGGCGGGTTCACTCCCGGCCGGCCCGGGCGAGCGTCTCGCGGCAATGGGCCATCGCCAGCTTGAGATCGTTGAAGACGGTCCTTTCCGACACGCCCAGCCAGGCCGCGATTCTTCGGTTCGACCATTCCTCGATGCGGCTGAGCACGATGACCGTCTGGGCCCGCTCAGGCAGGCCGGCGAGCGCCTTGCGGAAGATCTCCAGCCGCTCGCGCTCGATGACCGCGTCCTCCAGGGACGGGATGTCGGCGGGTATGTCGCAAAGGTCGTTCGCGCCAGGCCCGGCCGTCTCGATCTCGCCCCGCGTCCTTCGGCGCCGGAGATGATCGAGCGCCAGATTGCGCGCCGTTCGGTGCAGGAACGCCTCGATATGCTCGATCGGCCCCGCCTCGATGGCCTTTCGCGCTCGCAGATAGGTCTCCTGCGCCAGATCCTCCGCGGTCTGCCGGTCGCGGACGATCCGCATAACGCTCCACATCAACGACCGGCGATGCAGGAGGAAGACTGTATTCAGGGGCGCGAGCATCGTCCGTGCTGTGCAGAAGAACAAACGGCCTTGCGCCTCGAGAGCGCAGCGTGACGTCAAGCCGAATTCTGATAGCGCAATCGGAAAAATACCGCAACATCAATAGTTTAGATCTAGTCTAAGTCTGCGTTTGAGGACTGGGCGTCGCAGGGTGGGCGCCCAAGAGGGTGCATCCGGCAATCTCCGCCCGGCCCCGGCCGCGCGGCATGGGACGCGCGCCTTGGATCCGATCCGCTCGCTCGCGCGGAAGGCGCCGGTCCATGCGGGTGGATCGCACGCATATTGCGTGAATTTCGCGCGCGTCATATCCGCGCCGCCGCGAAGATTTTTTCCGATTTTCCCAACATATTGATATGTCTTTCGAATCCTGAACGGTTGCGCCGGGAAGCGGATTGGCACGGGTCTTGCGGATCGAGGCCTGTACCCGCGCTCGCCAGCTCACGGACAAGCGGAAGCCCCATATATCCGGAGGTTGCAATGAGGTTCACAACGCTGCTTGCACTCGCCACCGCCATGGCGATTGCCGCGCCGGCCGCGCTGACGCAGGCATCCGAGATCAGGGTCGGCTTCACCAACGATGCCGATACGCTCGACCCGGCCAACCATCGCAAGCGGGAGACGGAGACGATCCTGCGCAACATGTATGACGGCATCCTGACGAGGGATGGCGACATGACGGTGGTTCCCGAGCTTGCCGAGAGCTTCCGGCAGGTCTCGCCGACCGTCTACGAGTTCACGCTGCGCAAGGGCGTGACGTTTCACGACGGCTCGGAACTGACGGCGGAGGACGTCAAGTTCACCCTCGACCGCATCACGGTGGAAGGGGCGATGGATGGCCGGACCAGCCCGCGCAAGAGCCTCCTCGGGCCGGTCGAGGAGATCGAGATCGTCGACGACCGGACGATCCGCATCCATCTCGGCGAGCCCTGGCCCATTCTTCCCGCCATGCTGCCGTTTCAGGAGGTGGTCTCCAAGGCGTTCGTGGAGAAGGTCGGAACCGACGGCCTGGCCACGCAGGTCAACGGAACGGGGCCGTTCAGGCTCGTCGACTGGCGACGGGGCGATTCCGTCATCATGGAACGGTTCGACGGCTACTATGGCGGTGCCGACGACATCGCGCCGGTCGGCAAGGCCTGCGTGGACCGGGTGATCTTCAAGGTGATACCCGAAAACGCCTCGCGGGTGGCCGCGCTGCTTGCGGGCGATGTGGACATCATCAACGACCTGCCGGCCCATTCCGTCGCCCAGGTGAAGAACAATCCCGGCACCGATGTGGTGACCGCGAACGGGACGCGAAGCTTCTTCGTCGCCCTCAACACCCAGGGCGACATCTTCGACGATCCGAAGGTCCGTCAGGCGGCCATGCACGCCATCGACAAGGACCTCATCATCGACCGCATCCTCGCCGGCAACGCCGTTGCCATCGAGGGGATCCTCAGCCCCGACGCGTTCGGGCACAATCGCGAGCTGACCGTGTACGACTACGATCCAGAGCTCGCGCGCGCGATGCTGGCGGAGGCGGGCTATCCGGACGGCGTCGATCTCCAGCTCGACACGGAAGGGGCCTACAAGGACGTCGCGGAGGCCGTGGCCTCCCTGCTGACCAAGGCCGGCTTCCGCACCACGGTGGTGGTCGGCGAAGGGTCGCAGCTGTCCAGCAAGTGGCGGACCCGGGGCGGGGAGAAGACCGGCGACATGTACTTCACCTCTTGGGGCAACGGCTCGCTCGATCCCTATGGCATCTTCGTGCCGACCCATCGCACGAATGACCGCGGCAACTCCGCCGGCTACTCCAATCCCGCGCTCGACGAGATCCTCGACGAGGCGGGCGTGGAGGCCGACACCGAAAAGCGTGCCGCGCTCTACCGCAAGGCCGAGGCGATCGTGAACGAGGACCTGCCCTATCTCTATCTGTGGGTGCCGCAGGACATTTACGGTGTCTCCAGGCGCCTGAAGGGCTGGAAGCCCAGTCCCGACAGTCGCATCAATCTCCACGACGCCTGCGTCGACTGACACCCCGAGCCACCGGAGCGCCTGCCATGCCTATGGGCAAGCTCGTCGAGCGCCTGCTGCAACTCGTGCCCGTTCTCCTCGGCGTCAGCGTGATCGTCTTCCTGATGATGGCGCTGACCCCGGGCGACCCGGTCGAGATCATGATCGGCGACCAGAACGTCACGGCGCAGGAGGAGAGTCTGCTGCGGCAGGATCTCGGCCTCGATCTGCCTCTTCACGAGCGGTTCGCGGCGTTCCTCGGCAATGCCGTCACCGGGAATTTCGGCCTGAGCTTCTATCACCGCAGGCCGGTGATGGACGTCATCGCCGAACGGCTGCCCGCGACCGTCGAGCTGAGCCTGGTGGCCCTGCTTCTGGCGTTGGTCACGGCCATTCCGCTCGGCGTTCTGGCGGCGGTCCGGAAGAACACGATCCTCGACCGGCTGGCCACCGTGGGTTCGCTTCTCGGCGTCTCCCTGCCGGGGTTCTGGTTCGGCATCCTGCTCTTGATGCTGTTCGCGGTGCATCTCCACGTCCTTCCGGTCTCGGGTCGCATCGGGTTCTCCAGCGAGGTCCAGCCGATCACGCATTTCCTGCTGATCGACACGCTGATCCAGGGCCGGTTCGACGCGTTCCTCGACGCGCTGTCCCATGTCATCCTGCCGGCGATCACGCTGGGCCTGCCCATGACGGCGATCCTGATGCGGGTGACCCGCACGTCGATGCTGGAGGTGATGCGGTCCGACTACATCGTCTTCGCCGAGGCGAAGGGGCTGAGCCGGCATCGCATCCTGTTTCGCCACGCCCTCAAGAACGCGCTGATCCCGACGGTCTCCGTCGCCGCGATCGAGACCGGGTCCCTGCTCGGCGGAAACATGATCGTGGAGACCGTGTTCGGCTGGCCGGGCCTCGGCCGCCTCGTGGTGGAGAGCATCTTCCTCAGGAACTACCCGCTCGTTCAGGCGGCCGTGCTGCTCTATGCGCTCACCTATGTCATGCTGAACTTCGTCGCCGACATTCTCTACACAATGCTCAATCCGAGGGTGAAGCTATGAGCGCGGCCGCCGACAAGGCCGGCGGGGCGGCGTCCGCGTCCGACCGGCGGGACTCCCCCTTCTTGAGAAATCTCGGCAATTTCGCCGGGAACCGCATGGCCCTCGCGGCCGCGGCGGTCGTGGGCATCTTCGTCGTGCTGGCCGTCTTCGCCCCGCTGATCGCACCGCAGGACCCCAACGAGACGGACCTGTTCCGGCGCCTCCAGCCACCGGTCTGGATGGCGGGCGGCGACTGGGCCTATCCGCTCGGCTGCGACGGGCTCGGCCGGGACATCCTCTCGCGCATCGTCTATGGCGCGCGGATCTCGATCTTCATCGGCGCCGCCGTCATCCTGCTCGCCACAACCGTCGGGATCATGGCCGGTCTGGCGGCGGGCTATCTCAGGGGCTGGGTCGATGTGGCGATCTCGCGCCTCGTCGATATCCTGCTCGGCTTTCCCTATCTCATCTTCGCCATCGGGCTCATGGCCATGATGGGGCCGGGACTTCAGAACATCGTCATCGCGCTCGCCTACAAGGAATGGGTCATACCCTGCCGGGTCGTGCGCGGCGAGACACTGGCGGCCCGCGAGATCGAGTATGTCGAGGCCGCGCGGGCGCTCGGCGCGTCGCGCGGTCACATCATGCTGCGCGAGATCATGCCGAACATCCTGTCGCCGGTGATCGTGGTGTCCACGATCCGCATGGCCCATGTGATCATCCTGGAGGCGAGCCTGTCGTTTCTCGGGCTCGGCGTGCAGCCGCCGACCGCCTCCTGGGGCTCCATGGTGGCCGACGGGCGCGCCTTCATCCTGGAGGCGTGGTGGGTGAGCACCTTTCCGGGGCTGGCCATTCTCCTGCTCGTGCTTTCGATCAACGTGGCGAGCCAGGGGCTGCGCGACGCCTTCGATCCGAGGTTCCATGAATGACTGACACGGCATCCCGACCCCTTCTGGAGGTGCGTGGGCTGCGGACCGCCTTCGCGACCCGCAACGGCCTGGTGCGCGCCGTCGACGGCGTCGATCTCGACGTCAGGCAGGGCGAGTGTCTCGGCATTGTGGGCGAGTCCGGCTCCGGCAAGAGCGTCACATTCGCCTCTGTCATGGGGCTCGTGCGCTCGCCGGGATATATCGAGGGCGGGTCCATCCGTTTCGAGGGGCGCGAGCTGACCGGCCTGGCGCCCTCCGAGATGCGCCTTCTGCGTGGCCGCGACATCGCCATGACGATGCAGGATGCGCTCACCGCCCTCAATCCCGCGCTCACCGTGGGCGAGCAGCTCGGAGAGGTTCTCCACGCCCATGACGCGACACTGCCCCGGGAGCGCCGGGCGCGCAGGATGGCGGTGCGCGAGCGCGCGGTGGAGATGATGCGGCTCGTCGGCATCCCGTCGCCGGAGACGCGGCTCGGCAACTATCCGCACGAATTCTCCGGCGGCATGCGCCAGCGTATCATGATCGCGATCGCGCTGGCCTGCCGGCCGAAGCTCCTGATCGCCGACGAGCCGACGACCGCCCTCGACGTCACGATCCAGGCCCAGGTTCTCGATCTCATCGCCGATATCAGGCAGGAGCTGGGCATGAGCGTGGTGCTCATCACCCACGATCTCGGCGTCGTGGCGGAGCATTGCGACAGGGTGATGGTCATGTATGCGGGCCAGGTCGTGGAAACCGGCACGACGCGGCAGGTCATCGCCGACCCGCAGCACCCCTATACGCAGGGCCTGCTGAATTCCATTCCGCGCCTGTCCATGCGCGGGCGCCGCATCCGGCCGATCGACGGCCAGGTGCCCGAGCTGATCGATCTGCCGGCACAGTGCCGCTTCTTCGGCCGGTGCGCCATGCGCCTCGAGCCGTGCAAGGCCGATATCGCGATGCGCGCAATGGCGGAGGGCCGCATGGTGCGGTGCGTTCGCGCCGGGGAGGGAGAGCCATGACGACAATGGGGGCACACTCGCCCGGGCCGCTGGTCAGGGTCCGCAATCTCGTCAAGCACTACGATACGCGGCGCGGCCTGTTCGGCAGGCTGACCGGCCGGGCCGGCGTGCTCGTCAAGGCGCTCAACGATGTGAGCTTCGATGTCGGCCGCGGCGAGACGCTCGGCCTCATCGGCGAGAGCGGGTGCGGCAAGTCCACGCTCGGCCGTGCGGTGCTGCGGCTGCACGAGCCGACATCGGGACGCGTGGAGTTCGGCGGCGAGGACGTCACCGCGCTCGACGCGGACGCGCTCAAGGAGATGCGCCGGAAGATGCAGATCATCTTCCAGGACCCCTATGCCTCGCTCAATCCTCGCCGGACGGTGGCGGAGATCGTCGGCCTGCCGCTGAAGCTGCACGGCCTTGCCCGCAATCGCCGGGAGCTGCGCGACAAGACCGCCGCGATCGTCGAGAATGTCGGGCTCAAGACCGCTCATCTGGACCGGTTCCCGCACCAGTTCTCCGGCGGGCAGCGCCAGCGGATCGGAATCGCCCGCGCGCTGATCCTCAATCCCGATTTCATCGTGTGCGACGAACCGGTCTCCGCCCTCGACGTCTCGATCCAGGCGCAGATCGTGCAGCTCCTCTCCGACCTGAAGCGCGAGATGGGACTGACCTATCTCTTCATCTCCCACGACATCGCGGTGATCGGCTATGTCAGCGACCGCGTCGCGGTCATGTATCTCGGCGAGATTGTGGAGATGGGGCCTGCGGAGGCCGTGCTCGAGCGCGCGCGCCATCCCTATACGCAGAGCCTGCTGTCGGCCGTGCCCGAGATCGACCGTCCCGGACGGCGCCGGCATGTGGCGCTGCGCGGCGACCTGCCGTCGCCCCTGTCGCCGCCGCCGGGCTGCAAGTTCCACACCCGGTGCCCGCTGGCGACGGACATCTGCAGGACCGTCGCCCCGAAACCCACCGCGGTCGGCCCGGATCACACAGCCGCCTGCCATCTGGTCGAGAACAATGTCGAACTGGCTTCCTGACCCTTCCCTGCCGGTCATGCTGTCCGGCGATGCCCATGAGCGCGGCCTCGGGCAGGCCCGCAAAGGCGGAGCTGGCGCCGGCGCCGTGAGGAACGCCGTCGCGGCGGCCGTGGATGCGGCAGGTGCGGCCGGGCTTCTGGACCCGCCGGCGCAGGCCTTCCTCGATGCACAGCGCGCGTTCGCGCAGGAGACCGATCCGGCCAGCCTCCTTGAGTTGCGCGGTATCGCCGAGGGGTTCGATATCCCGGAGCCCGTGCTCTTCGTCCATCTGCATCTCGGCATCCTCCGGGACCTGAAAGCCACTGGACCGGAGGCCGGCGACGGCTGCAGCGCCTGGGCGGTCGCGGACGGCACGGACGGGCCCATGGTCGTGAAGAACCGCGATTTCCGGGGCACCCATCTCGGCATCCAGCGGGTCTTCCGCCACAAGGGTCCCGACATCCATGGCGGCGAGATGCTGTGCGTGGGCAGCCTCGGCAGCCCCGGCGCCTATTCCAGCGGCATCAACGGATGGGGCCTTGCCCTGGTCGACACCCAGGTCGGCACGGGCGACCATGGCGTCGGCTGGCTGCGGTACTTCCTGATGACGCGGCTTCTGTCCGACTGCCGGACCGTTGAGGACGCCGTCCGGTTCGTGTCCTCCGCCCGCCATGCCGGCGGCGGCACGCTGGTGATGGCCGATCCCTCCGGCGCCGTGGCGGCCGTGGAGCTCGGCAACAGCGGCATCGCGGTGGAGCGGGGGAGCCCCGCATTCCGGACGAATCATTTCGTCTCCCCGGAGCTTGCCGGACGCACGCTCCAGCATGGCGGGGACCGTGCGGCCCGGAACTCGCATGCCCGCTTTGCCGGGCTCGGTGCCGCCATGGCATCGGAGCGCAACTGGTCGGCCCGCTCTGCCGCCGACCTCATGGCGAGCCATGTCCCCGGCGACGGGAGCGGATCGCTCTGCCAGCATCCCGTGGACGGCGGGGATTCCTCGACCATCTCGTCGGCGATCTTTGCCTGCCGCCGGAGACGGCTCTATTTTGCCGAAGGGAATCCATGCGAGGGCAGATGGCGCCGCTACGAGCTTGACGCCTGACGCGGGACGGCAAGCCAGTGGCGGATGGCGGAATGGCGCATTATCAGGGCGAGTTGATCGGCGAGCATTCCAGCATCGAAGGCGTGCGCCGCCTCATAGGCCGCGTTGCCGCCAGCCCGTCGCGCACGGTCCTCATCTATGGCGAGACCGGCACGGGCAAGGGGCTCGTTGCGCGCATGCTGCACGAGCAATCGGCCCGCGCGCGCAACGAGTTCGTCGACGTCAACTGTGCGGCGATCCCGTCCAGCCTTCTGGAATCGGAGCTTTTCGGCCATGAGCGCGGCGCCTTCACGGGCGCGTCGGCGAAGAAGACCGGCCTTGTGGAGGCGGCCAATCGCGGCACGATCTTCCTGGACGAGATCCGCGAGATGGACCTGATGCTGCAGGCCAAGCTGCTCAGCCTTCTCGACACGCAGCGCTTCCGGCGCGTGGGGGCGGTGCGCCCCATCGAGGTGGATGTCCGCTTCATCGCCGCGACCAACAAGATCCTGCTGTCGGAGGTCACGGCCGGCCATTTCCGGGAGGATCTCTACTATCGCCTGCAGGTGATCGCGATCAACATTCCGCCCCTGCGCGAGAGGGGCGACGATGTGCTCATCCTCGCCGAACATTTCATACGCAAGCTCAATGCGCGCTATGACCGCTCGATCACGGGGCTGAGCGGGGAGGTGGAAAGCGTCTTCAAGGCCTATCCCTGGCCCGGCAATGTGCGGGAGCTGGAGAACCTCCTGGAGCGCATCTTCATTCTGGAGGACGACAATCGGGTGCTCGCCAGGCATCTGCCCGACCGTATCCTGCGGACGGTGCGGGCTGGAACCGCCCGCGTTCTGCCCGCCACGGAAGGGCCGGCCCGGACTGGGCACGGGGAGGAGTACGATTTTCGCGCCGCCACGGCCGCGTTCCAGCGCGAGCTCATCGAGAAGGCCCTCATGCACGCCGAGGGCAGCGTGGCGGCTGCCGCGCAGCAGCTCGGCCTCAGCCGCCATGCCCTGCGCCATCAGATGATCAAGCTCGGGCTGCGCGCGTGATGGCGCGCAAAGCGCACGCGCCGTTGCGTGCGTTTCGCGCGAGAGCGCGGAAGGTTTCCGTTCTCCTTAGATAAATCCATATTTTTCAATGCCTTATCCATATTCCGGTTCTTGGCACGTCAAATGCATTGGCGGGAGGCAACGGTCACAGCCGGCCGTGCCCGGCTTCCAAGGAAGGATGATATGGACTCCCTCAAGATCATTTGCCCCAACGGCCATCTCGGTTTCGCGCCGCTCAAGGTCGAGAGCTTCCGCCTCGGCGTGGCGGCGAAGCCGGATTTCATCGCCGCCGATTCCGGAAGCGACGATATCGGCCCCGTTCCGCTCGGCAGCGATGGCTGCGCAAGCCCGAAGGCCTGGCAGGAGCACGATCTCGAGCAGATGCTCCTGGCGTCGCGGGAAATCGGCGTTCCGATGATCGTCGGTTCGGCCGGCGATACGGGGTCCGACAGCCGCGTCGACATGTATGTGCAGATCATCCGCGACCTTGCGGCAAGGCATGGGCTCGCGCCCTTCAAGCTCGGCTGGTTCTATTCGGAGGTCGACAAGGAGACGGTCAGGGCGAAGATCGCCTCCGGCTCGCCCGTGCAGGGGCTCGACGCGCGCGCGGATCTCGACGAGGGCGAACTCGACGCGACGGACCGGATCGTCGCGGTGGCCGGCGTGCATCCCTATCGCGCGCTCATCGAGGACGGGTGCGACGTCATCATCGGCGGGCGCTCCTCCGACAGCGCGATCTTCGCCGCCGCCGCCCTGTCGCGCGGCTTTCCCGAGGCGCAGGCCTACTATCTCGGCAAGGTCCTCGAATGCGCCTCGTTCTGCGCGGAACCATACGGCGCCAAGGAGACCGTGCTCGGAGAGATTACGCGGGACTGGGTGGAGGTGACGGCCATGCATCCCGGCCAGCGCTGCACGGTCGCCTCGGTGGCCGGACATGCCATGTACGAGCGCTCCAACCCGTTTCACGAGCATGTCGCCGGCGGTGTGCTCGACATGACCGACTGCCGCTACGAGCAGGTGGCGGAGAAGACGACGCGGGTGACCGGCATGCGGTTCGCTCCGGCGGACGACTTCCGCGTCAAGCTGGAGGGGGCGGGCAAGATCGGCGAGCGCTTCGTCGGCATGGCGGGCATTCGCGATCCCTATACGATCGCCCATGTCGACGAGGTGATCGAATGGGCGCGCGAGCAGACGCGCGAACGGTTCGGAGAGACGGGCTGGGCGCTTCACTACAACGTTTTCGGCCGCGACGGCGTCATGGGCGAGATGGAGCCCCTGCGCGACAGGCCCGGCCACGAGCTGCTCATCGTCGTGCAGGGCGTCGCTCCCACCAGGGAGATGGCCGAAGAGGTCGCCATGACCGGCACGCGCCAGCTCTTCTATGCCCGCCTGCCGGATGTGAAAGGAACCGCGGGGGGCGTCTCCTTCGTCTTCGACGAGGTCATGCCGGCGAGCCCGGGATATCGCTGGACGCTGAACCACACGATGGCGGTCGACGATCCGCTGGAGCTGTTCCCGCGGCATACCGAGACCGTCGGCGCCTGATATCCGGAGAGATCACGATGACCAAGACCAGGCTGTCCGAGCTTGCCAAGACCATCCGCAGCAAGAACGCGGGCACCGACAAGATCACCTTCGACATCATCTTCCGCGAGCGCGAGGCCTATGAGACGGTCAAGCGCTCCGGGGCCGTGTCGCGCGATGCCATGGCCAGGCTGTTCGGAATCGACGAGGCGCGGATCACCGATTTCGTCGAGTACGATCCGGCCTACGCGATCAAGTTCACGATCCTTCGGCGGCGTCCGAGCGGAAGCCCCGGCGATCCGGATATCTTCGGCGCCCAGCAATACGCCCCCCTCCTCGATGTGGAGGTGGAGACGGCGTGACGCGGGCTCGCGTCGCCCGGAGACCGTTCTATCGGGGGCGGATGGCCGGCCTGGACCGGCCATCCGCCGGCCTCATGCGATCCATTCGGTGACCGGGGCGGCGGCCTCGTGGAGGGGCTGGGTGGCGATGTCGACGAGGGTCGGGCCGCCATGCTCGAGCGCTGCGGCGAGTGCCGGGCGAAGCGCGTCCGGCCGTTCGACGCGCCAGGCCTTCACGCCGAAGGCCTCCGCCACGCGGGCATGGTCCGTGCGGTTGAAGTCGACGGAGAAATAGCGCTCTGCGAAGCCGGAATGCTGGCCGGCCTTGATCCAGCCGAAGGCGCTGTTGGAGAAGACGACCAATGTGACCGGCGCGCCGATGCGCACCAGCGTCTCCATCTCGCCGGCATTGAAGCCGAAGCTGCCGTCGCCCATGACGGCGACGCATTTGGTATCGGGGCGCGCGTAATAGGCCCCCAGCACGCCGGGCAGCGAATAGCCGAGCGCGCCGTGGGCGCGGTTGGAGATCAGGCGCCCGCGCGGATCGGTAAGCTCGTAATAGGCGGAGAAATAGGGGCAGGGCGTGCCCGGATCGGCGACGATGACGGCATCGCCGGGCAGGAGCTCGTTGAGCTCATGCACCACCCGTTCCGGCCGGATCGGCGTGTCGTCGGATGCGGCGAGGGCGCGGAAGCGCGCGAACTTCGCCTGCTTCGCCCGGGCGACCGCCATGCGCGCCGCCTCGCCCTTGCGGGTCCCGGATCCGAGCCGCTGGTCCACCGCCTGCATCAGCGCGTCGAGGGTGAGCCGCGCATCGCCGATGAGCGCCACCTCGGTCGGATAGTTGGCGCCGATCACGGCGGGATCGGCATCGATATGGACGATGCGCTGCTTGCCGGAGGCGGGATGGCGCCAGCGCTCCGTCGTCACCGAGCCGGCGCGGCAGCCGACGAGCACCACGAGATCGGCCTCGTCCAGCACGGCGCGGGTCTCGTCCGAGCCGCCATTGGAGCCGACGACGCCGAGCGCGTAAGGATTGTCGTCGAGGATGGCGCCCTGGCCGCTGATGGTCGTCGCGACCACCGCGCCCAGCCGTTCGGCAAGGGCCGTCACATCGGCGCGTGCGCCGGAGATGACCGGGCCGCCGCCGCACAGGATGAGGGGGCGCTTCGCCTCCAGGAGCGCCTCCGCGGCCGCCTCGATGGCCGCACGGTCCGCCGCGGTGCGGATGGCAGGGAAATGGCCGAACTGCTCGTCGCCCCATATGTCGTCGGCATCGACCGGCGCCTTCTGGACGTCGAAGGGCAGGCCCAGATGGGCCGCGCCCGGCCGCCCCGTCGTCATCTGGCGGAAGGCGGCGCGCACGGTGCGCGGCAGCGAGGCACCCGTGTCGATGACCCTGTTCCATTTGGTGAGCGGGCGGAACAGGGCCTCCTGATCGAGCTCGGTCAGCGCGTAGCGCCCGCGCGCGCCGACGCCGATATCGGTCGTGATGGCGAGCAGGGCGACCGAGCTCTCATTGGCCTCCACGACGCCGGGCAGGATATAGGTCGCCCCGCCGCCGCTCGGGCCCTCGCACACGCCGACCTTGCCGGTGACGCGGGCATAGACATCGGCCATGTAGGCCGCGGAGCGCTCGTCGCGGGTGAGCACGTGGCGCATGCCGTGATCGAGCCTGTGGAGCGCGTCGTAGAAGGGCAGGCTCGTATCGCCGCACAGGCCGAATATGACCTCCACGCCGTGAAGCTGAAGCATGCGCACGAGCGCTTCCGCGCCGGAAAGCCGGTTCATGTCGTCTCCCTGTCGTCGTCCGTCGAGGCGGGGCCTTCGCCCATATAGAGGCTGGCATAGCCTTGCCTGATGCCATCGACGATCTGGTCGAGGCGGCGGGTGATGTGGTCGCGCATGACGGCGCGGGCCTTGGGTGCGTTGCGCGCGCGGATGGCGGCGAGGACGGCGCGGTGCTCGGCTTGCGTCGTGGCGCGCCGTCCGCGCATGTCCACCCATCGGAAAAAATGGATGCGCGCATCGATGCCTGAGAGCATGCGCGCCAGTTCCCCGTTGCCCGTGAGCTGGGCCACGCGCTCGTGGAAGCCCTCGTCGAGGCGCACGAGCCGGTCGACGGAGGCGCTGTCATGCGCCTTCACGCTCTCGTCGAGATAGGCGTCGATCTCGTCGAGACCCTGGGATGTGGCGCGTTCGCAGGCCAGTTGCGCGATGAAGCATTCGAGCGCCAGCCGCGTCTCGTAGAGATCGAAGACCTCCTTCACGTCGAGCGGGCGGGCGCGGAAGCCGCGTCCGGGATCCGCGACGACGAGCCCTTCCGAGACGAGGCGGTTCAGGGCCTCGCGCAGGGGCGTGCGGCTGACGTTCAGCGCATGGGCGAGCGTACCCTCATTGAGCCGTTCGCCCGGCGCGAAGCGGTAGACCATGGCCATCTCGCGCAAGGCCACATAGGCGCGCTCGGCGGCGCTTTCCCTGTCCGCCCCGTCCGGTGCCGCCATGGCGTCCTGTCCGGCCATCGCCCTTGTTCCTTCCGGCTTCGAGTTCTGTATACAGTAAATTATGCAGAGCTGAGTACGGTAAAGCAAGGGCGCGGCGGTGCGCGCCGGGCCCGCCGTCTCCGCGGGAGATGCGCGGTGCGGTTTCTGCGATGCAGAATGGCGTTTCGCCAAATTGACGGCCCATCGGGGCTGTGCGACAGTCTGCGCCCCGGCAGCGGGTGCTTGCCGGGAAGAACGCCATGCGGGGCGGCCCCGCGCGGCGAGCAAGAGGGGGAGGTTTCGGGGTCCGGCATGACGATCACGGCAGATCTGGCAGGCAAGCGCGCTCTGGTGACGGGCGGCGCATCGGGGATCGGTTTCGCCGCCGCGCGGCTTCTGGCGCAATGCGGTGCGGCCGTCGCGGTCAACCATCTCGCCGACGATCCGCGCGGGGACGATGCG
Organism: Kaustia mangrovi; assembly: GCF_015482775.1. Taxonomy (GTDB): domain Bacteria; phylum Pseudomonadota; class Alphaproteobacteria; order Rhizobiales; family Im1; genus Kaustia; species Kaustia mangrovi. Next base: position 1,380,001 of record NZ_CP058214.1, on the reverse strand, counting down.
GCCGGCCAGCTGCGCGCGGACGGCGCGACGGCGCTCGCGGTCGCCGGCGACGTCTCCGATCCCGGCGATGCCGCGCGCATGGTGGGCGAGGCGGTGGAGGCGCTCGGCGGCCTCGATATCCTCATCAACAATGCCGGCACGCCCGGCGCGCGCGAGCCGATCGCCTTCTCCGATCTCGACGCGATGACGGAGGAGTTCTGGAGCAAACTCATCTCCACCAATCTCATCGGTCCGTTCCGCTGCGTGAAGGCCGCCGCGCCCGCGCTGAAGGCCTCGCGCGGGGTGGTGGTGAGCACCGCCTCCATCGCCGGGCTCGGCAAGGCGGGAAGCTCGCTGGCCTATGCGGCGAGCAAGGCGGGTCTCGTCAATCTCACGCGCAATCTCGCCCAGGCGCTGGCGCCCGAGGTCCGCGTCAACGCCGTGGCGCCGGGCCTGACCCGCACGCCCTGGACCGATGTGTGGCCCCAGGAGCGCAAGGACCGCTCGGTCGCCAACACCATGCTCCAGCGCATGGTCGAGCCGGAGGATATTGCGGAGACCATGCTGTTCCTGTGCGCGCAAGGCGCGATCACCGGCCAGACCGTGGTGGTCGATTGCGGGCGGCTTGGCTGAGGCGGGGCGGAGATCATGACGGAGCCGGCGACACTCGTCACGGGCGCAAGCCGCGGCATCGGCCGCGCCATTGCGGACTATCTTGCGGAGCGGGGCCACACGGTCGTGGGCCTCGCCCGGTCCGCGCCCGGGGGCGATTTCCCGGGCCACTTCATACATGCCGACCTCGCCGACGAGGCCGCCACGCGGGCAGCGCTCGACGAGGTGGCGGGCCGCTTTCGCGTGACGCGGCTCGTCAACAATGCCGGCATCTTTCGCGAGGGACGGATCGGCGAGGCGACGGTCGCCGATCTTGACGGCATGACGGCGATCAATCTGCGTGCGCCGTTGCTCGCCATGCAGGCCTGCCTGCCGGCCATGCGTGCGGCGGAGTTCGGCCGTATCGTCAATCTCGGCAGCCGTGCCTCCCTCGGCAAGGAGGGCAGGGGGCTCTATGGCGCGACGAAGGCCGGGCTCCTGGGGCTCACCCGCAATGCGGCGCTGGAACTCGCGCGCGAGGGCATCACGGTGAACTGCGTCGCGCCCGGCCCCATCGAGACCGACATGTTCGCCAGGGGCAATCCGCCGGGCTCGCCGTCCCGCGAGGCGATCGAGGCGACCATCCCGACCCGCCGGCTCGGCAGCCCGGTCGAGGTGGCCGCGGCCTGCGCCTATTTCCTGTCGGAAGAGGCGGGCTTCACCACCGGCCAGGTGCTCTATGTCTGCGGCGGCCTCACGGTTGGCGCGGCGCCCATATAGCGCGCCCGATCCGGCCGTCGACGGCGGCGAGCCCGAAGCCGATCAGCGCCATGCCGACCATCTGCCTCGGCAGGAGCGTCTCTCCGAGCGCGAAGACGCCGAGCAGGATGGCGCTCACCGGAATGAGGAAGGTGACGAGCAGGAGGTTGGTCGCGCCCGCCGTCTGGAGGATCCGGAAATAGAGAATATAGGCGAGCGCGGTGGAGACGAGGGCGAGCCCCACCACGGCGGCGACCGTTCCGGCCGACGGCATGGCCAGGGTCCAGGGCTCGTCGACGATCAGCATGACCGGCAGGAGCATGAGGCTGGAGGCGGTCACCTGGCCGGTCGCGGTGGCGAGCGGAGGGACGCCCAGCGTCCTGAACCGCCGGCCGAACACGCCCGCAAAGGCATAGGAGAGCGCGGCGGCCAGTACCGCGAGCTGGGCCAGCACATCGACCCCCAGCGTGCCGAGCGCGCCGCCGCCGACCATGATCGCGACGCCTGCGAACCCCACGGCCACGCCGAGGAGGCGCCCCGGCGTCATCTTCTCGTCTGAGGTGAGCCCGTGGGCGACGATCACGGTGAAGAGCGGCGTGGTCGCGTTGAGGATCGAGGCGAGGCCGCTGGCAATATGCGTCTGGCCCCAGACGATGAGTGTGAAGGGGACGACATTGTTGAGGAAGCCCATGCCGGCAAACGCCATCCAGACCTCGCGGTTGCCGGGCAGGCGCGCGCCCATGACGGCGAGCACGATGTGAAGCGCCAGCGCGGCGAGCGCCACGCGCGCCACTACGATGGTCAGCGGCGGCAGGTCCGCGACCGCCACGCCGACAAAGAAGAAGGAGCCGCCCCACAGGACGGACAGGGTAACGAGCATCGCCCATTCGAACGGCGTCATCGACCGGTTGACGGACTGAGGTGTGGTCATGGGTTGGCTCCGGAAGGGGCGGGGGCGATGTGCCGCCGCGACATTTGCAAGTGGCCGGTCGGCGGACAAGCCGTTTCTTGCTCTCGAACTCGATATGCCGCGATGTCCGCCCGGCGCGACGGCACATCGCCGCCGCTCTTCTTCTGCAAAATGGGGGGCTCCTACTCCAGCCGCTCGATCACCATGGCGATGCCCTGGCCGCCGCCGATGCACATGGTCACGAGGCCGTAGCGCCCGCCCGTGCGGGCGAGCTCGTACAGCGCCTTGACGGTGAGGATGGCGCCCGTCGCGCCGACGGGATGGCCGAGCGCGACGGCGCCGCCATTGGGGTTGGTCCGGTCCGCATCGAAGCCCAGGTCGCGCGCGACCGCGCAGGCCTGGACGGCGAAGGCCTCGTTGCTTTCCACCACGTCGATGTCGCCGATGGCGAGGCCGGCGCGCTTAAGCGCCTGCGGTACGGCATGGATGGGGCCGAGCCCCATGACCTCCGGCGCCACCCCCGCATGGCCCCAGGACACGATGCGGGCAAGCGGCGTCAGGCCGCGCGCCTTCGCGTCCTCCGCCGCCATCAGCACGACCGCGCCGGCCCCGTCATTGATGCCGCTGGCATTGCCGGGCGTCACCGTGCCGTCGCGCTTGAAGGCGGGCTTGAGGCTCGCGACGTCCTCCTGTGTCACGTCGGCGCGCACATGCTCGTCGGTGTCGAAGACGACGGTGCCCTTGCGGGTCTCGATCTCCACGGGGACGATCTGGTCGGCGAAGCGGCCTTCGGCGATGGCGTGCGCGGCGCGGCGGTGGCTTTCCACCGAGAAGGCGTCCTGTTCCGCCCGGCCGATCCCGTAGCGCTCCGCCACATTCTCCGCGGTGATCCCCATATGGCCGTGGCCGAAGGGGTCGTTGAGCGCGGTGAGAAGCGTGTCGAGCAGCGGCGCGTCGCCCATCTTCTGGCCCCAGCGCGCGGCGGGCAGGGTGTAGGGCGCGCGGCTCATGCTCTCCGCGCCGCCGGCGACGGCCGTCGCGCACTCGCCGAGCCGGATCATCTGGGCGGCGGAGACGATGGCCTGGAGCCCGGAGCCGCACAGCCGGTTGAGGGTGAGGGCGGGCGCGCGCTCCGACACGCCCGCCTTAAGCGCCGCGACGCGGGCGAGATACATGTCGCGCGGCTCGCTCTGGATCACCTGGCCCATCACCACGTGCTCCACATCGCCGACCGGGAGCCCCGCACGCTTCGCGGCCTCCGCGATGACCAGCGCGCCGAGCCTTGAGGGCGGCACATCCTTCAGCCCGCCGCCGAAATCGCCTATGCCGGTGCGCGTGCCGGACAGGATCACCACATCCTGAAGATCTGCCATGGGGGTCCCTTACATGTTGATTGTCGCGGTCATGCCGCCATCGGCGACGATGGTCGTGCCGGTGACATAGTGCGCGGCGGGGGAGGCGAGGAACAGGGCGACGCCGGCAATGTCGTCGGGCCTGCCGAGCCGTTTCAGCGCCGTCGCCTCTATGGACGGTTCGGCGACCGCCGGGTCCTCCCAGAGCGCGCGGGCGAAGTCCGTCTCCACGATGCCGGGGCAGATGGCGTTGACGCGGATGTTGCGGGCGCCCCACTGCACGGCGAGCGTGCGGGCAAGCCCGATATCGGCCGTCTTGGAGATGCCGTAGGCGCCGATATTCATGCAGCCGCGCATGCCGGCGACGGAGGAAAGCAGGATCATCGCGCCGCCGCCGCGCTCGGCCATCAATGGCAGCACCATATTGGCGAGCCAGAGATTGGAGCGCACATTGGTGCCCATGATCTTGTCCCAGGCCGCGTCCTCGATGGTCTCCAGAGGTCCGTAATGGGGATTGATGGCGGCATTGCACACCAGCGTGTCGATGCGGCCCCATTCGTCGAGCGTGCGGTCGACGAGCGCCTCGAGCTCGTCCTTGCGGCCGGCATTGGCGGCCACGGCGATGGCCTCGCCGCCCGCGGCGCGGATGCTCTCGGCCACCGCGTCGCAGGCCTCCTGCTTGCGGCTGGAGATCACCACCCTGGCGCCGGCTTGTGCGGCGTGTTCGGCGATGGCCCGGCCGATGCCGCGGCTCGAGCCCGTAATCAGCATGACGTTGTCGCGAAGATCGAACATGGCGCGCGTCGGCTCCTCCCGGTTTGTCCGGCGCGCATCCTAGAGCATTTCGCAGACGGATTGAATCGGGCGCGGTTTGTCCCATCCGGTCGGGCTGCACCGGCCCACTCCCCCACCCGGCCACCCACGGAAGTATCATCTCATGGGTGGCCGGGTGGGGGAGTGGGCCGGTGCCGTTCTAAACGCAGGGACGCAAGCAGGCCGGTGCCGTTCTAAACGCAAAACGTCTTGGGTGAGCGGGCCGGCACAGTCTGGCCGAAGCACACACCTAGCGCGCATCCTTCGCCGGTTCCGCCCCCATGGCGTCCATGCGGGCGATGGCCGCCTCCACGACGCGGGAGAGCCGGTCCGCCCAGTCTTCCTGGCCGGCGGCCGTGCGCACGAGATCGTTGCGGATCTCGAATTCGACGGAGGGCACACCGCGCGCCTCGCCATGGACGGGGACCGTGTAGTCGGTCTCGTCGGACATGACATAGGGCTCGTTGACCCCGACCGCGAGCCCGCCCTGCGCGCGCAGGAGCTCCACCGCGAGCGGCGAGAAGAGCGGGTCCCGGTTGAACAGGACGCCGACATGCCACGGCCGCTCGACATCCTTGAAGACGGGCGTGAAGCTGTGGACGGTGACGAACACCGCGTCGCCGCGCCGGGCGGTGAGGGCGTCCATATGGGCGGCGATGGCGGCGTGGAACGGGGTGAATATCTCGTCCACGCGCTGTGCGATATCGCTCTCCGACAGGCCGCGATTGCCGGGAATGGCCGTCCGTTCGCTGACGTCGGGGATGAAATCCCGGGCCGTCGTGTTGCGGTTGCAGTCGCACACGAGGCGGGAATAGTTCTGCACGAAGAGCGGCGCGCCGAGGCGGTGCGCCATGCGCTCGGCGACCGCGCGCGCGCCGATATCCCAGGCGATGTGGCGCTCGAGCTCCGTCTCCGACAGGCCCAGCGTGCCGAGCGCGCGGGGGATGCGCGGGCTCGCATGTTCGCAGACGAGCACGAGGCGGCTGTCCGCCTCGCCATTGACGAGGGTTACGGCCGACGGTTCGCCGGGGCCGAGCAGCATGGGCGTGAAATCCTTCGATGTCCTGCTTTTCGTCCTGCTTTCCAAGATCGCTCGCTGGCGATCTCTTTCATGTACTATATTGTACAAGAGGTTCGATTCTGACAAGAATGAACGAAACGATTGACGTCCAGGGGAGCCGGACAGACTGTCATGGAGGACAGCGAGCCCATTCTCGCCGCCAATGAGATCGGCAAGCGCTTCGGCGGCCTGGTCGCGCTTCAGGACTATTCGCTCGCGCTCCGCCCGGGCGATCTCGTCGGCCTCATCGGGCCCAATGGCGCGGGCAAGACGACGGCCTTCAACGTCATGACCGGCGTCCTGGCCCCGACGAGCGGGCGCCTTGCCGTCCGCGGCACGGACATGACCGGCCGCCCGCCCCATCGCTTCGCCGAAAGCGGCGTCGCGCGGACCTTCCAGAATGTCCGGCTCTTCGCCGACCTTTCCGTTCTGGAGAACGTCATGGCGGGTCTTCACATGCGCCATGGGTCGGGCATGGTCGCGACGCTCCTGGCCCTGCCCGGCTTCAGGCGCTCGGAGCGGGAGATCGCGGAGAAGGCGCGCGGGATCGTGGAGATGCTGGGTCTCGGACATCTGGCGGACGAGCGCGCGATGGACCTGTCCTATGGCGACCAGAGGCGGGTCGAGATCGCGCGTGCCATGGCGACGGAACCCAGGGCGCTGCTCCTCGACGAGCCGGCGGCGGGCATGAATGCCAGCGAGACGGAGGACCTCCTGCGTCTCGTCGCGCGGATCAACGGCGATCTGGGCATCGCCGTCCTGGTCGTCGAGCACGATATGAGCCTCGTCATGCGCCTGTGCCGGCGTGTCCAGGTGCTCGATCGCGGCCGGTTCCTCGCGGAGGGAACCCCGCAGGACATCCAGGCGGACGCGGATGTGGTCGCCGCCTATCTCGGCACGCGCCGCGGGGGAGGCGCCCGTGCTTGAGATCGCCGGCCTCAATGTCAGCCGCGGCGCGACCCATGTGCTCAAGGACGTCTCCCTGTCGGTGCGCGCCGGCGAGATCGTCGCGCTGATCGGCGCCAACGGGGCCGGCAAGACGACGACGCTGATGACGGTCTCCGGCCTGTTGCGCCCGCAATCGGGAACGATCCTCTATGAGGGGCCGGAGGGCGAGGCCGATCTGGCGCGCCTCGCCCCCTCGCGGATCGTGCGCTCCGGCATCGTCCAGTGCCCGGAGGGCCGGCAGATCTTCGCCTCGCTCACCGTCGAGGAGAACCTCTTCGTCGGCGCCTATACGCGCAGCGATACCCAGGAAGTCGCGGAGGACATGGAGCGCGTGCGCGCGCTGTTCCCGGTGCTGGCGGAGCGCGGGAGCCAGCGGGCGGGAAGCCTGTCGGGCGGCGAGCAGATGATGCTGGCGGTCGCGCGCGCCCTCCTTGCGCGCCCGCGCCTTCTCCTGATGGACGAGCCGTCGCTCGGCCTCGCCCCGCAAATCATCGAGCGGATCTTCGACACGGTGCTGGAGCTCAACAGGGACGGGGTCACGGTGCTGCTCGTGGAGCAGAACGCGGCCATGGCGCTGGAGATCGCCCATCGCGGCTATGTGCTGGAGAACGGCCGGGTCGCGCTGTCGGGCACGGGCGCGGAGCTGGCCGGCGACGAGAATGTGCGCCGCGCCTATCTCGGAGCGGGACAATGAGCCAGTACTATCTCCAGCAGATCGTCAACGGCCTGACGCTGGGCAGCCTCTATGCGCTGGTCGCCATCGGCTTCTCCATGATCTACGGCATTGTCCGGCTGATCAATTTCGCCCATGGCGACATTCTGATGGTCGGGGCGTTCTCCACGCTCGCCATGGTGCTCGGCGGTGTGCCCTGGCCGTTCATCGTGCTGTTCGTCGCGGGGCTCGGCGCGCTCGCGGGGGTGACCATCGAGGCGGTGGTCTTCCGCTCCATGCGCGGCGCGCCGCAGGTCACGGGCTTCATCGCGACGCTGGCGCTCTCGATCATCATCCAGAATGCCGGGATCATGATCCTCTCCGGCCAGCCGCGCAATTTCCTCTTTCCGGCCGCGATGCGCGAGCGGATCGACCTCGGCATCGGCACGGCGTCCCTCATCGATCTGGCGATCATCGGGCTTACCCTCGTCATCATTGCCGGCGCGGTGACGCTCGTGCACCGCACGAAGCTCGGCATCGCCATGCGGGCGACGGCGGAGAGCGTGACGACCGCCCAGCTCATGGGCATCAACATCAACCGTGCCATCGCCACCGCCTTCGGGCTCGGCAGCGCGCTCGCCGCCGTGGCGGGGCTCATGTGGGGTGGAAAGTTCGGCCAGATCGACCCGCTCATGGGCTTCATTCCGGGGCTGAAGGCCTTCGTCGCCTCCGTCATCGGCGGTGTCGGATCGATCCCGGGCGCGATGGCCGGCGGCTATATTCTGGGGCTCGCGGAAGTGCTGTTCGTCGGCCTCCTGCCGCCGGAATATTCCGGCTATCGGGATGCCTTCGTCTTCTCCCTCCTGATCGTCATACTGCTTGTGCGTCCGCACGGCCTGTTCGGGCGCGCGGACGAGGAAAGGGCATGAGGCGCCATCCCATGTCCGAGGTCCAGGCATCCACCCTGTCCAAGATCGCAAGGCCGCTGGCGCTCGCCGCCCTGGGCGCCGGGCTCGTGGCGTTCGTCGACATCCGGCTCAGCGACTATATGGCCACGCTTGCCGCCATCACGCTCGTCAATGTCATGCTGGCGAGCTCGCTTGCGCTCACCAACGGGCTCACCGGGCTCTTCTCGCTCGGCCATCCCGCGTTCATGACCATTGGCGGCTATGTCGCCGCGATCCTCATCTTCCCGGTCCAGCGCAAGGGCTTCATGATGCCGGACCTGCCGGCCTTCCTGGCCTCGCTCCAGCTCGACCTCCTGCCCGCCCTCGTGATCGGCGGCGCGGTCGCGGCGCTTGCGGCCCTCGTCATCGGCTTTCCGGTGCTGAGATTGCGCGGGCACTATCTCGCCGTGGCGACGCTCGGCCTCATCATCATCGTGCGGGTGCTCGTCAACAACTGGGACGGCGTCACGCGCGGCGGCATGGGGCTCAACGGGCTGCCCAGGCTCACGAGCCTGTGGTGGGTCTATGGCTGGACGGTGCTCACCGTCTATGCCTGCTGGCGGATCAAGCATTCCTCCGTGGGGCGCGCCATGATGGCGGTGCGCGAGAACGAGATGGCCGCGCGCTGCATGGGTATATCCGCTGTGTCGGTGAAGATGTGGGGCTTCGTCCTCGGCGCGTTCTTCGCGGGCGTCGCGGGCGGGCTCATGGCTCATCTCATCACGGTCATCACGCCGGGCACCTATTCGGTTCTGCTCGCCTTCAACCTCGTGGTCATGGTGGTGATCGGCGGCATGGGCAGCCTCACCGGCGCGGTGCTCGCGGCCATCGCGCTGTCGGTGCTGTCGGAGTCGCTGAGGCCGGCGGAGGAGGCGCTGGAGCTCTACGGGCTGAGCCAGGTGGCGGTTGCGCTCTGCCTGATCCTCGTGCTCCTGTTCCGTCCGCGCGGCGTGTTCGGTTCCGGCGAGCCGCGCTGGGCGCGCTACATCATGGGACGATAGGGCTTCGAGAGATGACTGAACCGGGCAGGGACGAGCCGCTCGTGGCGGCGCGCACGGCGCTTCTGGTGATCGACGCGCAGAACTGGGTGATGGACGAGACCAACCGCCAGCCAAGGCCGGAATTCTACGAGGATGCGCGCACCGTGGCGGTGCCCAACATCCAGCGGCTGATCGCGGCGGCGCGCGGGGCGGGCGCGGAAATCGTCTATACGGTCATGGAGAACGCGACCCGCGACGGGCGCGACCGCAGCCTCGACTACAAGCTCTCCGGCTTCTCCATCGCGAAGGGCTCGTGGGACGCCAAGGTGATCGACGCGCTCGCGCCGGGCGACGACGAGATGGTGATCCCCAAGACCTCGTCGAGCCTCTTCAACTCGACGAATTTCGACTATCTGATGCGCAATATCGGTATCGGCACGATTATCGCCACGGGCTTCCTCACCGACCAGTGCGTCGACCACACGATCCGCGACGGCGCCGACCGGGGCTACCGCATGATCTGCCCGGACGATGCCTGCGCCACCGACACCCGCGCCCGCCACGAGGCCGCGCTCAACGCGTTCAGGGGCTATTGCCGGATGGTGCCGACGGAAACGCTGGTCAGGGAGCTTGCCGCGCGGGCGGGCTACTGAAGCTCACACCCCCTCACCCGGCGCGCCTTGCGCGCCACCCTCTCCCGCGAGGGGAGAGGGTTCTCTCGTTGCGCCGCCGTTATTCCCTCTCCCCTTGCGGGAGAGGGAGGGGCCCATCGCGTCAGCGATGGGAGGGTGAGGGGGCTTTTCGAGACTTCAGAAGACCTTGTGATAGCGCGCGCATTGTTCCTCGAGCGGGAGATCGGCCATGAGGGCGTCCTCGAAGCGCTTGTGGCGCAGATAGGCGTCGTGGAGCTCCGGGCCGAGCCAGCCCTTCGCGTCCTCGTCGGCCTCCAGGAGGTCGAGCGCGGCTGAAAGCGACCGGGGCAGGCGGGCGAGCTTGCAGCGGTCGAATTCCTCCGCCGTCATGCCGCCGGGATCGGTCTCGGTGGGCTCCGGCCGCGGCAGCTTCGCGCGCAGGCCGTGGACACCGGCCCAGACGATGGCGCCGAGCACGAAATAGGGCGTGGCGGCGGCATCGGCGGCTCGATACTCGAAATGGAACTGCTTGGCGACATCGACGCCCGTCGTCTCGAAGACCGGGCAGATGCGCAGCGAGGCCTCGCGGTCCTGGACGCCGAGATTGGTGTAGGCCGCGCTCCAGCGGTTGGGCACGAGGCGCAGATAGGAGATGGGCGTGGCGGCGGTCAGCGCGGTGAGAACCGGCAGCTTGTCGAGAATGCCGGCGAGGAAATGGGCCGCCGTCGCGCTGACGCCGTGATCGGCCGACGGGTCGTGATTGACGGGCTTGCCGGTCTCCGCGTCGTGGAGCGAGAAGTGGACATGGAGCCCGTTGCCGACCGAATCGGGCCTCAGGATCGGCGTGAAGCTCGCCCGGTGGCCGAGGCGGAAGGCGGTGGCGCGCGCGATCTGGCGCAGGATCACCGCCTCGTCGGCCGAGCGCATGGCGGGCTTCGGCTCCACCGTCACCTCGTACTGGCAGGGGCCGTATTCCGGCATGAAGGTGTCGGGGATGATGGCGGCCTGCTGGAGCGCATCGAGGAAGGTTTCCGCAAACACGCCCTGCCGGCGATAGGCGTCGAGCGCGTAGCCGGAATTGGCAACCTCTTCCACACCGTCGTAGTGGAACTCGTGCTCGAAGCTCGCCTTGAGGGTCAGCCCCGCCTCGGCCTTCAGCGCATCGAGGCCCCGGCGCAGGAAATCGCGCGGGCAGCAGGCCCAGGCGGTGCCGTCCAGATGGCGGATATCGCCGAGGACGAAATGCTCCGGCGCGCCGTCATCGCCGAAATCGACGCGGACCAGCGTGTCGAGATCCGGCTTGAGGATCAGGTCGCCGAACGGGCCCCAGGGCGTGTCGGCGATGGCGCCATGGGCGGTGATCATGATGTTGGTCGGGGTCCAGCCCACGCCCTTCTCGCGCCGCTCATGGAGGTCGCGGGCGAGAAGCCCCTTGCCGCGCACCTGGCCGGCAATGTCGCTGCAGCACACCATGACGATGTCTTCTCTGGGCATGTCGGTCATTCTCCCCTCGTGATCGGTCGGAACGGCGTTTGTGCGGTCACTCCTCCGGGCCGCGCGGCGCAAGCGGCATGCGGAAGGCCTCCAGATCCTCGATGCGCGCGCGCGACTGCTCGCCGAGCTTTTCCGCGCAGGCGCCGACCAGCGCTTCCGCCATGATGAAGCCGACCGCCACGGAATCGAAGATCGAGGGCACGGTCACCGGAAAGGCGAGCACGCGATGGGCGACGCGCGCAATGTCGGAATGCCAGATATCGGTGAACAGCACGATCTGGCAGCCGCGTTCGGCGGCGAGCCGCGCAAAGGCGCCGACATCGCTCTGGTAGCGCCGCGTGTCGAAGACGATCAGCACCGTGTTGCGGTCGAAATCGAGAAGGTGGTTCGGCCATTTCTGCGTCTGGCCGTCAATGTAGCCGACGCGCGGGCGCAGCGCCTTCAGGAAGTCGACGAGATAGCGCCCCACGCTCGAGCTGTAGCGCCCGCCGAGCACATGGATCTGCCTGCGGGTGTCGCAGAGAAGCTCCACCGTGGCCTCGAATTCCGACGCCGGCAGCGTGTCGAGCATGCTGCGGGCATTGGCGGTCACCGCCTCGGTGAAGCGGTGGAGGAAGGAGGCCTGCGTGTCCGCGCGGTCGCGGGCGGCCGCCATGCGCGTGAGCGGGGACTGCAGCGTCTCGGTGAGCTGGGAGCGCAGGGCCGCCTGGAAGTCGGAATAGAGCGCGAAGCCGAGCTTGTTCACGAAGCGCAGCACGGTGGCCGTGCTCACCCCCGCCGTGCCGGCAAGCCGCGAGACCGTCTCCAGCCCCGCGACCGGGTAGTTGGCCAGGAGCGTCTGGGCGACGCGGCGCTCCCGGTCGGTGAACGCTGCCATGAGCTCCTGGATGCGGTCATATACGGATGGCTCGGCCGGCATGGGCGCTCCTGTTCGATCCGGTCTGTATCAAATCATACAACATTGCGAAATCAAAGGTCGATGTACGATAACGTTGACAGGGGTCCTCCATTCTTCCACTCTTTCCGGGATCAGGTGCGTGAGGGACTTGGGAAGGAGGAGGCGGCCTGTGCGCGGGCGCGATCCGCATTGGCGTTCCGCGAATGGGGGCTTCGGAAAATCGGGAGGATGTAAGATGCGACTCGCAGTGACGGCGATGGCACTGGCGGCGGCTTTCCTTGGCGCGTCGGCGGTTCAGGCGCAGGATCCCATCAAGATCGGGGCCTTGTACAATCTCACCGGCGGCCTGTCATCGCTCGACGGCCCGTCGCTCAACGGGGCGAAGCTGGCGGCCAAGCAGATCAACGGCGATGGCGGTCTCATGGGCCGGCCTATCGAGCTGATCGCGGTCGACACCAAGACCGACCAGCAGGAAACGGCCAAGGCCGCCCAGCGCGTGCTGTCGGACGGCGTCGTGGCGGGCATCGGCCAGTCCGACACGACCTTCGTGATGGCCGCCGCGCCGCTGTTCCAGGAGAAGGGCATTCCCTTCGTTACCTCCGGCGCGACCCATCCCATGCTGCCGCAATGGGTGGGCAATTACATGTTCATGACGCCGTTCGGCGACGACGACCAGTCCTATGCCATCGCGGACTATGCCTATGACAAGCTCGGCGCCCGCCGCGTGGCGGTGTGGACCGACAATTCCATGGACTTCACCAAGGCGCTGTCGAAGTTCTTCGTGGAGCGCTTCGAGGAGCGCGGCGGCGAGATCGTCGGCAAGGACATCTTCATGATGGGCGATACGGATTTCTCCGCCCAGATCGCCCGGCTCCAGGCCATCGAGCCCAAGCCCGACGCGGTGTTCATCTCCGCCATTCCCTCCGAGGCGGGGCTCACCGTGAAGCAGATCCGCGAGCAGGGCATCGACATGCCGATCGTCTCCGGAGACGGTTTCGACACCGAGCTCGTCTCCACGACGCCGGGGCCCGATCTCGCCAACGACGTCTATTTCTCCACCCACACCTACCGCGCCGACGACCGCCCGGAAGTCGGGCAGTTCATCGCGGACTACAAGGTGGAATACGGACGCGAGCCGGAGAACTCCTTTGCCCCGCTCGGCTACGACGCGCTGATGCTGGTTGCCGACGCCATCAAGCGGGCGCAGTCGGCGGAGCCCGACAAGATCCGCGACGCGCTGGAGGCCACGCGCGGCTTCAAGGGCGTGACGGGCGAGATTTCCTACACGCGCGAGAGCATGGTGCCGCCCAAGCCGATCTCGGTGATCTCCGTCCAGAACGGCAAGTACAACGTGGAAGAGATCTGGACACCCTGACGGATCGCCGGGCGGGGCCGGTTGCCGGTCCCGCCCGGGGCCATCAGCGCAGTTCGGAGGCGTAGCTCAGCATGTCCGTGCGGCACAGGCTGACGCGCCATTCGACCGGCTCGCCGGCGATGGAATAGGCCACGCGCTCGATGGCGAGCAGCGGCGCGCCCGGGGCGAGCTCCAGAATCTCCGCGCTATGCGCGTCCGCGGCGACCGCCTTCAGCCGTTCGGAGGCGCGCGCGATGCTCACACCGTATTCATTCGCGAACAGGACATAGAGATTGTTCGGCAGGCTGTCGCGCTCGTCGAGGCCGGGAAAGCGTGCGGCGGGCAGGGTGAGCGTTTCCACGATGACGGGGCGGCCGCCGAGGCTGCGCGTGCGCCGGATGCGGATGATGCCGCCGTCCGTTCCCGAAATCCCCAGGATCCGGGCCTCGTCCTCCTCCGGCATGTCGACGGTGACGCCGAGCACGTCGCTTTCCGGGAAGACGTGGCTGCCGTCGTCGCCCCGAAGGCGGAAGAAGTGGAAGAGCACGCGCTCGTCGTCCTGGCGCGAGACGAAGGTGCCCCGGCCCTGGCGGCGCTCGATGAGGTTCTCCGCGGCCATCGCGTCGAGCGCCTTGCGCACCGTTCCCTGGCTCACCGCGAGCGACCGGGCGAGCTCCTGCTCGCTCGGCAGCATGGCGCCGGGCAGCCACTCGCCCTCCGCGAGGCGCCGTGTGATGATGTCGCGCACCTGCTTGTAAAGCGGCCTGTAGCCGGGGTTTTCCGTGGTGTCGCCGGTCGCCGCGGCTGCCGCGCCCGGCCTGTTCTTGTCCGTCATGCCGCAAATCCCGTTGACAAGCATTCTTATATCTTATGTCTTATATAAGACTCTCACATAAAACAGTCCGCCACAACCTAGCAGGGGGATATGCCATATGACCGTTCCGCAGCTTCTGGTGCACGACAGGAAGGACAATGTCGGCGTCGTCGTTGTCGAGGACCTCAAGGCCGGCACGGACATGCTCTGTGTCGTCACCGAGGACAATTCCGACTTTCATCTCACCGTCAAGGACGACGTTCCGATCGGCCACAAGGTGGCGCTCGCCGATCTGAAGGCCGGCGACACGGCCGTGAAATACGGTCAGGACATCGGCAAGATCGTCAAGGACGTGGCCAAGGGCGGCCATGTCCATGTCGACAACCTGAAGACGAAGCGCTGGTAAGGGAGGCGAACACCATGGCGAATGGCGATCTCACATTCATGGGCTACCGGCGCGAGAACGGCCGGGTCGGCGTGCGCAACCACGTGGTCATCCTGCCCGTCGACGATATCTCCAACGCCGCCTGCGAGGCGGTGGCCAACAACATCAAGGGCACGCTGGCCCTGCCGCATGCCTATGGCCGGCTGCAGTTCGGCGAGGATCTCGACCTTCATTTCCGCACCATGATCGGCACGGGCGCGAACCCGAATGTCGCCGCCGTCGTGGTGATCGGCATCGAGCCGGGCTGGACGCAGAAGATCGCCGACGGGATCGCGGAGACCGGCAAGCCGGTGGCCGCCTTCTCCATCGAGCAGAACGGCGACATCAACACCATCGCCGCGGCCTCGCGCAAGGCGAAGGAGTTCGTCCACTGGGCGACGGAGCGCCAGCGCGAGGAGTGCGACATCTCCGAGCTCTGGATCTCGACGAAGTGCGGCGAGTCCGACACCACCACTGGCCTCGGCTCCTGCCCGACGGTCGGCAACATGTACGACAAGCTCATGCCGCGCGGCATCTATGGCGTGTTCGGCGAGACCTCAGAGCTCACCGGCGCGGAGCATCTGTGCGAGGCGCGCGCGGCGAACCCGGAGGCTGGCAAGAAGTTCCGCGCCACCTGGCAGGCCTACATGGACGAGGTGATCGAGCCGTTCAAGACGAGCGACCTCTCCGAATCCCAGCCGACCAAGGGCAATATCGAGGGCGGTCTCACCACCATCGAAGAGAAGGCGCTCGGCAATCTGGAGAAGATCGGCCGCGAGTGCAGCTATATCGACGTGCTGGAGCCGGCGGAGGCCCCGGCGAAGGGCCCCGGCCTCTACTTCATGGACACCTCCTCGGCGGCGGCGGAATGCGTGACGCTGATGGCGGCGGCGGGCTACGTCGTCCACACCTTCCCGACAGGGCAGGGCAATGTGATCGGCAACCCCATCGTGCCCGTCATCAAGATCTCGGCCAATCCGCGCACGGTGCGCACCATGTCGGAGCATATCGACGTGGACGTCACCGGTATCCTGCGCCGCGACATGACCATGTCGGAGGCCGGCGACGCGCTCATCGACATGGTCGCGCGCACCGCGAGCGGCCGGTCGACGGCGGCCGAGGCGCTCGGCCATCGCGAGTTCGTCATGACGAAGCTCTATCGCAGCGCCTGAGGCCGGTTCCGACAGGCGAAGAACCGGCTTCCACAATCTCCGGCTTGCGGGCACCATCGGGTCCCGCAAGCCCAAAGACCGGGACAACCCGGCAGACCTGATCTTCGACGCGCGGCCACCCCCGCGCGCAAACCGGGAGGAACTATCCATGCACTTCACGAGACGGACGATTCTTGGCGGACTTGCGGGCCTCGCGCTCGCCGCGGCCGGTGCGGGCAGCGCGCTCGCCTTTCCCGACAAGGCGGTGGAATACATCATCCCCTTCGGCCCGGGCGGCGAGTCCGACATTTCCGCACGGCTCCAGCAGCCCTATTTCCAAGAGAAGTTCGGCCAGGACCTGGTCATCTCCTACAAGCCCGGCGGCGGCGGCGCGGTCGGCTGGTCGCAGCTCAACTCCTATGCCGGCGACGGCTATACGGTCATGGGCGTGAACCTGCCCCATATCGTCATCCAGCCGGCGACCAAGGATGTCGGCTACACGACCGACGGCCTCACCCCGATCTACTGGTTCCATTACACGCCGGACGCCATCGTCGTGCCGGCCGACAGCCAGTTCAAGACGCTTCAGGACCTGATCGACTACGCCAAGGAGAACCCCGGCAAGCTGACGCTGTCCGGCTCCGGCAAGGGGACGGCGAACCATCTCGCCTCGATCCGGTTCGACGAGCTCGCAGGGATCAAGTCGACCTATGTCGCCTTCAAGGGAACGGGTGCCGCGGTCACCGCGCTGCTGGGCAACCAGGTCATGGCGGAATGGGGCTACACCACGGTCGGCGCCAAGCAGGGCGACAAGGTGCGCATGCTCGCCGTCGCCATGGATGAGCGCCATCCGCTGTTCCCCGACGTGCCGACCTTCCAGGAGCTCGGCTTCGACATGGTCGGCGGCGCCTATCGCGGCGTGGCCGTGCCGGAATCGACGCCGGAGGAACTGCGCGAGCAGTGGTCGGACATGATCGGGGAGATCAATGCCGACGAGAAGTTCCAGAAGCAGATGATCGATGGCGGCTTCGCGCTCATCGACGTGCCCTATGGCGAGATGGACGCCTTCATGATGGAGCGCAAGGCGCAGTATCTCGAGGCGGCCAAGGCGGCCGGCATCATCAAATAGGCCACCGGAGGCGACGAGAGCGCGCTCCCCTGACCCTGCCACCTCTCTCCCGCGAGCGAGGGAGGTGGCGCCGAAGGGTCGGGCGAGGAGTGTGAGCCAACCGCTTGCAACACCTGTCCGCGTTACAAGGAGCAGCGATGTTTGCAGAGCACTTCGCTCAGGCCCTGACGCCACTCAATATCGTCTTCGCGCTGTTCGGCGTGGCGGCCGGCACGATCATCGGGTCGATCCCGGGGCTGACCGCGACCATGGCGGTGGCGGTCCTCGTTCCGCTCACCTTCACGCTCGATCCGGCCTCCGCGCTCATCCTCCTGGGGGCGATCTATACCGGCGCGATCTATGGCGGGGCCTATTCCGCCATCCTGCTCAACACGCCGGGCACGCCGTCGGCCATCGCCACGACCTTCGACGGCTATCCCATGGCCAAGCGCGGCGATGGCGACCTGGCGGTGACGATCTCCTGCCTGGCGAGCGTGGTGGGCGGGCTTGTCGGCGCCGCCTTCCTGCTCACCCTGTCGCCGCCCCTGTCGGAGGTCGCGCTGGCCTTCGGGCCGGTGGAGTATTTCTGGCTCGCGATCTTTGGCCTGTCGCTCATTTCCGCCTTGTCGGCGGGGGCGCTCGCCAAGGGCCTGATGGGCGCGGCCTTGGGGCTTCTCCTGTCCTGCATCGGCGTTGCGGAGATCAGCGCCGATGTGCGCCTGACCTTCGGCAGCCAGACCATGATCGGCGGCATCGAGGTGGTCTCGGCCCTTATCGGCCTCTACTGCATCCCGGTGCTGATCGACCTCGTCGCCACGCCCGACAGGCACCTGAAGGTCGAGACGGAGGCGCGCGGCTTCCGGCTGGCCGAGGCGCTGCGCCTCGTCTGGCGCGAGAAGGTCAACCTCATCCGCAGCTCGGTCATCGGCACGGTGGTCGGCATCCTGCCCGGCGCCGGCGGCTCGGTGGCGGGGCTCGTCTCCTATTCGGAGGCGCGGCGCACCGCCAAGCCCGGCCAGGAGTACGGCAAGGGCGAGCCGGGCGGCATCATGGCCACGGAATCGGCCAACAACGCCACCGTGGGCGGCGGCTTCATCCCGACGCTCGTGCTGGGCATTCCGGGCACGCCGCCGGACGCGGTCATCCTCGGCGCGCTTCTGGTGCAGGGCATCCGCACCGGCCCGCAGCTCTTCGAGGCGCAGGGCTCCATCGTCTACACCTTCATCGCCGGGCTGTTCCTGGCGACCGCCCTCATGCTGCCCGTCGGCCTCCTGATCGGGCGCTATGCCTACAAGACCATCGTGACGCTGCCCAAGGCGCTGCTCGTGCCGTCCGTCGCCTTCATGACCATCATCGGCAGCTACGCGATCCGCAACTCGGTCTCCGACGTCATGATCATGATCGTGCTCGGCACCCTCGGCTGGGTGCTGTCGCGCGCCGGCATCGCGGCCTCGCCCATCGTGCTCGGCATTATCCTGGGTCCCATCGCCGAGCAGGGCTTCGTGCAGGCCTGGACCATCGGCTCGGCGACGGGCGATCTCTGGGGCATGTTCTTCGGCCGGCCCATCTCGCTCGGCATCATCGCCTTCACCCTGGTCTCGCTGTTCTACCCGCTCATGAAGGGGCGGTTCGCGCGCTGGAGGATGCGTCATGCAGACTGAGCAGACCGACAGGCTCGATAGTCGCGGCATCGCGGCGGCGGCGGTCTTCGTGCTCGCCGGCGCGGTGGCACTGTGGGACACGACAAGCTATTCCGACGTCGATTCGGCCGTCTTTCCGCGGACCGTGGCCATCGGCCTCATCGTCTTTTCGGTGAGCTATATCGTCTATGCCTTCATCCGGCGCGGCCGGCGCGTCCAGCCCTCCGGCGGGTCTTCCGCGCGCCGGGTGGCGCTCGTCGCCGTCATGCTCGGCGCGGTCGCCGCCATGCCGTGGATCGGCTTCATCCTCTCCGGCCTCGCCGCCTTCTTCTGCCTGACGCTCGCGGCGATGTACGATCCCTGGACCAGGGGGCGCATGGTCCTCTATCCGCTCGTCGGCGCGGTCATCGTCATCGGCTTCTTCGCCCTGTTCCGCTACGGCTTCCTCGTCCCGCTGCCCGAAGGGCGGCTCTTCTAGATCGGGCCACCGCAACCGGCATGAGAATAACCGACATACGCCACGTCTCCGCCCCGCTCGCCTCGGAGATGTCGAACGCCTTCATCTCGTTCAAGACCATGACCACCAATGTGGTGGCGGTCGAGACGGATGTCGTGCGCGACGGCGAGCGGGTCACGGGCTACGGCTTCTCTTCCAACGGGCGCTATGCCCAGCCGGGGCTGCTCGCCTCGCGCTTCCTGCCGCGCCTCCACGAGGCCGATCCCGCCTCGCTCCTCGACGAGACAGGCGAGAATGTCGACCCGCAGGCGGTCTGGCGCACGCTCATGGCGAACGAGAAGCCGGGCGGGCACGGCGAGCGCTCCTTCTGCATCGGCGCGCTCGACATGGCGGTCTGGGACCTCCATGCGAAGCTGGCCGGCAAACCGCTCTGGACGATCCTGTCGGAGCGCTACAATGGCGGTCGGTACGACGAGGCGGTGCTGGTCTATCCCGGCGGCGGCTATTACCGGGCCGACAAGGATATCGAGCAGCTCGTCGCGGAGATGCGCGGCTACCGCGATGCGGGCTATCGCATCTGCAAGATGAAGGTGGGCGGCCTTTCGCTGGCCGACGACCTGAAGCGTATCGAGGCGGCGGCGGAGGCTCTGGGCTCGGGCGAAACCCTCGCCGTCGACGCCAATGGCCGGTTCGCGCTCGAGGAGGCCATCGCCTTCGCCAACGCCGTCGAGCCCTTCCGCCTCGCCTGGTTCGAGGAGCCGGGCGACCCGCTCGACTATCACCTGAATGCCGAGCTCGTCGGGCACTATCCCCATGCCATCGCGACGGGCGAGAACCTGTTCTCACATCAGGACATGAACAACCTGCTGCGCTTCGGCGGCTTGCGCCCGGATGTCGACTGGGCCCAGCCCGACCCGTCGCTGTGCTACGGCCTCACCGAGACGCTCGTCATGCTGGACGAGGCGGAAAGGCTCGGCTGGTCGAGGCGGCGCTTCCTGCCCCATGGCGGCCACCAACTCGGCCTCAACATGGCGGCGGGCCTGCAGCTCGGCGGCACCGAATCCTATCCCGGCGTGTTCGCGCCCTATGGGGGCTTTGCCGACGATATCCCCATTGTCGACGGCCATGTGACCCTGCCTCGGGACCAGCCGGGCATCGGCATGGAGCTCAAGCCCGCCCTGATGGACGAAATGAGAAAACGGCTCGAACTGGATTGAGGCACATGGCCGACATTGTGATTACGGAGTTCATGGACGAGGCGGCGGTCGCCCTGCTGAGGGAGCGCCATTCGGTCCATCACGACCCGGCGCTCGCCGACGCGCAGGAGAGGATCCCGGCCGCGCTTGAGGGCGCGCGGGCGCTCATCGTGCGCAACCGCACCGGGGTGACCGTGGAGCTCTTGGACGCCGCGCCGTCGCTGGAGGCGGTGGGGCGGCTGGGCGTCGGGCTCGACAATATCGACCTTGCCGCCTGCAAGGCGCGCGGGGTCGCGGTCTATCCGGCGACCGGGGCGAACAGCATCGCGGTCGCCGAATATGTGATCGCGATGGCGCTCATGCTCGTGCGCGGCGCCTATATGGCGAACGAGCGGGTCATCGCCGGGGACTGGCCGCGCGAGGCGCTGATCGGGCGCGAGATCTCCGGCAAGACCATGGGGCTCGTCGGCTTTGGCGGCATCGCGCGCGAGGTCGCGTCGCGGGCGCGGGCGCTCGGCATGGCGGTCGTGGCCTTCGATCCCTTCGTGCCGGCAGACGATCCGGCCTGGACCGGCACCGAACGGCTCGATCTCGACGCGCTCGTGGCGCGCGCCGATGTGGTGAGCCTCCATGTGCCGCTCAACGCGGAGACGCGCGATCTCTTCGGGCCGGAGCGGATCGCCGCGATGAGGCCCGGCGCGGTGCTCGTCAACAGCGCGCGCGGCGGGATCGTCGACGAGGCCGCCCTGGCCGAAGCGCTGAGGGATGGCCGGATCGGCGGGGCCGCCCTCGACGTCTTCGCCGACGAACCGCTCGACGCAGCGCGCGGCGCGCTGTTCTCCGGCCTCGGCAATATCGTCCTCACACCGCATGTCGCCGGGGTGACGGAGGAGGCGAATGTGCGTGTGAGCCGGATGACGGCGGAGACGATCCTGACGGCGCTGGAGGGCCGGACGAATGGCGGATGAGACAGTCAGCCTGGATGTGGCGCGCGGCTTCGTGGCCCGTGCGCTGGAGGCCAACCGCACGGCGCCTGAGACCGCGCGCCTCGTCGCCGATGCGCTCGTTCTGGCGGAGGCCGACGGGCTGAAGGGGCACGGCCTGTCGCGGCTGGAGAGCTATGCCGCGCAGGCCCTGAGCGGCAAGGTGGACGGCCATGCCGAGCCCTCCGTGACGAAGACGGCCGCCGCCTCGCTCATGGTCGATGCCGCCCATGGCTTCGCCTACCCCGCGATCGGGCTTGCCATCGAGGCGCTCAAGGCGCTGTCGGGCGAGACGGGCATTGCGGCGGCCGGCATCAGGCGGTCGCATCATTGCGGCGCGGCGGGCCACCATGTGGAGCGGCTGGCGCGCGGCGGGCTCGTTGCGCTGATGTTCGCCAACACGCCACAGGCCATCGCCCCCTGGGGCGGCAAGGCGGGCGTGTTCGGCACCAATCCGATCGCCTTTGCCGCGCCGCTCGAGGGCCGCGATCCGGTCGTCGTCGACATGTCGGTCTCCAAGGTCGCGCGCGGCAACATTCTGAAGGCCCGTCAGGAAGGCACGCCGATCCCGGAGGGATGGGCCTTCGGGCCGGACGGCGAGCCGACGACCGATCCTGAAAGCGCGCTGGAGGGCACCATGGCCGCCATGGGCGACGCCAAGGGCGCGGCGCTCGCGCTCATGGTGGAGGTGCTTGCCGCCGGCCTCGTCGGGGCGAGCTTCGCCTATGAGGCCTCGAACTTCTTCTCCGGCGACGGTCCGCCGCCCGATACGGGCCAGCTCATCCTCGCCTTCGCCCCGGCGGCCTTCGCCGGCCCGGCCTTTGCGGAGCGTATGGCCGCCCTTGCGGGCGCCATCGAGGCGCAGGACGGTGCGCGCCTTCCGGGGCTGCGCCGCTACGAGAACCGCGCCCGCGCCGAGCGCGAGGGCGTGACGATCCCGGCCGCCCTCATCGCGCGTTTCGGGCCGGTGTGAGATCCCGTGCCGAGCTGCGGTCTCGGAATATGCGGCTCCACCCCTCCCCGTCGAGGACAGGTTATCGCATACGGCTATTTCAGCCCCCTCACCCTCCCATCGCTTTTGCGATGGGCCCCTCCCTCTCCCGCGAGGGGAGAGGGGAAACGCCACGCACTCGCCCAAGCGAACCCTCTCCCCTCGCGGGAGAGGGTGGCGCCGCAAGGCGCCGGGTGAGGGGGTGTGAGCCAGTCATAGGCGATGGCCCTTCCGTCGAGAGGGTGGGAGAGGGTTGCGTGCTGAAGGGATGCCGCCTCAATGGAAATCGCGCGATTTCGGGATGATGCGGACATTGCGCGGATGCCGGCGCGGGGAGACCTCGCGTGAGGGATTGGCGGCGTGGGCGACCTCGTCGCCATGGGCGTAGGGCGGCGTGAAGGCCGGCTCGTCGCCGGCGAGCGACAGGAGGAGGGGCGTCCAGTCCTCCAGATGGTCGGCCACCAGATGGACGATGTCGTCCTGGCGCTGGATGCGTCCGCGGATGAAGACGAGGCGCGCGCCCATCACGGTCCGGCGATAGGCCTCGAAGGCCCTGGGCCAGACAACGGTATTGGCGATGCCGAACTCGTCCTCCAGCGTCATGAACACCACGCCCTTGGCGCTGCCCGGGCGCTGGCGCACGAGCACGACGCCGGCGAGCGCGAGACGCCGGCCATCCCTCGTCTCCCGCAGATCGCGGGTCGAGGCGAGGCCGCGGCGGGCGAATTCCTCCCTCAGGAAGGAGAGGGGATGCGCCTTCAGGGACAGGCGCAGCGTCTGGTAGTCGACGATGACATGCTCGGGCTCGGGCATGGGCGGCAGCGCGACGGGCGGCTCCCGGGCCTCCTCGCGCGCCTGCGCATGGGCGAAGAGCGGCAGGGGCTTTTGCGCTTTGAGCGCGCGCGCCTCCCATAAGGCTCCGCGCCGGTCGAGGCCGAGCGAGCGCAACGCGTCCGCCGCGGCGAGCTTCTCCAGCGCGGCGACGGGAATGCCCGCGCGGTGCCAGAGGTCGTGGACGGTCTCGAACGGCGCGTCGCGCGCGGCGACGAGGCGGCCGCCGGCCTCCTCGCCGAGACCGTCGACCTGGCGCAGGCCGAGGCGCAGCGCGCGGGCGTGCGGATCGCCGGCGGCGGGCTCCAGCGTGTTGTCGAGTTCGCTGAAATTCACATCGACGGGGCGCACCTCCACCCCGTGCTCGCGCGCGTCGCGCACGATCTGGGCCGGGGCGTAGAAGCCCATGGGCTGCGAATTGAGGAGCCCGCAGGCGAAGGCCGCCGGATAGTGGCATTTGAGCCAGGCGGAGACGAAGACGAGAAGCGCGAAGCTCGCCGCATGGGATTCCGGGAAGCCGTACTCGCCGAAGCCCTTGATCTGGTTGAAGCAGCTCTGGGCGAAGTCCGGATCGTAGCCGCGCGCGATCATCCGGCCGACCATCTTCTCCTCCAGAAGCTCGATGGTGCCGCGCCGGCGGAAGGTCGCCATGGCGTAGCGCAGCTCGTTCACCTCCGCGGTGGTGAACCTCGCCGCCTCGGCCGCGATGCGCATGGCCTGCTCCTGGAAGATCGGCACGCCGAGGGTCTTTTTGAGGATGTGTTCCAGTTCGTCCGGCGGGCCATGCTCCTTCGCGGGCGGGGGATATGCGACGTCCTCCTCGCCGTTTCGGCGGCGCAAATACGGGTGGACCATGTCGCCCTGGATGGGGCGGGGCGGACGATGGCGACCTCGATGACGAGATCGTAGAAATCGCGCGGCTTCAGGCGCGGCAGCATGTTCATCTGCGCGCGGCTTTCCACCTGGAAGACGCCCAGGGAATCGGCCTTGCACAGCATGTCGTAGGTCGCCTCGTCCTCCGCCCTGGAGAAGTCTGAGAGGACGTGGTCGCGCCCCCAGTGATCGCGGATCAGGTCGAAGCACTTGCGGATGCAGGTGAGCATGCCGAGCGAGAGCACGTCGACCTTCAGGAGGCCGACCGCGTCGAGGTCGTCCTTGTCCCATTCCACGAAGGTGCGGTCCTCCATGGCGGCATTGCCGATGGGCACGATTTCGTCAAGCGGATCGCGGGAGAGCACGAAGCCGCCGACATGCTGGGAGAGATGGCGCGGAAAGCCGATGAGCTCGGCGGAAAGCGCCAGCGTGCGCCGCAAGTTGGGGTCGTCTGGGTCGAGCCCCGCCTCGCGCACCTGATCGTCGGGGAGGCCCTTGTCCGACCAGCCCCAGACCGTGCCGGCGAGCGCGGAGGTCACATCCTCCGTCAGCCCCATCGCCTTGCCGACCTCGCGCACGGCGCTGCGCGCGCGGTAGGAGATGACGGTCGCGGCGATCCCCGTATTGGTGCGGCCATAGCGGTCGTAGATGTACTGCATCACCTCCTCGCGCCGCTCGTGCTCGAAATCGACGTCGATATCGGGCGGCTCGCCGCGGTCCTTCGAGACGAAGCGCTCGAACAGGAGGTCGATGACCATGGGATCGACGGCGGTGATGCCGAGCGCGAAGCAGACGGCGGAGTTGGCCGCCGAGCCGCGCCCCTGGCAGAGGATGGGCGGCTCCTGGGCGCGCGCCCATTGCACGATGTCGTGGACGGTGAGGAAGTAGGAGGCGTAGCCGAGCTCCGCGATGAGCCCGAGTTCCTTCGCGATGGCGTCGCGGACCTTCTCCGGAAGGCCGCCGGGATAGAACCGCGCCGCGCCCGCCCAGGCGAGCGTCTCCAGATGGCCCTGCGGCGTGCGGCCTTCCGGCACGGCCTCTTCCGGGTAGTTGTGCTCGAACGCGTCGAGGCTGAAGCGGCAGCCTTGAGCGATCTCCACGGTGCGGGCGAGCGCATGTTCGAAGCCCGCGAAGAGCCGCGCCATCTCCTCCGGGCCCTTCAGGTGGCGCTCGGCATTGGCATGGAGGCGGAAGCCGGCATCCGCGACGGTGCAGTGCTCGCGGATGCAGGTGAGAACGTCCTGGAGCGGGCGGCGCTCGCGCACATGGTAGTGCACGTCGCCGGTCGCCACGAGCGGCGTGCCGCAGGCCGTGGCCACCGCGTCGAGCATGGCGATCCGGCGCCGGTCGTCGCCGCGATAGAGGTGATGCGTGGCGAGGAAGAGGCGGGCGGGGAGGGCCTCCGCCACGGTGCGGACATGGCGCTCGAAGGCTATGGGCTCGACGGTCTCCGGCGGCAGGAGGATGAAGGTCTGGCCCGCGCCATGGGCCGAGACATCGTCGAGCCACAGATGGCATTCGCCCTTCGGTGCGCGCATCTTGCCGCGGGTGATGAGCCGCGTGAGCCGGCCATAGGCGGCGCGGTCGGTGGGCAGCGCGATGAGGCTCGGGCCGTCCTGCAGGTCGAGCCGGCAGCCGATGAGGAGGCGCATGCCGCACTGCTTTGCCGCCATATGGGCGCGCACCACGCCGGCGAGCGTGTTGCGGTCGGCAATCGCGATGGCCGAGAGGCCGAGCGCGTGGGCGGTGTGCACGAGCTCCTTCGGGTGCGCCGCGCCGCGCAGGAAGGAGAAGTTGCTGGTCGCCTGGAGCTCGGCATAGGCGGGGGCGGACATGGGACCGGTCTCCTCACGCGAACAGGCCGTGGAGGAACCAGCGCGGGCCGCCCGTGCCGGTCTCCATGAGCTGGTAGAGACCCTCGCGATAGAGCCAGAAGCGGCGGCCCGCCTCGTCCTCCACGCGGTAATAGTCGCGCACGGTGCGGTAGTCGGAGCCGCTCTCCAGCCACCATTCCGGCGCGATGCGTTCCGGCCCCTCGGCGCGCACGACGCGGTGGCGCGCACGCCGCCAGACGAAGCGCATGGGCGGGCCTTCCGGCACTTCCGCCATGACGCGGACCGGCTCCGGCGGGTCCAGAAGCCGGCAGGGGCGCGGTGGGGTGGTCGGGCGGGGACACGAGGGGGGCTTTTCCGGCCCGACCGGCGCCAGGCGCTCGGCGCGTTCGGGGATATGGCTCTCGCGCGGGGCAAGGCGGGCGACACTGTCCGCGCCCAGCCGGTTCGCCAGCCGGTCGACGAGCCGGGCGAGCGCGTCGCCGGCGGCCTCGTCGGAGCGGGGGTCGAGGTCGATCTGGCTGTCGGCGAGCGGTTCGGTGCGGATGGCGTCGAGGAGGGCGGTCTCGATGCCGAAGCCCGCATCGATGCGCTCGAGACGGTCGCGGAACAGGCGCTTGAGATGGCTTGCCGTGCGGGTCGCGCGAGCGGTTTCGACAGCGATGCGCGCCGTGCCGCCATCGACGCGGCAGACGGTGAGGGCGAGCGCGCGCACGCCTTCGCCATGCCGGTCGAGCGTGTCGCATAGCGCGGCGAGCAGCCGGTCGAGCGCAGGGTCCAGAACCTCCAGGGTGAGGATCGGCTCCATGACGGTTTCGCGCGCGCGGTGGCGGGGCGGCGGGCGCAGCGGCGTCAGCGGCTCCTCGGCGAGCCCGAGCGCCTGGTCGAGGCGGGCGAGCACCCGGTCGCCGAGCTCCGGGGAGCGGAAGCGGCGGGCGAGCGAGGCGCGCGGCAGGGCGTAGAGCTGGCCGACGGTCTTGAGCCCCAGGCGCCTGAGCAGGACGGCGCTGTCGGCGCCGAGGCGCAGGGCCTCCACCGGCAGGCCGGCGAGCGCCTCGTCGTGCTGGCCCGGCCGTGCGATGCGGCCGGACGGCGGGGCGAAGCGGGCGAGCGCCCAGGCCGCGCCGGGCGTCCCGGCGAGCCCGGCGCGCGCCGTGATGCCGAGGCGGGCGAGCCGGCCGACGAGATCGTCGAGAAGGGCGGCCTCCCCGCCGAACAGATGGGCGCAGCCGGAAATGTCGAGCCAGAGCCCGTCCGCGCCGTCGCTATTGGTCCAGGGCGTGTAGCGGCCGCACCAGGCGGCGAGCGCTGTCAGGGCGCGCGCATCGGCCGGCCCGTCCGCCGGGCGGGTCGCAAGGCCGGGACAGAGGGCGCGCGCATCGGCAAGCGCCAGCCCCGCGCCGAGCCCGGCGCGCGCCGCCGCGGCATTGACCGCATGAAGGCGCAGGGCCTGACCCTCCGCCGCGACGAGGGCGAAGGGCTCCGCGTCAGCCGGAGCGGAGGCCGCGGAGGTCGAGGACTTCCGGCTCCGTCCGGCCTGCGCGCGCCTCAGCCGTTCGATCGGCCAGTGCGGCAGCCAGATGGAAACGATGCGTCTCACCGTCCCACTCCATCGTCCATTGTCCGGTGCGGGCGTCGTCCCCGCGCATGAGTTCGACATGCCAGCGCGGCCGGCCCGGCGCCCGCCCGTCCCAGGGATCCGGCGCGGCGGGGGCGGGGGCGACGCGCCAGCGGGCGCGCGCGGCCGTTGCCGCACCGTCCGGCAGATGCAGGAGGAGCCCCGCCGTTCCGCCTTCCGCGCAGGCGAGCGCAAGGCGCCGGCTGGCAGTGAAGCCCGCTCCGGCGACCTCGCCCACGACCGCGGAGACCCCGGCGGAACGCAGGCCCTCCTCCATGGCCCACAGGGCGTCGGTGTCCTTGCGCGCGCGGGCGAGGATCAGCCGGCCCGGATCGAGCCCGAGAGCGGCGAGCCCCGGGCCGTAGAGCCGGCCATATTCGCGCGCCATATGGCCGGACTGGCACCACAGGACGGCGCCGGGACACTGGCTGGCGAGCGCAAGGCCGAAGCCGATGCCCGCCGGCCAGCTCGCGGGTCCGTCCACAGTGATGCCGGTGAGCGCGCGCGGCAGGGCCCGGATCTCCGGCATGGTGTCCGGTCGGGAGCGGGGCGGGCCTTCCCCGCCGCCTGTCCCGAAGCGGGCGTCGCGGCGCTCGATCGCCGCGATCCGCCGGCGCAGCGTCTCTATGACGGCGCGGTCGTGCGGGGGGCGGCCCGCCGGCTGCGCAGGGCAGGGATCCGGCACCGGCTGCCGATGGGCTGGACGGGGGGAGGACATGGGACGTATACCGATATTCCTGTTTTGTTCTCAGTGTGTGGGCCCTAGAATGCGCGGCACCATGGCGGGGCCGGTCGCGGCGAGCGCTGCCGACTGCGCCCCTGCTGCCGGACCCGCATGGGGACAGAGCGAGCGCAGGCAGCAGGAGGCGCAGTCGGGCGCGGCCTCGTGGCAGAACCACTGGCCATGCCGCTTCATCAGCACGTGATGGTCGACCATGGTCCGGGCCGACCAGTCATGGGGAATCTGGTGGCCGAGCAGGTCCGTGGCCTTGCCGAGATCGGCGGTTTCGGGGACGAGGCGCAGGCGCCGCGCGATCCTGTGATGATGGGTGTCGACGACCAGGACCGGACGCTTGAGCGTGCTGAGGCCGAGCACGGAATTGGCGATCTTCGGCCCGACGCCGGGCAGGGCTTCGAGCCAGGCGCGCGCCGCGTCGACCGGCCAGTCGCGCAGGAAGGCGAGCGAGAGGGCGCCGCGCTTGCGGACGATGGTCTCCACGGTGCGGGGCAGCCAGCGCGCCTTCTTCTCCGCATGGGTCACCGGCGCGATGAGGCCTTCCAGCGTGTCGGGATCGGCCTCCTCGAGCACCGACCAGTCGCCCCTGACATGGCGGGCAAGCGCGGCGAAGGCGCGCAGTGAGACCGTGTCATGGGTCCGGATGGCGAGGATGGCGAGCACGAGCTGGCTCACCGGATCGGGCTGCCAGCCCGGCGCCGGCGTGCCATAGGCGATCACCAGGCGCTCATGGACCGCCTGGAGGGTTCTGCTCGGGTCTGGCAAGAGGGCGTATTGCATGGTCCCGAGACTAGAACAAAAAGAGAACATTGAAAAGGGGATTTGCGCGTTATCCAGAGATGCGCAGCCTCCGTCCATTCTGGGTAAACAAGGGGAAAATAAAGCCGTTACAGTATGTTGATGCGATTTCGGGGAGCCGTTCCGGCGTCCGCCCTCAGCGGTCCGGCCGTTTGCGCGCACCGTCGATGAGCTCCGCCCACTCGCCGATCGTCGCGGCGAAGGAGGCCGGCGACATGGCGTCGATATGGGCCTGGCCGGCCGGGGAAAGCGCGACATAGGAATAGGAGACGCGAACGGCGGTCGCCGACCGCCCGTCGGGCCGGCATGTCACATCGACGAAGCCGACATGCGCGCCCGGCGTGACGCGGAGATAGCGGGCGTGCCGCTCGTCCGGCCGCCATTTGAGGCAGGTCCACAGCGTGACCCCGTCGCCATGTCCGGTGCGGAAGACCATCTCCTCGCAGGTCTCTCCCGAGGGCGGGGCGAGATAGTCGGGCCGCCATCCCGGCACCCATTGCTCCTCGCCCTTCGGCGTGAACAGGGGCAGGGCCTCGTCGACCGGCACGTCGATCCGGATCTCGTGGCTGAATTCGGTCCGCATCGGGGTCATTCCTCGCGGTCTGGATGGAGATGGCTGTCCGCGCTCGTCAGGGGGCAGCCATAGACATCCCGCAGCTTCTCGATGACGGCGAGCGTTTCCGGCGAGAAGGGAGGCTTGTTCTCGAAGGCATGCAGGACGATCCCTTCCAGAAGGTCGCCCAGGCTCACGTCCTTGTATTCCGCAAGCCCCTTCAGGACCTTCAGAAGGGGAGACGCGATTCGCACGCCGGTCTGGGTTCTCTCGATCATTCCCATTTGTTATCAGTGTACCGTGGTAACAGTCAAGACAGAACTGGTCTCTCCGGCCACGCGCACTTGTGTGCGGCCCATCATGGGAGCGCACGCGCGCACCCGGTCCCCGGGAAGGGAACCGGATGCGGCGGCTGCAGGATTTGTGTCTTGCTTGCGCTATTCCCCGGCGGAGGCCGTGGCCTCCTCGCCTGCCGGCTTTGCGGGGCCGCCGGCGCCGCCGATCTTCTCGCCGAGCCACTGGAACAGCACGTAGAGGCCCGGAATGACGAGGATGCCGAACAGGGTGGCCGCCGTCATGCCGCTCAGCACGGTGACGCCGATGGAGACCCGGCTCGCCGCGCCCGCGCCCGTCGCCGTCACCAGCGGCACGACGCCGAGAATGAAGGCGATGGCCGTCATCAGAACGGCGCGGAAGCGCATATGCGCGCCCTCCATCGCGGCCTCGACGATGCCCTTGCCGGCCTCCCGCTGCTCCTTGGCGAACTCCACGATCAGGATGGCGTTCTTCGCCGCCAGTCCGATCAGCAGCACGAGGCCGATCTGGCAATAGACATTGTTGGCGAGCCCGACCGCCGCGATGGCGGAAATGGCGCCGAGGATCGCGATGGTGACCGAGGAGATCACGGCGAGCGGCGCCGCCCAGCTCTCATACTGGCCGACAAGGAACAGGTAGCCGAAAATGAGCGCCAGCGCGAAGATGACCACGACCTGCCCCGACGCGGTGGCCTCCTGATAGGAGAGCCCCGACCATGCGTAGCTGTAGCCGTCCGGCAGGTCCTTCGCGGCTGCCTCGGCCAGCGCGGCCATGGCCTCGCCGGAGGAGTGGCCCGCCGCCGGGCTGCCGTTGATCGTGGCTGCCGTGAACTGGTTGTAGCGGTTGAGCTGGCTCGGCCCGAAGGTCGTGTTGACCGTGGCAAGCGTGCGCACCGGAACCATGTTGCCCTGTGTGTTGCGGACATGGAGGTTCAGGATGTCCTGCGTCCCGCCGCGAAACTGCTCGTCGGCCTCGAGGTTCACCTGATAGGTGCGTCCGTAGATATTGAAATTGTTGACGAAGAGCGAGCCGAGCTGGGCCTGGAGCGTGGTGAACAGGTCGGAGATCGGCACATTCAGGCTTTCCGCCTTCACCCGGTTCACATCGAGATAGAGCCGCGGCACGGAGGCGGAATAGGTCGAATAGGCCGATCCGATCCTGGGGTCCTCGTTGGCCGCGACCACGAAGGAGCGCATGGTGGCGGCAAGCTCCTCCGGCGACTGGCCGGACAGCGCCTGGAGACGAAGGTCGAAGCCGCCCGTGGCGCCGATGCCGGAGATGGCCGGCGGCGGGAAGGAGACGATATCCGCCTCCGCGATGCCCTTGTAGATCTCCGACAGATGGCTGTAGATGCCCTTGAGGCTCGTCTGTGGCGTGGTGCGCTCGCTCCACGGCTTGAACACCACGATGGCAAGCCCGCTATTGGTGTTCATCGCCCCGACAGCAGGCTGTAGCCGGCAACCGTGACGACATTGGCCACGCCCGGCGTCTCCGAGGCGATCTTGGAGACCTGCTCCATGACCGTCTCCGTGCGCGGCAGGGAGGCGGCGTCGGGAAGCTGGACATTGACGAACAGCGCGCCCTGATCCTCCGTCGGGAGGAAGCCGGTCGGCGTGTTCTGGAACAGCCAGCCCGCGGCCCCGCCGGCAGCGAGCGCGATGAGGCCGGCGACGATGGCACGCCGTGCGATGACCCCCACGATGCGGACATAGCCGTTGCGCGTCTTGTCGAGCCCCAGATTGAACCAGTGGAACGGTCCGCGCCGCTCGCCCGAGGGCGGCCGCAGCAGCGTTCCGCACAGGGCCGGGCTCAGGGTCAGCGCGTTGATGGAGGACAGCACCACCGCCGCCGTGATCGTCACCGCGAACTGGCGGTAGAGCTGACCGGTGATGCCGGGCAGGAACGCGACCGGCGCGAAGACGGCGATCAGCACCAAGGTCGTGGCGACGATCGGGCCGGTCACCTGCATCATGGCCTGCCGCGAGGCCTCCTTCGGCGTGGTGCCCGGATTCTCCTCCATGATGCGCTGGACGTTCTCGGTCACCACGATGGCGTCGTCCACGACGAGGCCGATCGCCAGGATGAGCGCGAACAGCGTGACGGTGTTCGCCGAATAGCCCAGAGCCAGCAGGACGGCGAAGGTGCCGATCAGCGAGACCGGGATGGTGAGCGCCGGGATGAGCGTGGCGCGCCAGTCCTGCAGGAAGATGTAGACCACCAGCAGCACGATCACGCCGGTCAGCGCCAGCGTGTACATGATCTCGTCGATGGTGGCGGTCACGAAGGCGGTGGAATCGTAGACGACCTCGTAGGTGACGTCGCCGGGAAACCGCGACTTGAGGCGTTCCATCTCCGCGCGCACGTTCTCCGCCACGGCCAGGGCGTTGGCGCCCGGCGCCTGGTAGATCGCGAGCGTCGTGGCCGGATTGCGGTTGAGCTTGCTGACCGCGTTGTAGGACTTCGAGCCGAGCTCCACCCGTGCGACGTCGCGGACGCGCACGATCCCGCCTTCCTCGTTCGTGCGCACGATGATGTTGCCGAACTCCTTCGGCGTCTTCAGGAGCCCGAGTGCGGTGATGTTGTATTGCAGCGCCTGCTGGTCGGAGATCGGCGGCGCGCCGATCTGGCCGACGGCGGCCTGGACGTTCTGCGACTGGATGGCCTTGTTGATGTCCTGCGGCGAGATGCCGAGCGATGCCATGCGGTTGGGGTTGAGCCAGACCCGCATGGAATAGTCGCGCTCGCCGAGAATCGTCGCGCTGCCGACGCCGTTCACGCGGGCGATGGCATCGCGCACATTGATCGAGGTGAAGTTCGACAGGAACAGCTCGTCATAGGATTTCGACGGCGAGAAGATGGTGACGATCTGCAGGAAGCCCGGGGACTGTTTGCTGACCGACACGCCGAGCCGCGTGACGGTCTCCGGCAGGAGCGGGGTCGCCAGGGCCAGGCGGTTCTGCACATTGACCTGGGCGATGTCGGCGTCGGTGCCGATCTCGAAGCTCACGCTCAGCGTGTAGCTGCCGTCGGAGGCCGAGGTCGATGCCATGTAGATCATGTCGTCGACGCCGTTGACCTGCTCCTCGATGGGGGCTGCGACGGTTTCGGCCACGGTCTCCGCATCCGCGCCCGGATAGGCGGCCTGGATCTGCACCACGGGCGGCGTGATGTCGGGATATTGCGCGACGGGAATGTTGAGCATCGCCAGGGAGCCGGCGAGCGCGGTGATGATGGCGATGACGAGCGCAAGGCGCGGGCGGTCGATGAAGACGCCGGAAATCATGGGCTCAGCCTCCCGAGCTCTGCTTCGTCGGGGCGACCTTGATGCCGGGCTTGATCTTCTGGATGCCGCTCACCACGATCAGCTCGCCATTCTCGACGCCCTTCGACACGGCCCAGCCGCTGGCCATCTTCTTGGCCGTCTCGATACGCCGCTCCTGCACCTTGTCGTCCTTGTCGAGGACGAAGACATAGGCGCCCTGACGGTCCTGCTGGACCGCGGAGGCGGGCACGACCGGCAGCTTCTGCGGCTCGCCGACCTGGATGTCGACATTCACGAACTGGCCCGGCACGAGGAGTTGCCTGGGATTTGCGAAATTGGCCCTCACGGCGACCGTGCCGGTCTGCTGGTCGACCGTATTGTTGATGAAGCTGATCTTGCCGTCGTGTTCGTAGGTGGAGCCGTCGGCGAGCTTCAGCTTGACGGTCAGCGCCTTCTTGATCTCGTCCGCGGAGGCCTTCTTGTTGGCGTCCAGAACCTTCAGGTAGTCCGTCTCCGCGATGGAGAAGACCACGCGGATCGGGTTCATCTGCACGACCGTGGCGAGCGCCCCGGTCGAGGGACCGACGAGATTGCCGACCGTGAGGTTGGTCTTGCCGATGCGGCCGGTGATGGGCGAGGCGATCTTGGTGTAGGACAGGTTGATATTGGCGGTCTTGAGCTGGGCCTGGCCCTGCTCGATGGCCGCCTGGGCCTGCTCCACGCTCGCCTGGGCCTCGTCGTACTTGGCCTGGAAATCGTCGACGGTGGCCTGGGAGACGGTGCCGGACTGGAGCAGCTCCTTGCGCCGCTCGAGCTCCAGCGACGCGTTCTTGCGCGCGGCCTCGGCGCTGGCGAGCTGGGCCTTGGCCGATGCGATGGTCGCCTTGGCGGTGTCCACCTGGGCCTGGTAGGTGTCCTGCTCGATGAGATAGAGCGGAGTGTCCTGCTTGACCGTGGAACCCTCGACGAACTCGACCTTGTCGAGGAAGCCTTCGACCCGGGCGCGGATGTCGACCTGTTGTATGGCCTCGATACGACCGACGAATTCGGCGGACCGGGTCACGTCCTGCGTGGTTACCGGCGCGACGACGACGGCGGGCGCGGATGCGGACTTGTCGCCCGAGCCTTGTGCGGCAGCCATTGGCGCCAGCCCGATGGACAGGCTCGCTGCAATGGCAAAGCCGGCCACGCTGCGGCAGAATGCTGAAGGTCCCGTCAAGTCCCCCCCTCCATGGATACGGTTTCGGCAAATATGTGCAGGATAGCGTTGGGCGGCCAACATGCCCTGCGCCAGTTGCCGAAGACAAGCCCCTTAAATTTCCCCCGGCTCGGCGTGTCTGCCGAAAGGCTGGCGGCGGCCATTTGGAATCGCGCGCCATACGGGGCCCAGATAGAACGGAGTGTAAACCACGATTGCCTGGAATTTGAACTGCTAAGATGACGTATGCTGAACGTTGGTGCATGATAGGAAGCGACCGGTTGGGGGGGCGCGCGCCCGGGTTGCAGGGGGACGCCGTCCGTTCCGGACCGGTTTTCCGCTGTCCGTACAGGGCATTTCGGGTATCTTGCGAGGTTTCCGCCGTGTCGGCTAAGGGTTGGCTGACGCGAGCGGAGTTGTATGGTTCGGTTCGCAGGTTGTGCGGCGTCGGGGAAGAAGGGGCAGACACTGAGAGAGACGGCAACCATATGCGTCCGGGCTCTGGCCGTCGTCCTGCTTGTCGCGACCTTCGCTCCGCAGGCTGCGGCGCTGGAGATCTTCGGCATCCGGCTGTTCGGGGAGGAGGAGCCCAAGGAGCTGCCGCCGGATGCGGTTTCCTATACGCTGCGCTTCGACGTGACGCCGCTCGACTCCGACCTCAAGGACACGCTGCAGGCGGCCTCCATTCTCCACACGATGAAGGATGAGGTGCCGCCCGACATGGCGGCGCTCGTCTCGCGCGCCATGTCCGACCGCGCCCGCCTCGTCGCGGCGCTCTACGAGAATGCCCGCTACGGGGGCACCGTCGCGATCTCGATCAATGGTCAGCGCCTCCAGGATATCCGGGCGATTCCCAATGGTGGCGGGCGCAAGACCGCCCGGGTCGCGGTGAAGATCGATGCCGGCCCTGTGTTCCGCTTCGGCCGGATCGATATCCGCACGACGCGGTCCTATCCCGAAGGGCCCGGCAACAAGCCCGCCGACTATGGTCTCAAGCGCGGCGGCGAGGCCAGGTCGACCTCCGTGATCGCCGCCGGGCAGCGCCTCGTCGATGCCTGGCGCGATGCGGGGCATCCCTTTGCCAAGCTCGCGCAGGAGGAGGTTGTCGCCGACCACCCCAACAAGCGGCTCGACGTGACGCTCGTGGTGGATCCCGGCCCGCTGGCGGTGTTCGGCAGGGTGGATGTCCGCGGCACCGAGCGTATGGACCCGGATTTCGTGAGGCGCCAGACGGGCATCGTGCCCGGGGCGCGCTATTCGCCAGCCGTGCTCAAGCGCGCCCGCGAGCGGATCAGCCAGCTCGACGTGTTCGAGACCATCCGCATCCGCGAGGGCGATCATCTCGACGCCACCGGCGGCCTGCCGGTCACGGTGTCGGTGGAGGAGAAGAAGCGGCGCTTCGTCGGCGCGTCGGCGAACTGGTCGAGCATCGACGGCGGCGGCGCGGAAGTCTACTGGGGCCACCGCAACCTGTTCGGCGAGGCGGAGAAACTGCGGCTGAACGCGGCCGTGTCCCAGCTCGGCAATGGCGGGATGTCGAATCTCGAATACGAGGTCGGCGCACAGTTCACCAAGCCGGGCATTTTCGACCCCGACACCGATCTCACCGCCAGCGTGAAGGCGGTCCGCGAGCATCCGGAAGCCTACAAGAGCACCGGCATCTTCACAGCCGTCGGCCTCACGCATCGCTTCGACAAGTACCTCACCGCCAGCCTCGGCGTGGAGGGGCAGGTCTCCAAGGCCGAGGACGCCTTCGGCACGCACCGGTACAATCTCGTCGGCGTGCCCGCCAACGTGGCCTACGACACGCGGGACAACCCGCTCAACGCGACGAAGGGCATGCGCGCGGTCTTCCAGCTCGTGCCGTTCCTCGACGTGAAGGACATCCACACCTTCGTGCTCGGCCGTGCCGATGCCTCGACCTACCTCGCCCTCGACGAGAAGAAGCGCTATATCCTCGCCGGGCGTGTGGCGGCGGGCTTCATCGCGGGAACGAGCATCGAGAACGTGCCGCCCGACCGGCGGTTCTTCGCCGGCGGCGGCGGGTCGATTCGCGGCTATGCCTATCGCAATGTCGGCCCGCGGCTCGATGGCGACGTCGTCGGCGGGCGCAGCCTGCTGGAGGCCTCCGCGGAGTTCAGGGCGCGCATCACGGAGTCGATCGGGCTGGTGCCCTTCGTCGATCTCGGCGCGGTGTCGGAAAGCCCCTATCCGGGCTCAGACATGGTATTCAAGATCGGCGTCGGGCTCGGATTGCGTTACCATACGTCCTTCGGGCCGATCCGCCTCGATTTTGCGGTTCCGCTCTCGCCGGACAAGGACGATCCGGATTTCGCTCTCTATGTCGGACTGGGCCAGGCTTTCTAGATGAGACTCCTCGCGAAGATCCTGATCGCGCTCGGCGTGCTTCTCGTGCTGTTCACCGGGGCCGTCGCCGGCCTTGTCGCGACCCAGCCGGGCCGCGACATGCTCGTGCGCGTGATCGAGGGTGCGGCGTCGGGGCCGGACCTTTCCCTCAAGGTCGGCAGGGTCAGCGGCAATCTCCTGTCGCGCTTCGAGGTCGCCGGCGTCGCCGTCGGCGATGGCGAGGGCGAATGGCTGACGGTCGGCCGGACGACCGTGGACTGGCGGCCGAGCGCGCTTCTCGGCGGCACGCTCGCCGTCGACCTCGTGGATGTCGAGCGCGTCGCGGTGGCGCGCACGCCCGCGAGCGGCGGGGAGGCTCCGGCGGACAGCTCCGGCGGCGGTACCGGCCTGCCGGTCAAGGTCGTGCTCGGCAGGGCCCATATCGCCGAGCTCGATCTCGGCGAGCCCGTCGTCGGCACGGCGGCGAGGCTCGACCTGACCGCGAGCGCGACGCTGGCAAGCCCCGCCGACGGGCTCAGCGGCGAGGTGGACATCAACCGCCTCGACGGCGCGGGCGGCAAGGTCGCGGGCCGTTTCGCCTATCGCCCGGAGGGTGGCGACCTGACCGTGAAGCTCGATGCGAGCGAGCCGCAGGGCGGGCTGATCGCGGGCGCGCTCGGCCTTGCCGGATCTCCGGAAATGCGTGCCCGGGTGGATGGCGACGGCACGCTCGATGACTGGAACGCCACGCTCGCCGTGGAGGCGGGGGACGTGTCGCTCGCCAGCGGCAATGCGCGGATTGCCCGCGCAGAAGGGGGGCGCCGGCTGACCGCGCATCTGGAGTCGCGCCTCGATGTGCTCATGCCGGAAGACGCCGCACCGCTGTTCGGCGGCAACAGCGTGATCGAGGCCGAAGCGCTGATCGGCGACGACGACACGGTGACGCTTCGCGACACGAGCTTTACCGGCGAGACGGTGGCCGGACTGTTCTCCGGCGTTGCGACCCTGTCCGGCGAGATCCGGACGCTCAATGCCAACCTGTTCCTGATCGGCGGAACGGATGCGCCGGTGGAGCTTCCCGTTCCGGGCGGCGAGCCGATTCGCGTCGGCGCGGGCCAGATCACGGCGATGATCGGGCAGGGCGATGCGCCGGACCGCGTCGACTACCGCGTGACGCTGTCCGATGTCGCCGCAGCGCAGGGGGAGGTGGAGAGCATCGAGGTCCGGGCGACGGGCGAGCGCGAGACCGGTGCGGGTTTTCCCGCCCAGCTCGCCTCGGACCTCTCGCTCGCGGTCCGTGTGAACGGTATTGCGGCGAGCGACCCGGCCTTCGCGCAGGCGGTGGGCTCGGACATCTTCCTGTCCGGCATGGTGCGCACGGTCGACGGCGGTGCGGAGCTTGAGGACCTGCAGCTCGATGCCGGCACGGCGACGGCGAGCTTCACCGGCACCGTGACACCGGATGGTGTCGACGGCACGGTGGCGCTGGAGAGCAAGGATCTGAAGGCGTTTTCCGGCCTTGCCGGCCAGCCCCTGTCCGGAGCGGTGACCCTGAGCGGGACCGGGCGCGCCGCGCTCGACGGATCGGCCTTCTCCCTTAATCTCGACGGGCGCGCGGACAATGTCGCCACCGGCACCGAGGCCGTGGACGGCCTGCTGGCCGGGGAGGTGACGCTCACCGGCGGCGTCGCCCGCACGGCCGACACCGATATCAGTTTCGACGATTTCGATCTCACCGCGCCATCCATGACCGTCCGGATCAACGGCGCGATCGACGATGCGACGGCGGACCTCGCCGCGACGGGCACGCTGAGCGACCTGTCCAAGGTGAGCCCGTCGCTGGCCGGCGCGGTCGATCTCGAGGTCGGGATCGAGGGGACGAGCGACGAGGCCGGCCTGACCCTGTCGGTGACGGGCGAGCGCGTGGAGATCAACGGGCAGAGCGTGGAGGAACCGGCCGTCCGCTTCACCGGCGAGGGGTCGCTGTCGGCCATGGAGGGCCCGCTCAGCATTGCCGCGCGCTTCGCCGGCGAGGCGCTGGACGGCAAGGGGCATATCAGTTTCGCCAAGGACGGCTCATTCGGCGTGCGCGGGCTCGACCTCACCTATGCGGCGGCCCATGTCTCCGGCGCGGCATCGCGGGCGAGCGACGGAGAGATGGGCGGAAATCTCGTGCTCGCCGTGCCCGATCTGTCCACCTTCGAGGCTATTGCCGGGCAGGATCTCGCCGGCGCGCTCGATCTGGAGGCGACCCTCAGCAAGGTCGCCGACGGCAGCCAGCGCCTCGTCGTCTCCGGCAAGGCGAATGCCGTGCGGGCCGGCACGACGACGGTCGGCGAGGCGGTCATCGACGCGCGGGTCGACAATGCGCTCGCGGCACCCGTGGCGAACGGTCGGGTCGATCTCGCGGATATCGATGCGGGTGGCCTCGTCATTCCGAAGCTCGCCGTGACGGCGGAGGCCGACAGCGGGGCGACGCGCGTTGGCGTCGACGGCACGGTCTCCGACGCCGATATTTCCGCCGCCGGGCGGATCGGCGTGGCGCAGTCCGTCGTGACCGTCGATCTGGAGCGCATGCGGGCCGCGACGCGCGGGATTGTGGCGACGCTCGCCGAGCCGTCCCGCATCGTCGTCGATGGCGGCACGGTCCGGCTGTCGCGCACGGTGGTGGCGGCGGGCGACGGGCGGATCGCGGTGGAGGGCTCGGCCGGCGAGTCGCTCGACCTTTCCGCGCGGATCGACCGGCTGCCCATGGCACTGGCCGGCGCTTTCGCCGAAGGGCTCGACCCCGCCGGCACCATGTCCGGCACGGTGAGTGTCAAGGGCGCGGCGTCCGCGCCGCAGATCGCCTATGCGCTCGACTGGACGGGCGCGTCGGTGGCGGCCATGCGCGATGCCGGCGTTCCGGCCATGGCGATCTCCGCGAAGGGCGAGACGCAGAAGGACCGCGTGGGTGTCGATGTGGGCGTCACCGGCATTCCGGACATGTCGCTCAACGTCACCGGCTCGGTGCCCATGGACCCGGACGGCGCGCTCGATATCGCGGTGCGCGGAACGCTGCCGCTCTCGCTCGCCAATGGCGTCATGGCCGCGCGCGGTTCGACCTTCGAGGGCGGGCTCGATATCGATCTCAAGGTCGCGGGCGCCATGGCCGATCCCGATATCTCCGGGCAGTTGTCGTCCGGCGGCGGCCGGATCCGCGATCCCCAGTCCGGGACGGATCTGCAGAATCTCAGGATGAGCGCCAACGTCACCAGGAGGGCGCTGGCCATCGACCACATTACCGCGGAGACGGAGGGCAACGGCCAGCTCACCGTGTCCGGCACCGTCGGGCTCGACCCCGCAGACGGCATTCCCGCCGACCTCAAGATCACCGGCCGCGACGTGCGCCTGAAGACCAACAACAATCTCGTCGACGGCTCGTTCGACACGGATCTGACGGTAACGGGGCCGCTCGCCTCGCGGCCCGAGATCGCCGGGCGCATCACGCTCGGGCGCACGCTCATCAGCATTCCCGACGGGTTGCCCGCCAGCATAGCGACGCTCGACGTGAAGCATCGCAACGCGCCAGAGGCCGTGCGCGCGCAGGACAAGGAGCTCAGGGGCGACGACGAGGAGGGCGGCGAGCCGCTCCAGGTGATGCTCGATCTCACCGTCGATGCCGGCAACCGGGTCTTCATCCGCGGGCGCGGGCTCGACGTGGTCATGGGCGGCGCGCTGACCATGAAGGGACCGGCATCGGACCCGGTCGTCGATGGCGGGTTCCGGATGCGCGACGGTACGCTGGCGCTGCTCGGGCGGCGCCTGACCTTCTCGCGCGGGCTGGTCGACTTCGATGGGTCGTTCGATCCGATCCTCGATTTCGAGGCGCAGACGACGACCTCCAGCGCGACGATCACCGTCTTCGTCACGGGCGGTGCCGCCAACCCGCGGTTCCGCTTCGAATCCTCGCCCAGCCTGCCGCAGGACGAGGTGCTGGCGCGCCTGCTCTTCGACAGGCCGGTCGACCAGCTCTCCGCCTTCCAGATCGCCCAGCTCGGCGCGGAGGCGGCCCGTCTCGGCGGTGTCGGCGGCTCCGGGCCGGGCGTGCTCGACAATGTGCGCAAGGAGCTCGGCGTCGACGTGCTCGACGTGACCTCGACGGAAGAGGGCGGAGCCGCCGTCTCCGCGGGCCGCTATATCGACGACAATCTCTATGTCGGCGTGCAGCAGGGCACGACCGCCGGCTCCAGCCGCGCCGTCATCGACCTGAACCTCACCCGGACCATCAAGGCCCGCGGCGAGGTCGGCTCGGACGGCTCGAGCAAGGTCGGCATCGGCGTGGAATGGGACTACTGAGGCCCTCCGGGGGCGCCTTCCGCCCGAGCGAACGGGGGGGGTCAGCCCCAGACGTCGCCCAGGAGTCTCAGCCAGTTCTCGCCCATGACGCCGCGGATGCGGCGCTCCGGCCAGCCGGCGCGCTCCATGGCGGCGGTGAGGTTCGGGAAGTCGCCGATGGTGGCGATGCCGTCCGGATTCCTGATCGTGCCGAAATCGGTGAGCTTGCGGGCGCGGCCCTTGTCGTGGACGAGCCAGTCGTAGAATTCGGGCGGCTGGCCTTGCGTGAAGTCCGTGCCGACGCCGACGGCGTCCTCGCCGACGATGTTCGTCACATAGTCGATCGCGGCGACATAGTCGTCGACGGTGGAGTCCGGACCCTTGGGCAGGAAGGGCGGGAACATGGTCACGCCCACGAAGCCGCCGCGCTCGGCGATGAAGCGCAGCTCCTCGTCCGTCTTGTTGCGCGGATGCGCCTTCAGCCCCGCCGGCAGGCAGTGGGAATAGGCGACGGGTTTCTCCGACGCCTCGATCACCTCGCGCGAGGTGCGGCTGCCGACATGGGAGAGATCGCAGAGAATGCCGACGCGGTTCATCTCCGCGACCACCTCGCGGCCGAAATCGGACAGCCCGCTGTCGCGCGTCTCGTAGCAGCCCGATCCGACGAAGTTCTGCGTGTTGTAGGCCATCTGCACGATGCCGACGCCGACATCCTTGAACAGCTCGATATAGCCGAGATCGTCCTCGAAGGCGGAGACGTTCTGGAAACCCAGTATGATGCCGGTCCGGCCGTCCTCTTTGGCGCGGCGGATATCGTCTGTCGTGCGGACCTGGCAGATCAGGTCGCCATGGGCGCGGAACCATTCCTTCCAGCGCGCGATATTGCGCATGGTGTCGGTGAAGCCCTCCCAGACCGAGCAGGTGCAATTGGCGGCGGTCAGCCCGCCGCGGCGCATGTCCTCGAAGACGTCGCGGCTCCAGTTGGAGATGATCAGGCCGTCTATGACGATGGCGTCGTCGTGCAGGCTGGCGGCGGTCATGAAGCGTTTTCCTTGGCTTGTCGGAGGGACTGCGGAGGGCGGGAGCCCTAGAGGTAGATGGTGCGCACGATGTCCTCGTGGTTCTCCGGCAGCGCGTCGACGCGCCCGCCCTCGAGGATCTCGCCGTCGCGCAGGATGATGAAGCGGTCGGCGGCGGCGAACGCCAGATGGAGGTTCTGCTCCACGATGAGCATGGGCACACCGTCGCCCTTGAGCTTCAGCATGATCTCCGCCACCTCGTTCACGAATTGCGGGGAGAGGCCGCCGGAGGGTTCGTCGAGCAGCATGATCTTCGGCCGGCTCATCAGCGCGCGCCCGACCGCCAGCATCTGCTGCTCGCCGCCGGACAGGGTGCGCGCATGCTGGCGGCGGCGCTCCTTCAGGCGCGGGAAGTAGGAATAGACCCGCTCGAGCTCGTCTGCCGCCCGGACCTCCCGCCTCAGGAGGGCGCCGAGGCGCAGATTGTCCTCCACGGCCATGTCGGGGAAGATGTCTCGGGCCTGCGACACCTGCACGACGCCGTGCGCGAAGGTGCGGTGCGGCGGCAGGCCGGCGATGTCGGTTCCCTCGAGCGTCACGCTGCCGCCCACGGGCTTCACGAAGCCGGTGATGGCGTTGAGCGAGCTCGACTTGCCGCTGCCATTGGCGCCGAGCAGGGTGACGACCTCGCCGCGCGCGACCGTGAAGTCCACGCCGCGCAGGATTTCCTTCTTGCCATAGGTCACCTTAAGGCCGGCAACGGTCAGAACGGTCTCACGCATGGCCGAGATATGCCTCCAGCACGTCCTGGTTTTGGCGCACCTCGTCGGGCGTGCCTTCCGCGATCACTTGGCCCGCGGCCAGCACGACGATGCGGTCGGCGCCCTTCATGACGAGGTCGATGGCGTGCTCGATGAGCACGATGCCGACGCCTTCCTCGCCGGCGAGCCGGCGCACGATCTCCATGAGCTGGGTGCGCACCGGCGGGGCGAGCCCGACGGCGGGCTCGTCCAGCATGAGGAGCGGCGGTTCGGTGGCGAGCGCGCGCACGATCTCCACCATGCGCTGCTGGCCGCCGGAGAGGTCCCTGACCGGCTGGTCGGCCATGTGGGCGATATCCATGAGGTCGAGCAGCCGGCGGGCGCGGGCGACCGCCTCGCGCTCGGCCCGGCGTGCGGACGACAGGCCGAGAAGTGTGCCGAGGACGCCGGCGGGGATTTCCGCGTGAAGGCCGGTCAGCACGTTCTCCAGCACCGTCATCTCGCCGAACAGCCCGCCATTCTGGAAGGTGCGGCTCACACCCTTGGCGGCGATCTCGTGGGCGGTGAGCGCCTGGATTTCCTCGCCATTGAGCGCGACGCGGCCCGATGTGGGGCGCACATAGCCGGTAATGGCGTTGAACAGCGTGGTCTTGCCCGCCCCGTTCGGTCCGATCAGCGCCTTCACCTCGCCGGGGGCGACGTCGAGCGAGACGTCGGTGAGCGCCTTCAGGCCGGAGAACTGGACGGAGAGGTCGCGGACTTCAAGCATGTCTCACTCCCGGTAGAACCGCTCGCGGAACAGCGGCGAGACGCGCGCCAGAAGGCTCGCGAGCCCCCTGGGC
Organism: Kaustia mangrovi; assembly: GCF_015482775.1. Lineage (GTDB taxonomy): Bacteria > Pseudomonadota > Alphaproteobacteria > Rhizobiales > Im1 > Kaustia > Kaustia mangrovi. The sequence goes on along the minus strand of NZ_CP058214.1, from coordinate 1,336,567 downwards.
ATGAACAGGAGGACGAAGGCGATGAGCACGGCGAGGAACAGCTCCTGCATGCCCGGATAGCTGCGGAACAGCTCCGGGGCGGCGGTGATGACCACGCCGCCGAGCACGCTGCCGGCAAGCGAGCCGACGCCGCCGACCATGACCATGGCGAAATGCATGATGAGCTCCAGGAGGTTGAAGCTCTCCGGCACGACCCGGCCGAGCGCTATGGCGAACATGCCGCCGGCGATGCCGACCACCGCGCCGCTCCACACGAAGGCGAGGATCACGTAGCGGCTCGTCGGAATGCCGAGCGCGGCGGTGGCCAGCTCGTTGTCCTTGATGGCCTGGAAGGCGCGGCCCACGCGCGAGCGCAGCAGGTTGGCGGTCGCCTTGACCACCAGGGTCACGATGGCCAGGAAGACGTAGAAGCGGGCGGCCTCGGTGTCGAGCGGGATGCCGAAGACGGTCGCCGTGGGCACGCCGAGGCCGGAGGAGCCTTCCGTGACCGCTTCCGCATGGATGTAGGTCCAGCGCATGAGCTCGCCGAAGGCCAGCGTCATGATCGCCAGATAATACATGCGGATACCGCGCAGGGCGGCGGCGGAGGCGAGGAAGCCGGCCAGCGCGCCGGCAAGCCCGCCCGCCCATATGGCGATCCAGAACGGCACGGCGAGCTTCGCCATCAGGAGCCCGGTCGCATAGGCGCCCATGCCGAAGAAGGCCGTATTGGCGAAGGCGAGCTGGCCCAGATTGCCGAGCACGATGTTGAAGCCGACCGCGACCAGCACGTAGACCAGCATGAGGTTCGCGACATATTGCAGATAGTCGTTGAACAGGAACGGCACGGCGAGGGCGGCGACCGGCACCAGATAGAAGAGCCAGCGATGGGCGTCCCCGCGCTCCGGCGAGGCCGGCTTGCGTGTCGCGTTCAAGGGGGATGTGTCGGTGTCCGTCATGGGCGCGCTCACACCTTGACCACGGCCTGCCGGCCGAACAGGCCGACGGGGCGGATGACGAGGACGGCGATGATGACGATATAGGCGGTCACGTCGATCAGCGCGGTCGAGACATAGGCGCCCAGAAGCTGTTCGGAGATGCCGAGCAGGAGGCCGCCCACGATCGCCCCGCCGAGCGAGCCGAAGCCGCCGAGCGTCATGGCCGCGAAGGAATGGATGAGGAGGTTCGCTCCCATATCGGGATAGAGCAGGGTGACCGGCGCGATGAGGATGCCGCCAATGGCGCCCATGGCGGCGGCCACGCCCCACATGACCGCATGGAAGCGGGCGACATTGACGCCGATCAGCGCCGCGCCGCGCTCGGTCTGGTAGACGGCCTGGATGAGCTTGCCGACATTGGTGCGGTAGAAGACGAGGAAGAAGGCCGCGACCAGCACCGTCACCGCGCCCAGTATGACGATGGCATCGCCGGTGATGACGAGATCGCCCAGGAAGATCGGCGGGATGTCGAAGACGCGCGGCATGGGCAGCACCTCGCGGCCCCATAGCGAGCGCGCGACCCCGCGCAGGAAATAGCCGACCGCGATGCTCATCATGGCGAGCGCGATATGCGGCCCGTGGCGTGCCGGCTTGACGAGGCCGCGGTCGACGGCCATGCCGAGCGCGAACATGAGGGCCAGCGCGATGAAGGCCGCCGCGATATAGGGCAGGCCCAGATAGAGCACCATGACATAGACGGCGAAGGCGCCCGCCATGACCATGTCGCCATGGCCGAAATTGACGACGGTGGTCGCGCGGTAGAGCACCGTCATGGCCAGTGCGACCAGCGCATAGATCGCGCCTTGCGACAGGCCGCTCAGGACAAGCTGTGCGATCATCCTCGGTTCAACCTTCCGGTTCCGGAGTAGGCTTTCATTTGCCGACAGTCACCATTCCGCCCCCAATTCCGGCGTCGACCGGGGGCATTCGTGACGCCCGAAAGAGCGGGGCGGAATGGTGTCGATTGCCGGATCGCGCCGTCAGAACGGCTGGCCCCAGCTGCGGTAGATCACGATGTCGCCATTCTCGTCGAAGGCGGCGACGCCGGAATCCTTGGCGCCGGCATGGTCCTCGGGCGTGAAGGTCACGTCGGAGGCGAGGACGCCCGTATCGAGATCGCGGATCTTGTCGAGCTCGGCGACGAGCTTCTCCCGGGTGAGGTCGGGTCCGGCCGCCTCCAGCGCCTTGGCCATCGCGATGGCGCTGCCGATGCCGGCGAAACTGAAGGCGGTCAGCTTCTCGTCGGGATAGTATTTGTGGATGACGTCGCCCCATGTCTTCAGATCGCCCTCGCCGAGCACGTTCTGGAACATGTGGAGCACCTGGTAGTTCTTCACCGCGTCCTTGTCGCCGACGCGCTTGAGCGTGTTCTCCAGATCCGTGCCGTAGCCGCCGAGAATGGTGACGTCGAGGCCGTATTTCTGGGCGTCGCGCAGGAAGATGGCGGTTTCCGCCTCGTAGAGGATGGCCATGACGAAGTCGACATCGGCCTGGCGGATCTTGAGGATCTGCGGGGTGGCGTCGGTCGAGCCGCGTTCCATGGTCATGTCGAGCACGGGCTCTATGCCGTGATCCTCGTCGAGGGATTCCACCAGCGGCCGGCGGTAGCTCTGCGCCCATTCGTTGGAGTGGGCGACGATGGCGATCCGCTTGGTGTCCGGACGGCTCATGGCGTATTTGGCCATGAAGGTGCCCGCGTCGCGGCTGGTCGGCACGCCGTGGAAGATGGTCTTCACCACCGGCGTGGAGAGCTTGTCGGCGACGGCATGGGCGATCATCCAGGGCACGCCGGCCTCCTCGATGGTCGGCTTCATGGCGAGCGCGACGCCGGAGCAGGAATTGCCGTGGATCATGAAGACCTCGTCCTGATGGATGAGCTTCTTCGCCGCCGCGATGCCGCGCGCCTCGTTGCAGGCGGTGTCGGCCTTGATCACCTCGATCTTGCGGCCATGGATGCCGCCCTCGTCATTGATGTGCCTGTAGAAGGCGTCGAGGCCGATCTCCGCCTTGGAATAGCTGGACGCGTCGCCGGTGAACGGCCCGGGCACGCCGACCTTGATGGTATCCTTCGTCAGGCCCGTCGTGTCGTCGGCCAATGCGGATGGCACGGCGAGTGCAAGGCTCGCCGCCGCGGCGATGAGCAGGGACTTCACTGTCATTCTCAACCCTCCCAAACCAGAAATTCGAGGACGTCGCACGGGGCCGTCGAGGTCCCGTGCGGACGCCGGTGCGGTGCCCCCGGTCGTCTTGGCACGCGCTACTGCGTGGTCACGGTGCCGGCTTCGCGTTGTTCGGTGACCATGCGCGACAGGATCTCCTTCCAGGCGTCGAGCAGCTCGCGGTAATAGGCCGGGTCCTCGCGCAAGACCGCCTGGACGGCCATGCCGCGGAACAGGCAAAGGGTCATGTTGAGCAGCGTGTCGACGCGCGCGGGCGAGATGTCGGTGCCGCGGAAATAGCGGTACCAGATGTCGTCGAGCCCGCGATGGAGGCGGCGGATCAGCGGGATGAGCTGGTCCTTGAGCGCCGGGTCGCTGCGTGCGGCCACGATCAGCTCCAGCGAGGCGTAGAAGAAGCGTCCGGCGAAGAACTTCTCCCACATCCGCTCCACGAAGCCGTCGAGGGTCAGCTCGTTCTCGCGCATGGCGGCGGCGAGCGGCGCGACCTCGTCGACGAAGCCCTGGAACAGATGCTCCGTGGCGGCGACCACGAGGGCCTGCTTGCTGGGATAGTGGTGGATCTGGGCGCCGCGGGTGACGCCGGCGCGTTCGACGATGCGCTGGGTGGAGCTGTTGGCGTAGCCGATCTCGATGAGCGAATCGAGCGTGGCCTCGAGCAGGAGGCGTCTGGTTTCGGCGCTGCGCTCTTCCTGTGTCCGTCGCGGTTGGGTTCTGGCCACATGCGTCTCCATTTGCATTCCAGTTAGAATGTTTTTGTTTTCAGAGTCAATCCCGATGATCGGCGTTATATTGGGCATTATGTGCCGGTTTGATGTGCAGTTCGCATACTTACATGCATTCTGGATGGTATGTTTATGATGCCGCGATATGTCCGGAAAGCGCGCCGGAGCCGGTGTGGTCCGGGTGTCGGAACCGCTGGCCTGCGGACGCGGCGGCCCTGCACGAAAAAGGGCCGGGCACCGTCCGTGCCCGACCCTTGTGTGCGATACCTCGCCTGATGGCGCGTGGGGTCAGTTCCCCCCGGCTTCCTTCTCGGCCGCCTTGATCTCGGCCTCGAGGTCGTTGAGGATCTTCTTGCCGCTGTCGCCGGTCATCTCGATGAACTTCTCGCGCGCCTGCATGGCGGCCTTCTCGAAGACGGCCTTCTCCTCGTCGGTGAGCTCGATCATCTTCATGTCCGGCTTGGCCTTCTTGATCTTCTCCAGCCGTTCCTTGTTGTACTCGTCCTGGACCTTGAAGATGTAGTCGCTGAGCTCCGCGACGGTCTCGTCGAGCATTTTGCGGCGCTCGTCCGACAAGCCGTTATAGAAGTCCGCGCCGGTGACGACCGTGGTCGTGAACTGCTGCTGGCCGGCCCAGATCATGTAGTCGGTGACCTCGTAGAACTTCATCTCCTCGATGGCGAAGATCGGGTTCACCTGGCCGTCGATCTGCTTGAGCTGCAGCCCGCCATAGACCTCGCCATAGGGCATGGGCGTCGGGCTCGCGCCGAAGGCCTTGTAGGCCTCGATCAGCATGGGCGAGACCATGGTGCGCATCTTGAAGTTGTCGAAATCCTCCGGCTTGCGGATCTCCCTGTTGGTCGTCCAGACCATCTCGCCTTCCGGATACATGGTGAGGAGCTTCAGGCCCTTCTCCTCAAAGTCGGAGCCGAGCGTGTCGTAGATGACCTCGCTCTCGCTCAGGACCTTCTTGTTGGCCTCGTTGTTGTCGGAGAGCAGATAGGGCACGGAGAATACCTGGATCTCCTGCACCAGCGTGCCGAGATGGCCCGGCGAGGCGTTGGCGAACTGAAGCGCGCCCTGGGTGACCAGCTCGGTCAGGTCGGCGGAGGTGCCGAGCGTGCCGTAGGGATAGACGGTGACCGTCACCTCGCCGTCGGTCTTCTCCTCGACAAGGCGCTTGAACTCCTGGGCATAGCGGTCCTGGACGCTGCCCGTGATCTCCTCGATCGCGAACTTCCATTCCTCCGCAACCGCGGCCTGGCTCATCATTACCGCGCCGACTGCGGCCGCGACGACCGTTGCGAATTTGCTCGTTGGGAATCGTGTCATGGTCCTTGTGCCTTCCTGATTTGCCGCCTCAAGGGGTCATGAATTGTGGTGATTGCATCAGGGGCGATCGCGGTCGGCACGCGGCGGTGTCTGCACGGCCATGTCCCCTTTCACCCCAAGATCGAAATAGCCTAAGCGAGCAATTGTCCTCATATCAAGACAATCATTGTTTCATCACAATTTTGCCGGCTTCGCCCATGACGTCTCGCTCCGGTTGTCTCTTCGTGCGGTTTCCGTCGGAAAGACCACCCTGGATCGTGTGTTCCGGATGCTCTGAACTCTGAAAGCGTGTTCCGGCGGAAAACAGGGGGACGAAAATATCATGACAATCTATAACTTGACATGATTCAAGAATGGGGGAACCGTCTCAATGAGGGTCGAATGATGTGGTCCCGGGGGACGGGCGCGGCGGATATCGCCGGCTGGACCGTCGGGGCGGAGAGCAGACGGATCGGACGGGAGGGTCCACGGCATGCCGGACAAGGCGGCCACGGTCTGGAAGCCCGCCGGGCTGCAAGCGCCGGGAGGGGCTTGAGGGGATAATGCGCGTCCTTTCCTTGATCGACAGAGCAATCGCCCGGTTCGAGGCCTTCGTGCTCGCCGCCGGCGTCATCCTGATGGCGGTCAACTCCATCGGCAATGTGGTCGGGCGGTTCGTCTTCGCCCAGAGCATCTACTTCTCCGAGGAGCTGAACCAGTTCCTGATCGTGCTGGTGACCTTCGTGGGGCTCGGCTATGCCGCGCGCAAGGGCCGGCATATCCGCATGTCGGCGGTCTACGACCAGCTCAGCGACCGCAACCGCAAGGCGCTGATGATCCTGATCGCGGGGGTCACGGCGGCCATCATGTTCGTGCTGGCCTATTACTCCTTCCTCTATGTCTCGCGCGTGGCCAATCTCGGCAAGGTGACGCCGGCCCTGCGCCTGCCGCTCTATCTGACCTATATCTGGGTGCCCGTCGGCTTCGTGATCACCGGCATCCAGTATGTGCTGACGGTGACGAAGAACCTGGGAAGCCGCGACGTCTACATCTCCTACGAGCAGGTCGACGCCTATGACGAGGCGGAAGTCGCCGGCGTGGAGCCCGACGACCTGGCCAAGGCGGCCGCCGTCGCGCCGGGAGAGATGCCCGACAGCGCGGACGGGGAGACCAACGGCAAGGGGAGGGCCGATCGATGACAACGGCCATGCTGTCGCTCATGATCGTGCTGCTGCTGCTGGGCTTTCCCATGCTCATCCCCCTGATCGGGGCGGCGCTTCTGGGCTTCTTCGCCTTCTTCGGCGGCATGATGAAGCCGGAGATCATCATCCAGCAGATGATCGGCGGGGTGAAGCCGTCCGCGCTCATCGCGGTGCCGATGTTCATCCTCGCCGCCGACATCATCACCAAGGGCCATTCCGCCGACCGGCTGCTCGATCTGGTGATGCGCTTCGTGGGCCATGTGCGCGGCGGGCTCGCGGTGACCACGGCGGCGGCCTGCACGCTGTTCGGCGCGGTCTCCGGCTCCACCCAGGCCACGGTCGTCGCCATTGGCGGGCCCTTGCGCCCGAAGATGCTGAAGGCGGGCTACAAGGACAGCTTCGTGATGGCGCTCGCCATCAACGCCTCCGACATCGCCTTCCTGATCCCGCCGAGCATCGGCATGATCATCTATGGCGTGGTCTCGGGCACCTCCATCGCCGAGCTGTTCATCGCCGGCATCGGGCCGGGCGTGCTCATCCTCATGATGTTCGCCGCCTATTCCATCGTCTATGCGACGATCCACGACATCCCGACCGATCCCAAGGCGACCTGGGGCGAGCGGTTGACCGCCATGCGGCGTGCCATCTGGCCGCTCGGCTTCCCGGTGATCATCATCGGCGGCATCTATGGCGGCATCTTCAGCCCCACGGAGGCGGCCTCCGTCTCGGTGCTCTACGCCTTCGTCCTCGAAGTGCTCATCTTCCGCTCGCTCAAGGTCTCCGACATTCCGGCCATCGCGTTGTCGACGGGGCTCATCACGGCGGTGGTGTTCATTCTCGTGGGGGCCGGCGCGGCGTTTTCCTGGACGATCTCCTTCGCCCAGATCCCGCAGGCCATCCTCGGCGCCCTCGGGCTGGCCGAGGCCGGGCCAACCATGGTGCTGATCGCGATCTCCATCGCCTTCTTCATCGGCTGCATGTTCGTCGACCCGATCGTGGTGATCCTGATCCTGGTCCCGATCTTCGCACCCATCGTGCAGGCCACGGGCCTCGATCCCGTCCTCGTCGGCACGATCATCACGCTCCAGGTGGCCATCGGGTCGGCGACACCGCCATTCGGCTGCGACATCTTCACCGCCATCGCGATCTTCAGACGGCCCTATATGGACGTCATCAGGGGCACGCCGCCCTTCATCATCATGCTGCTGACGGCATCCGTTCTGCTGATCGTGTTCCCGCAGATCGCGCTGTTCCTGCGCGACCTCGCCTTCCGCTGATGGGGGAGCCGCCATGTTCCAGACGATTGTCGTCGCCGTCGACGGGTCCGATCACTCCTACAAGGCCGTGGACACCGCCGTGGACCTTGCCAAGCATTACGGGTCGTCCCTCGTCATGACGAGCGTCTACCGGCATCACTCCATGCTGGAGAGCACCCATTCGCTGGTGAGGGGGCGCGAGGAGATCGAACCGCCGGACGCCACGCTCAAGCGGCTCGCCCGCGAGTTCACGGATGAGGCGGTGAAGCGTGCGAAGGATGCCGGGATCGACAGTGTGACCTCCGAGGTCAAACGCGGGCATCCCGCCCGCACCATCGTGGAGATCGCCCAGCAGCACAAGGCCGACGCCATCGTGATGGGGAGCCGCGGGCTCGGCGATATCGGCGCACTGCTGCTCGGCAGCGTGTCCCACAAGGTCAACTCCATAGCGCCATGCACCTGTATCACCGTGCGTTAAGACACGGAGGACAAGGGGAGGGCAGGCCGGCGCATAACGTCCAGGAACGGTGCGATGCGTGTGAATGTGGATTTCCTCCGCCGCCCTGCGGGATGGCTTGCCGCAGGGCTCGTCTCGGTGCTGGCCATGACCGGGCTGGCCTCCGCGCAAGGTGTGCTGGAGCGCGCACGTGAGGGCGGAAAGGTCACCATCGCGGTCGCCGGCGAGGCGCCCTATGGCTATCGCGGGCCGGATGGCGAGATCACGGGCGAGGCGCCCGAGATCGCCCGCGCCGTGCTCGCCCGGCTGGCGCCCGATGCGGAACTCTCCTTCGTGACGGTGGAGTTCGGCGCGCTCATTCCGGGCCTTCGCGACGGCAGCATCGATATCGCCGCGGCCGGCATGTTCATCACACCGGCGCGCTGCGGCGAGGTCGCCTTCTCCAATCCGACCTATGTCGTGGGCGAGGCCTTCGCGGTGAAGGCCGGCAACCCGAAGGGGCTCACCGATTTCGCCACCGTGTCGGACAATGAGGAGGCCCGCGTCGGGCTGATCGCGGGGACGGTGGAATACAATTACGCGCTGGTGACCGGCATACCCGCCGACCGGGCGCCGCTCTACAGGGATTTCGGCCTCGCCATGGACGCCCTGAAGGCCGGCGAGATCGACGCGGTCGCCCTGACCGCGCTCACCGCGAAGGATCTGGTCGACGGCGAGGACGGTCTGGAGGCGACTCCGCAATTCTATCCGGTTCTCGATGGCGAGCAGGTCAAGGGGTATGGCGGCTTCGCCTTCCGCAAGGAGGACCGCGATCTCGCGGACGCCTTCAACGGCGTTCTCGCCGATTTCGTCGGTTCGCCCGCTCACCTGGCGCTCGTGGAACCCTTCGGGTTCACCGAGGACATGATGCCCGACATGACGGCAGAGGATCTGTGCAAGGGGTGAGGGCGCCTGCCCTGGTCCCCGTTCCACCTCTCCGGACTGCCGGCGATAGGCCGCGATACTCTAGCCCGGGCTCACCTCGTTGACGGGCTGCATCAGGCGGCCGCGCTCGGTGACGAGGACGACGAAGAGGGCGATGCTGCCGAACACGGCATAGCCGAGCGTCAGGGGCATGATGGTGCCGTTATAGGCCTGGCCGACCATGTAGCCGAGCACGGCGCCGCCCGTCGTCTGTATGCAGCCCACGAAGGAGGACGCCATGCCTCCGATGCGGCCGAGCGGCTCCATCGCCATGGCGTTGAAGTTCGGCATGATGAAGCCGAAGGCGAGCAGGTTGACCGCCAGGATGGCGCTGAAGACATAGACGGACGGGGGCCAGAACAGCGCCAGCAGCGTGTGCACGATGCCGGTCGCCGCGAAGCAGACGAGGGCGGCGTGCGACAGCCGGCGCATGCCCATGCTCTCCACCAGGCGGCTGTTGAGGAAGGAGGCGACCGCCAGCACGGCGGCGATGGCCCCGAAGAAGATGGGGAAGGAATCGTGGACGCCGTAAATGTCGGCGAAGATCTGCTGGGCGGAATTGATATAGCCGAGCAGGCAGCCGAAAACCAGCGCGATGGCGAGCGTGTAGCCGACCGTCTGGCGGGTGGTGATGGTGGTCTTCGCCGCCCGCGCGAGCCATGTCATCGAAAGGGGCTCCTGCTTCTCGGCGGGATGGGTCTCCGGCAACCTGAGCGCGGACCACGCGATGGCGATGACCGCGACCAGGAACATGAACCAGAAGATCCAGTGCCAGGTGCCGGCGAGCAGGATGGCGCCGCCGACGGTGGGCGCGAGCACGGGCACGATGATGAACACCATCATGACGAAGGACATGACACGCGCCATCTCGCGCCCGCCGAACAGGTCGCGCACGGCGGCGATGGCGATCACGCGCGGCGCGGCGCTGCCGAACCCCTGGACGAAGCGCGCCGCCAGGAGAAATGCGAAGCTGTCGGAGAAGACCAGCGCGAAGGAGGCGATGCCGTAGATGACGAGGCCCGCCATCAGCAGCGGCTTGCGGCCCCAGCTGTCGGACAGCGGGCCGTAGACGATCTGGCCGAGGGCGAAACCGAGCATATAGGCGGTCACCACCGCCTGGGCCGCATTGTCGTCGGTAAGGGAGAATTCCGCGCCGATCGCGGGCAGGGCCGGCAGCATGATATCGATGGACAATGCCGTGAGGGCCATCAGCAGGGCGATGATGGTGACGAATTCCGGCATCGATATGAGCGAGCGCGCATCCGCGCGCGAAACAGGTTTCAACATGGCGGTGAGGGCCCCCGGTTCGGGAGTTGGGGACAGGGAGAACCTGTCGAAGAATGCTATCCAAGATAGTGCGAAGCGCCGGCAAAGGCCATAGGCACCGTGTCAGCCTGTCGCGAAAGGACTACTTCTCCCAGAAAATCTGGGCGGCATAGAGATGGTGGCCATATTGGAGGGCGCCGGTGCTGACGAAGCGGTAATAGCGCGTCATCAGGTTGCGGCGGTGGCCGCCGCTGTCGAGCCATTGCTGGAACAGCCGCCGCGCCTTGGTCTTGTCGACGGGGCCTGCGCTCCTGTCGCGCGCGACATTCTCGCCATAGGCCCCGTGACCGTCGCCGGCGAAGGCGAGGAAGCGCTGGCTGAAGCGGTAGCCGGCCTGCGAATAGTGCCCGACGAAGTCTCCCTTCAGCATTTCCACCGCCTGGGTGCGCGCGCCGTCGCGCAGGAGCGCGCTCGCGGTCAGCCCGTCGCGCCCATTCTGGCGGCGGGCGGCGGAGGCGAGGCCGTCCAGATAGTCCTCGAGATCGGGGCGGAAGCGGGCGCCTGCCGGCAGGCTCGACAACAGCGTGCGGCTATAGCCGAGATAGGCGGGCTCCGCCGCATGGCCGCGGCCTGCGGGCACGGCGCAGGCCGGGACGAGCGCGAGCATGGCGACGAACCGCCGGCGATCGATCATGGAGCCCCCTCAGCCCGGAACGAACGGGACACTTGCACAAACGATAGCATCCGCAGGGCCGGGGCGCCCTGCGGCAGATGTGTCGGACAGTTGAGCCGCGCCCCTTACTGGCAGAAGCGGTACTGTCCCGAATAGGCCAGATACTTGCCGGTTTCGGGGTTGAAGGACCGGTACTTGTCGGCGCAATAGCGGTACCATTCCGGCGTCCACGGCTCCGGCCCGCCGCCGCCGCCACTTGCCGCGGGCGCCGCCGGTGCGCGCGGAGCCGCGCTGCGCGCCATGCAGTCCCTGTAGGCGCGGTTATAGGCGGCCTTGGCCTCACTCGAATCGCGGATCGCGCCGCCGAGGGCACCGCCGACCGCGCCGATGGCCGCGCCTCTGCCCGCGCCCTTGCCGCCGTCGACAATGCCGCCGATGGCCGCCCCGCCGAGCGCGCCGATGGCCGCGCCGCCCAGCACGCCCGTGCCGCGCTGATAGCGCGACGCGTAATCGCGGGCATAGCTGTCGCAATAGGCGGCGGACTGGGCCTCTGCCGTGCCGGTATCGAAGCCCGCCGAGACGCCCAGCGCCATGACCGTTGCCGCAAGGCCGGTGGTCAGTGTTCTCAGAGCCATAGCCTCATTCCTGTTCGACCAGCCCCCGCTCGTCGGGGAGCATGGTACCTGCCGGAGACAGGATGCGGCAACCGTTCTGTCAGTCGGCGTCCTGCAGGTTCTTCAGGATGGCGGCACCCATATCGGAGGTCGAGATCTCACGCATGCCGTCCTGCATGATGTCGCCGGTGCGAAGGCCCTGGTCGAGCGCGGTCGCGATGGCGCCTTCCAGCCGGTCAGCCCACTCGCCGAGCCCGAAGGAATAGCGCAGCGCCATGGCGAAGGAGGCGATCATCGCGATGGGGTTGGCCTTGCCCTGGCCCGCAATGTCGGGCGCGGAGCCATGGACCGGCTCGTAGAGCGCCTTGCGCCGCCCGGTCTTCTCGTCGGGCGCGCCGAGCGAGGCCGACGGCAGCATGCCGAGGGACCCGGTGAGCATGGCCGCGATGTCGGAGAGCACGTCGCCGAACAGGTTGTCGGTGACGATCACGTCGAACTGCTTGGGCCGGCGCACGAGCTGCATGGCGCAATTGTCGGCGAGCACATGCTCCAGCGCGACGTCCGGATAGGCCTCGTCGTGTATGCGGGTGACCACCTCGTGCCAGAGCACGCCGGTCTTCATGACATTGCGCTTCTCCGCGGAGGCGACCGCATTGCGCCGGGTGCGCGCGAGCTCGAAGGCGACGCGTGCGATGCGCTCGATCTCGTAGGTGTCGTAGACCTGCGTGTCGACGGCCCGCTTCTGGTTGTTGCCGAGATCGGTGATCTCCTTGGGCTCGCCGAAATAGACGCCGCCGGTCAGCTCGCGCACGATCAGGATATCGAGCCCTTCCACCACGTCGCGCTTGAGCGAGGAGGCGTCGGCGAGCGCCGGATAGCAGATGGCGGGCCGCAGATTGGCGAACAGCCCCAGATCCTTGCGCAGGCGCAGAAGCCCCGCTTCCGGGCGCTTGTCGTAAGCCACGCCGTCCCATTTCGGCCCGCCGACCGCGCCGAAGAGCACGGCGTCCGCCGCCTGGGCGGTGTCCATCGTGGCATCCGACACCGCCTCGCCATGGGCGTCATAGGCGGATCCGCCCACGAGGTCCTCTTCCGTCTCGAAGCGGGCGATGCCCTGGGCGGTGAACCAGTCGACGATGCGCCGGGCCTCGGCAGTGACCTCGGGGCCGATGCCGTCGCCGGGCAGGAGGAGGAGCTTGAATGACGTCATGGATGTCGTGCCGGATTGTCAGTGATGGCGGGATGTGCTCCCGGGGACTTAAAGCCCACGGGCCGATCTGGCAAGCCCCCGCCCGCCTGCCGACATGCCGGACAGACTAGAGCCAGGGATGCGCGGCTTCGGCCTTGGTCTCGTAGGTGTCGATGGCGGCCGCCTTCTCCATGGTCAGGCCGATATCGTCGAGACCTTCCAGCAGGCAGCGCTTGCGGTGCGGGTCGATGTCGAAATGGATGACGCCGCCGTCGGGGCCGCGGATCTCCTGGGCCTCCAGATCGACGGTCACGGTGGCGTTGGCGCCGCGCGAGGCGTCGTCCATCAGCTTGTCGACGTCTTCCTGCGGCAGCTTGATCGGCAGGATGCCGTTCTTGAAGCAGTTGTTGTAAAAGATGTCGGCGAAGGACGGTGCGATGACGCAGCGGAAGCCGAAATCGAGCAGGGCCCAGGGGGCATGCTCGCGGCTCGATCCGCAGCCGAAATTGTCGCCCGCGACCAGGATCTTCGCGTTCTGGTAGGCCGGCTTGCTGAGCACGAAATCGGTGCGCTCGTTGCCGTCCTCGTCATAGCGGAAATCGTAGAAGAGCGCGCTGCCGAGGCCGGTGCGCTTGATGGTCTTCAGGAACTGCTTGGGGATGATCTGGTCGGTGTCGACATTGATCATGTCCAAGGGCGCCGCAACGCCGGTCAGAACCGTGAACTTCTCCATCGTGACCGTCTCCTCGTCTTTTCGCGTGACTGTTACATGCGCCGCCAGGCGCGCGCGGTCAAGTCCCCGGCGGCGCGGAAAACCGGTTCGATGTCACGACAGGACGTAGGTCGTCACCAGATGATAGGTGAGATAGATCAGCGCGAGCACGGCGAGGCCCCGGCCGATGCGCTTGCCCCAGATCTCCATGGGATCGTCCGGGTCGGTCTCGGGATGGGCCATCCGGCCGCCGCCGATGAGCTTCTCGCCCTGCTCGTCGAGCCGGTCGAGATGGCGGCGCGCGGCGCGGGCCTCGCGGTCGTGGCGGTTGTCGGGCGGCTCGTGCCGGGCGGTTGGCATGGGGTCTCGTCCAGTCTCGACAGGGTGGCGGTCAGCGCACGTCGACGCGCGGGGTGCGGATCCGGCGCTGCACGACGCGCGGTTCTCCGTCCCGCCTCGGGGCCGCATCGGCATAGCAGCGGTCGAGCATGCTGCAGCGGGCGGGGCCGGGGGCATGGAAGCGGTCGCCGGAGGAATTGCGGAACAGGCGCGTACAGATCTGCTTCACGCCGGCCGGCGTCAGCCATCCGTCGCGCCGGCCCTGCCTGACCGCGTAACAGTCCGCGGCCGTCTCGTCGTCATCGACATACTGGTGGCCGCATTCGTGATAGTAGACGAACAGGCGCACCTGCCGGGGCAGGCGGGCGAGCTTGTTGGGGTTGAGGATGATGAGGCCGGGCATCGCCCCGCCATAGTCCCAGAAGCGCGGACTGACGATGGTGTCCGTATTGCCGCAGCGCAATGTGCGGCCCGCCATCCTGTAGGTGCCGGGCGGCTTGATCGTCGCATTGTTCACGATGTCGTCGAGCCGGGCCGAGCCTCCGGTGACGCGCGACTGCGCCCGCGCCTCCTGAATGGCGGACAGGGCCACCAGTACCGCAAGAAACCCCAGAACGATCCTCGACATCGCCTTTGTGATCCGCAAAACCCCGGGTTTCCGGTTTGCTCTGCCATACTGTGCAGGCGGCTCCCGCTGGCTGTCAATCAACCCTGCCGTGCCGTGCGGGGCCCCGTCGGGGCGTTATGGCCCGGCCTCGGCCTCGATGCGTTCCATGTCCTCGTCCGACAGGCCGAAATGGTGGCCGATCTCATGGATGAGCACATGGGAGACGATGTCCTCCAGCCGGTCGCCGGTTTCCTGCCAATAGGCGAGGATCGGCTTTCGGTAGAGCCATATCATGTTGGGCATCTGCCCCGTCCAGGGCGTGGCGCCGGCATGGGCCATGCCGATACCCTGGAACAGGCCGAGCAGATCGTAGGGCGAGGCAAGGCCGAGCGCGTCGAGCGCATCGTCGGCGGGGACGTCGGCCACACGGATCACGATGTCGCCGCACAGTGCGCGGAACGCCTCCGGCAGGCCCGCATAGGCCTGCTCTGCCATGGCCTCGATCTCGTCGAGCGTCGGAAAGGGCTGGCGCATTGCGGGTCGTCCTGCCTTGCCGTGAAGCGAAAAGGGCCGGGGCATCGATCCATGCCCCGGCCCAATCATGTGGCCCGTCAGGGGGCGAAACTCAAGGCACTGCCGCGTTCAGTCAGCCCTCAACGCCAGTCGCGCACATCGACGAAGTGCCCGGCGATGGCAGCCGCGGCGGCCATGGCCGGCGAGACGAGATGGGTACGCCCGCCGCGTCCCTGGCGGCCCTCGAAATTGCGATTCGAGGTCGAGGCGCAGCGCTCCTTGGGCGCCAGCTTGTCGGCGTTCATGGCAAGGCACATGGAGCAGCCCGGCTCGCGCCAGTCGAAGCCCGCCGCGCGGAACACCTTGTCGAGGCCCTCCGCCTCCGCCTGATCCTTCACGAGGCCTGAGCCCGGAACGATCATCGCGTTGACGTTCTCGTTCACATTGCGGCCCTCGACGACCTTGGCCACCGCGCGCAGGTCCTCGATGCGGCCATTGGTGCACGAGCCGATGAAGACACGGTCGACATTGATGTCGGTGATCGGCGTGCCGGCCGAGAGCCCCATATAGTCGAGCGCGCGCTCGATGTGATGGCGCTTGTTGGCATCCTCCACCGCAGCCGGATCGGGAACGCGGCCCGCGACGGAGGCGACGTCTTCCGGGCTCGTGCCCCAGGTGACGATCGGGGGCAGGGCGGCGGCATCCAGGCGCAGTTCGCTGTCGAAGGCCGCGCCCTCGTCGGTGTGCAGTGTGTTCCAGTATTCGAGCGCCATCTCCCAGGCCTTGCCCTTCGGTGAGCGGGGGCGGTCCTGGATATAGCGGTAGGTCTTCTCGTCCGGCGCGATCAGGCCGGCGCGCGCGCCGCCCTCGATGGTCATGTTGCACACCGTCATGCGGCCCTCCATGGAGAGCGCGCGGATCGCCTCGCCGGCGAACTCGATGACATGTCCCGTGCCGCCGGCTGTGCCGATCTCGCCGATGATGGCGAGGATGATGTCCTTCGCGGTCACGCCGTCGGGCAGCTCGCCATCGACCAGGACGCGCATGTTGCGCGCCTTGGACTGGATCAGCGTCTGGGTGGCGAGCACGTGCTCGACTTCCGATGTGCCGATGCCGTGGGCCAGCGCGCCGAAGGCGCCATGGGTGGAGGTGTGGCTGTCGCCGCACACGATGGTCGTGCCGGGCAGGGTGAAGCCCTGCTCGGGCCCGATAATGTGGACGATGCCCTGGCGCTTGTCGGTCTCGTTGAAATAGTCGATGCCGAACTCGGCCGCGTTCTTGGCCAGCGTGTCCACCTGAAGCGCCGATTCCGGATCGTCGATACCGTGGCTGCGGTCGGTGGTCGGCACATTGTGGTCGACGACGGCGAGCGTGCGCCCGGGGGCGCGCACGGTGCGCCCTGCGAGCCTGAGACCCTCGAAGGCCTGCGGGCTCGTCACCTCGTGTACAAGATGCCGGTCGATGTAAATGAGGCATGTGCCGTCCTCGGCCTCATGCACCAGATGGTCGTCCCAGATCTTGTCGTAGAGGGTTCTCGGCGCGGTCATCGCGGCGTCTCCAGTGTTCTTGTTTAGAGTGTGTCGCTGATATGGGGCACGAGGGGCCGCGCGGTCAAGTGTCCGGGAGGGGCGAACGCAAGAAACGGCACCGGCCCGCTCCCTTGCGCGCCGCTCCGCCTCGGGATCGCGATCCCGGGAACGGGGGTGGGCAGGGGAGCGGGCCGGTGCCGTTCGATGCGTCGAAGGACGGTCGAGAGCGCCGTTAAGGGCGCTCTTATTTTGCGGCGGCGGCCTCGGCCTTCTCGCCCGTGCGGCGCGTGTCCTGGCGCTCGGCGATACGGGCGGACTTGCCGCGCCGGCCGCGCAGGTAATAGAGCTTCGCGCGGCGGACCTTGCCGCGGCGCACCACCTTGATGGAGTCGATCAGCGGGCTGTAGACGGGGAAGACGCGCTCCACGCCCTCGCCATAGGAAATCTTGCGCACCGTGAAGCTCTCGTTGAAGCCGGAGCCCGACCGCGCGATGCACACGCCCTCGAAGGCCTGGACGCGCTCGCGCGATCCCTCGACCACGCGGACATTCACGATGACGGTGTCGCCGGGGCCGAATTCCGGCACCGGGCGCTGGGCGGTGATCTTTTCCGCCTGCTCTTGCTCAATCTGCTCGATGATGTTCATCGGACCGATCCTTTTTCTTGACTTGGCGGGCTCTTTACCCGCGGTTGGCTCAAAAATCAAACCCTTCCGGACGAGTCCGGCATTATTCGTCGTTCGCGGCGCGCGCGCCGTAGGCCGCCCACAGGTCGGGCCGGCGCTCGCGCGTGATGCGTTCCGCCTCCGCCCGCCGCCAGCGCGCGATGCGCCCATGGTCGCCGGAGAGCAACACCTCCGGGATGGCGCGGCCTTCCCATTCGCGCGGCCTCGTATAGTGCGGATATTCGAGGAGATCGTCCTCGAAGCTCTCGCTCATACCCGATTCCGCCTTGCCCATGACACCGGGCAAAAGCCGCACCACGGCGTCGATGAGCACGATGGCCGCCGGCTCGCCGCCCGACAGAACGACGTCGCCGACCGAGACCTCCTCCAGGCCGCGCGCCTCGATCACGCGCTCGTCGACGCCCTCGAACCGGCCGCAGACGACGACGACGCCCGGCCCGGCCGCGAGCGCACGTACGCGCGCCTGGGTCAGGGGCCGGCCGCGCGGGCTCATCAGGAGCCTGGGGCGCGGGTCGTCCGGCCGGAGTGCGGCGTCGAGCGCCTCGGCGACCACATCCGCCTTCATCACCATGCCCGGACCGCCGCCGGCAGGGGCATCGTCGACGGAGCGATGCCGGTCATGGGCATGGTCGCGGATGTCGACCGCCTCGAGCCGCCACACGCCCTCGCCAAGCGCCCTGCCGGCGAGCGACAGGCCGAGCGGCCCCGGAAACATCTCCGGATAGAGCGTCAGCACGCTGGCCGTCCAGGGACTGGTCGTCTCCGCGCTCATGGGGCGTTGTACGTCCTTCGCACTCACTCTTCGACCAGGCCCTCGGGCGGGTCCACCACGATCCGGCCGCCGCCGATATCGACCTCCGGCACCGCCTCGCGCGTGAACGGCACATAGACGGTGCGCGACGGCGCATCGGCAAGCCGGATCTCGACAAGGTCGCCCGCGCCGAAATCCTCCAGTGCGACGACCTCGCCTAGCACCCTTCCGTCCCGGTACTCGGCGACGAGGCCGACGAGGTCGGCGTGGTAGAACTCGTCGTCGTCCGGCTCGGGCAGCCGCTCGCGCGCCACATAGAGCTCGGTGCCCCTGAGCGCCTCGGCCGCATCGCGGTCGCTCACGCCCTCAAGCCGCGCGATCACCACGCCCTTGGCGACCCGCAGGGCCTCGATCCCGAAGCGCTGCCGGCCGTCGGCACTCTCCAGCGGACCGTAGGCCGCAATGGCCTCCGGGTCGCCCGTGAAGGCCCTGATCCGCACCTCGCCGCGAATGCCGTGGGCGCCGGCGATGGCGCCGAGGCATATGCGGGAGGCATCGCCCTTGTGCACCATCGCGCGCCTCGTCCCGAGCGGCGTGGGCCGGCAGGCTTACTGCGTGGCCTCTTCGGCCGGCGCCTCGGCGGCGTCCGCCGCGGCCTGCTTGGCCTCTTCCTCGGCGATGCGCCTGGCTTCCTCGCGCTCCTGGCGCTTCTTGCCGTACTGCGCCTTCTGCGGATTGTTGCGCGCCTCGCGCTTCAGGAGGCCGGCGGCATCGAGGAAGCGGTGCACGCGGTCGGTCGGCGTCGCGCCCACGCCCAGCCAATGCTGCACGCGGTCGGTGTCGAACACCACGCGCTCGGCGTGATCCTTCGGCAGCAGGGGATTGTAGTTGCCGAGCTTCTCGATGTAGCGGCCGTCGCGCGGCGACCGGCTGTCGGCCACGACAATGCGGTAAACCGGGCGCTTTTTCGTGCCGCCGCGGGACAGTCTGATCTTCAGGGACATTGTTTTCCGTTTCTCCTAACCAACGTCGATAGTCACTTCTTCTTTCCGGGGAATTTGGGCATGCCGCCAAGGGGGCCGCCGCCCAGTCCGGGAAACCCCTTGCCGCCGGCGCCCGGCAGACCGCCGAGCCCCTTCTGGAGCGCGTCCGGCGAGAGCCCCTTGGGCAGGCCGTCGGGGCCGAGCTCGGGCATCGCGCCGCCGGCCCCGCCGGCACCCGCGGCGAGCTCGGCCATGTCGGGTATGCCCTTGCCACCGCCGAACAGGCCGCCGAGCATTCCCTTGTTTTTGCCGAGCTTCTTCATCATGTCCGCCATCTGGCGGTGCATCTTCAGGAGCTTGTTGACGTCCTGGACCTCGGTGCCGGAGCCCGCGGCGATGCGCTTCTTGCGCGAGGCGTTCAGAACCTTCGGCTGGCGCCGCTCCTTGCGCGTCATCGAGTTGATGATGGCGAGCTGGCGCGTCATCACGGAATTGTCCATGTTCGCCGCGTCGATCTGCTTCTTCATCTTGCCGATGCCGGGCAGCATTCCGAGCACGCCGGACATGCCGCCGATCCGCTCCATCTGCTTGAGCTGCTCGGCGAGGTCCTCCAGATCGAAGGAGCCCTTCTTCATGCGCTCCGCGATGGCCTGGGCCTTTTCCGCGTCGATCGTGGCGGCGGCCTTCTCCACGAGGCTCACCACGTCGCCCTTGCCGAGAATGCGGTTGGCCACGCGGTCGGGGTGGAAGATCTCCAGCCCGTCGAGCTTCTCGCCCGTGCCCAGAAGCTTGATCGGCTTGCCGGTAACGGCGCGCATGGAGAGCGCCGCGCCGCCGCGCCCGTCGCCGTCGACACGGGTCAGGACGATGCCGGAGACGCCGACACGCTCGTCGAAGCTGCGCGCGACATTCACCGCGTCCTGGCCGGTCAGCGCGTCGGCGACCAGCAGCGTCTCGTGCGGCTTCGCGATGTCGCGGACCTCGACGCTCTCGCGCATCAGCTCCTCGTCGACATGGAGCCGGCCGGCGGTGTCGAGCATGACGACGTCGTAGCCGCCGAGGCGGGCGGCATCGAGCGCGCGCCGCGTGATGCGGACCGGATCCTCGCCCGGCACGATGGGCAGCGTGTCGACACCGGCCTGCTCGCCGAGAATCTTGAGCTGTTCCTGCGCGGCGGGCCTGCGCGTGTCGAGCGAGGCCATGAGGACCTTCTTCTTGTCCTCCTGGGTGAAGCGCAGCGCGAGCTTGGCGGTCGTCGTCGTCTTGCCGGAGCCCTGCAGGCCGACCATCATGATGGCGACCGGCGGCACGGCCTGAAGGTCGACGGGCTCGGGCTCCGCGCCGAGCGTCTCCACCAGCGTGTCGTGGACGATCTTGATGACCATCTGGCCCGGCGTGACCGAGCGGATGACCTCCTTGCCGACGGCACGCTCGCGCACCTTGTCGATGAAGGAGCGCACGACCTCCAGTGCCACGTCCGCCTCGATCAGCGCGCGGCGCACCTCGCGCATGGCGGCGTTGACGTCGCTTTCGCTCAACGCGCCGCGCTTGGTGAGCGTCTCGAATATGCCGCTCAGGCGGTCCTGCAGTGTCTCAAACATCTACGGCCTCTCGGGCGATGCGGGTCGGGAACGGTCCGGTGAACCACATCTGGTGTGCCCTCCGCCAAACGCCAACATCACCCGCGGGCGAATCCTCGCTGGCGGGTGTTGACCCCCCTGCCTCCCGGACGGTCTCCTTGGTCCATGGGCAGGGCGGCGGCTCGAAGACGACAGGCGTCTTGGGCAGAAAGCGTGCGGACTTTATGCGCAAGGACGCCGCAAAGTCAATGGAAATGGGGGGCGAATGCGTCGCCGGCCGTCACTGGACCAGGCTGATCTTCGGCTTTGCGGCCGGCCGGGCCGGATCGCCATCCGTGCCCGGCAGCGAATAGCCGTTTCCGCCACGCCGCTTGGTACGGTATAGAGCCGCATCGGCCTTCTCCAGCACGCCGGTGATGCTGGTGCCGGGTTCCGGCCACCATTCCGCGATGCCGATGCTGATCGACATGTCGATGATATTGCCGTTCCAGCCGCAGGGCGAGCGGGTGACGCTGTCGACCAGCCTCTGCGCGACCTCGCCGGCTTCCGGCAGGTCGATGCCCGGCAGGAGGACGCAGAACTCGTCGCCGGAGAGCCGGGCGAGCGTGTCCTCCTTGCGCAGCGACCGGACCGTCAGCCTGGCGAAGTGTTTCAGGCAGGCATCGCCCGCGGCATGGCCGTAGCAATCGTTGACTTCCTTGAAGCGGTCGATGTCGATCATCAGCACGGAGAAGCCGAACCTCACATGGCCGCCGAGCGTCTCGTAGCGCCGTGCGGTTTCCATGAGGCTGCGCCGGTTGGGCAGGCCGGTTAGCTCGTCCTGCGCCGCCAGCCCCTTCAGTTCGACATAGAGCCGGTCGAACGCCATCAGGATGAAGCCGATGTTCCAGACTGCGCCGCCGAAGACCACGGCAAGCAGCGCGAAGGCGGCGTAGGTGTAGTAGTCCTCCACGGAGAGGTCGCCGGTGACGCGCAGGCCATTCATGCCGGTCTCGGCGACATGGCCGACAAGGGCGAGCACCGTCGCGCATATCGCCACGAGCACGCCGAGCGTCTTGTGCTCGCGGCGCAGCAGGAAGCCCATGGTCAGTGCGATGGGCACCATCTGGCTCACAGCATAGGCGATGTTCTGGGGCGCGCGGTCGTCCCCGCCAAGAGCATGGCCACGAGGCTGGCCGCCATGATGGCCCCGATGGCGCGCCAGCGCGGCGGCTCGCTGTAGAACACGCGCGCGCCCGTCCATGTCAGGCAGAAGCTGAACACGACCAGGCAATTGCCGAGGGTCGTGGTGGGAAGCCCGACGCCGAGCCCTTCCAGAGACAGGGCCAGGCCGCCGACCGTCGACATTGCCGTGGAGGCGAGCCAGTAGCGTGCCGCCGTGAACCCCCGGTAGATGTAGCAGAACGCCGCCCAGATGATGCTGAGCGTCAGCGAATTCAGCAGGATGACAACATAGAGCGTGACGAAGTCGAGCTGCATCGGAAGGCGTCCATCCGCTGGAAGTCGGATCGGTGCATTATCCGGGACTATGGCCGGATGCCGCGCCTGGCGTTCGGTCAATTTATCGTTTGTACTCTTCTAAATCCCTAAAATTGTGCGCACGTCAAGGTTCGCGGCCCGTGGCATGCGGTCGGCCGCGGTTGCGCCGCTTCGCCGCCGGGACCACAAAGAGGCTGGCCTTCATGCGGTTTATCCCCATATAACCGGGACCATGAACAAGGCTCGTCCCATACCGTTCCGAAAGATGAACGGGCTCGGCAACGACTTCGTCGTGCTGGACGCACGGGCGCACCCTGTCGCGCTCGACAGCGCGGCCGTGCGTGCGATTGCCGACCGGGAGACCGGCGTCGGTTGCGACCAGCTCATCGTCGTCGCGCCGCCGACGAGCGGCGACATGGACGCCTTCATGGCCATCTGGAACAACGATGGCAGCGAGGTCGACGCCTGCGGCAACGCGACGCGCTGCGTCGCCGACCTGCTGATCTCGGAGACCGGAAAGCCGGAGGTCGTGATCGGCACGAATGCCGGCCTCTTGCGCTGCACCCGGCCGGGCGAGGGGCTCGCGACCGTCGATATGGGCACGCCGCGCTTCCGGTGGGACGAGATCCCGCTCGCCCGCCCTGTCGAGGATACGCGCGCGGTCGTGCTGGACACGGGGCCGGAGGTGCCGGAACTGGGGCCTGCGAGCCTGGTCAATGTCGGCAATCCGCACTGCATCTTCTGGGTCGGAGACGTCGCCGCATATGACCTCGCCCGGTTCGGCCCCGTGCTGGAGCATCATCCGATCTTCCCCGAGCGCGCCAATATCTCGCTTGCCCATGTGGCCGACGAGGGCCACATCGTGCTGAGCGTCTGGGAGCGCGGCGCGGGGCTTACGAGAGCCTGCGGCACGGCGGCCTGTGCCGTCGCGGTGGCGGCAGCGCGCAACGGCCTTGCCGGCCGGAAGGTGCGTGTGACGCTGCCCGGCGGCGATCTCTCGCTCGACTGGCGCGAGAGCGACGGCCATATCCTGATGACAGGGCCGCTCTCATATGATTATGAGGGAACCTTGCCGGCATCGACGGTCGAGCCGGCGGGAACCGACGCTTGAGCTCGATACCCCAATGACCGCGCGCAGCGACATCGTGACCTTCGGCTGCCGGCTCAACACCTATGAGTCGGAAGTCATGCGCGCGCGCATGGACGAGGCGGGGCTCGAGGGCGCCATCGTCTTCAACACCTGTGCGGTGACTGCGGAAGCCCAGCGCCAGGCCCGCCAGGCGATCCGCCGGGCGCGCCGCGACAATCCCGAGGCCCGCATCATCGTGACGGGCTGTGCCGCGCAGGTCGATGCGGATAGTTTCGCCCGGATGCCCGAGGTCGATCTCGTTCTCGGCAACGAGGAGAAGCTCGACGCGGAGAATTACCGCCTGAAGCCCGCCGATTTCGGCGTTTCGGCGGAGGAGAAGGTGCGCGTCAACGACATCATGTCGGTGCGCGAGACCGCCTCCCACATGATCGACGGCTTCACCGAGCGCACGCGCGCCTTCGTGCAGGTGCAGAATGGCTGCGACCATCGCTGCACCTTCTGCATCATTCCCTTCGGGCGCGGCAATTCGCGCTCGGTGCCGGCGGGCGAGGTGGTCGGCCAGATCCGCCGGCTGGTGGCGGGCGGCTATCGCGAGGTGGTGCTGACCGGGGTCGACATCACCTCCTATGGCGCGGATTTGCCTGGAAAGCCCCGGCTCGGCACGCTGGTGAGACGCATCCTGAAGCTCGTGCCGGAGCTTGAGCGCCTGAGGCTCTCCTCCATCGATTCCATCGAGGCGGACGGGGATCTCATGGCAGCCATCGCGGAGGAGGCGCGGCTGATGCCGCATTTCCACCTCTCGCTCCAGGCCGGCGACGACATGATCCTGAAGCGCATGAAGCGGCGCCATCTGCGCAACCATTCCATCGCCTTCTGCGAGGAGGTGCGGCGCCTGAGGCCCGATGCGGTGTTCGGCGCGGACCTCATTGCGGGCTTTCCGACAGAGACCGACGCGATGTTCGAGAACACGCTCGCCATCGTGGACGAATGCGGGCTGACCTTCCTGCACGTCTTCCCGTTCTCCGCGCGGCCCGGAACGCCGGCGGCCCGCATGCCGCAGCTTCCCGGGCCGGTGGTCAGGGAACGGGCGGCCAGGCTGCGCGCGGCCGGCGAGCGGCGGCTGTCGGCTTATCTCGGCGCACAGGTCGGCGTGCGCCATCCGGTGCTCGTGGAGACGGGCACCATGGGCCGCACGCCCCACTACGCGCCGGTTTCCTTCGAGATGCCGCTCGATCCGGGCGCGATCGTGGAGGCGGAGATCACGGCAGCGACCCCCGACCATCTCGAGGGGCGGCTGGCGGCATGAGCGAGACGAAGCGCGAGACGGGGTTCCTCAAGCGGCTGTTCGGCCGTGACCGGGCTGTGCCCGGGCGAGAGGAGGAGCGCCCGGACGAGGCGCCGGTCGAGGATGCGCCGGAGGCCGCTGAGCCGGAGGTGGAGGGGCCTGCTGCTGCGAAGCACGATGGCGGCGAGCCGATTGCCGAGGTATCTGCGGAGGAGGCGGCCGCTGCGGCCGAGCCTGCCGAGGTCCTTCCGGAAACCGTCGGAGAGCAGGACGTTCCCGAACAGGCTCGCGAGCCGGTGCCCGACTTGCCGCGGCCTGATGACGCAGCGCCGGAGGAGGAGAGCGGCACGCCGCGCCGGAGCTGGTTCCAGAAGCTCAAGGACGGGCTTTCCAAATCGTCGCGCTCGCTCACCGGCGGCATTGCGGACATCTTCACCAAGCGCAAGCTCGACGACGACACGCTCCAGGATCTGGAGGACATCCTCATCCAGGCCGATCTCGGCGTCGACACCGCGATGCGGATCACCGAGAAGGTGGCCGCCGGGCGCTACGACAAGGAGGTCTCGCCGGAGGAGGTGAAGTCGGTGCTCGCGGAGGAGGTCTCCGCCGTCCTGTCTCCGCTTGCCACGCCGCTCGCCGTCGACGAGGCGCACAAGCCCTTCGTGATCCTCACCGTGGGGGTCAACGGCTCGGGCAAGACCACGACTATCGGCAAGCTTGCCGCGCAGTTCTCCCGCGAGGGCCGTTCGGTCATGCTGGCCGCCGGCGACACCTTCCGCGCCGCCGCGGTCGAGCAGCTCAAGGTCTGGGGCGAGCGCACCGGCGTTCCCGTGGTCTCGCGCGAGACGGGGGCGGATGCCTCCGGGCTCGCCTTCGACGCGCTGAAGCAGGCGCGCGAGGAGCGCCGCGACGTCCTGATCATCGACACGGCCGGGCGGCTGCAGAACAAGTCCGACCTGATGGCCGAGCTCCAGAAGATCGTGCGGGTCCTCAAGAAGCAGGACGAGACGGCACCCCATGCCGTCCTCCTCGTGCTCGACGCCACGACCGGCCAGAACGCCATGAACCAGGTGGATATCTTCCAGCAGACCGCCGGTGTGACGGGGCTGGTCATGACCAAGCTCGACGGTACAGCGCGCGGCGGAATCCTCGTGGCGATCGCCGACCGGTTCGGCCTGCCGATCCACGCCATCGGCGTGGGCGAGGGGGTCGACGATCTCCAGCCCTTCGAGGCCGACGCCTTTGCGCGCGCCATCGCCGGGCTCGAATGAGGTGGCCCATGGCTGACACGGATCGACCGCCCCTCAACCCGCTCTTCAAGATGGCCGTCGAGGTCGGGCCCCTGGCGGTCTTCTTCCTGGCCAATGCGCGCTGGGGCATCTTCGAGGCGACGGGCGCCTACATGGTTGCCACGCTGGTGGCGCTCGGCGTCTCGTGGCTCGTTGCCCGGCGCGTACCGGTCATGCCGCTGGTGACGGGCGTGTTCGTGGTGGGCTTCGGCGGGCTGACGCTCATCCTGCACGACGAGCTCTTCATCAAGATGAAGCCGACCATCGTGAACGTCCTGTTCGGCCTCATCCTGATCGGCGGGCTCGCCTTCGAGAGGTCGCTGCTCAAGCCGGTCTTCGGCGAATCCTTCGCGCTGACCGATGAGGGCTGGCGCAAGCTGACCCTGCGCTGGGGCGCCTTCTTCCTCGTTCTGGCCCTGCTCAACGAGGTTGTCTGGCGCAATGTGTCCACCGATATGTGGGTGAACTTCAAGGTGTTCGGCATCATGCCGCTGACCTTCGTCTTCGCGCTCACGCAGATCGGCCTTCTCCAGCGCCATGCGCTTGCGGAGGAACGCTCTCCGGAGGGCTGATCCGGCGGGGACGGCCATGCACGGGCGGCGGCGTGCATCCGGAACGGTAGGCAAAGAATTGTGACAATAGCCCCTTGCCACCGCGCATATGCGTATTACCCTCCCCATGGGGTATGCTGACGAGGTTCATCGCCAACGGGCTGGGTCGGCGATGTATTGGGGGGCACGTTGTCGCCGCTTGCGGTGGCGCGTTAGGGATCGTATTCCATGGCAACACGTACTGAAATCGAGGACTTGAACGGGTCGCCCTATCATCTGCTGAAGCGGGCGACGCAATATGCGGCGAATCTCTTCGCCGACGAGGTTGGATACCGGGGGCTGACCCATCGCCAGTTCACGGTGCTGCTGGCCATCGCCCAGAACGAGGGGGCAAGCCAGACACGTCTCGTCAAGGTGACCGGGATCGACCGGTCGACGCTTGCCGATCTGGTGGGCCGGCTGCTCAAGCAGGGCTATGTCCAGCGCCGGCGTACGCGCGAGGACAGCCGGACCTATACGATCAAGCTGTCCGCGGCCGGACGGCGCGCACTGCAGGCCGCCCAGCCCGGCGCGGCCGAGGTCGACAGGCTGGTGCTTCAGGCCGTGCCGGCGGATCTGCGCAAGGCCTTCCTGGAGGCGCTCGGCGCCCTGAGCGATGCCCATAGCGCCCAGATGGACGCGGAGGAGACGGCGCGCAACGATAGCGCCGCCAAGCGCCGTCGCAAGGCCTGAATACCGGGGGAGGCGGGGCGCTTCCGGGCGTCAGCCGCCGCCCTGCGCCGCTTCGATCGCCGGGATGATCTTGTCCTTCGCGATCTCCGGCGACATCGGTCCGATCCATTTGAACGTGATCACGCCCTTGCCGTTGACCACGAAGGTCTCCGGCACGCCGTAGACGCCCCAGTCGACGGAGGCGCGGCCGTCCTCGTCGACGCCGACGGCCTCGAAGGGGTTGCCGTGAAGGCCGATGAAGCGGCGCGCATTCTCCGGCTTGTCCTTGTAGTTGATGCCGAAGACGCGGATGTCCTGGCGCGAGGCGAGCTGCATGAGGATGGGATGCTCGTCGCGGCAGGGCACGCACCAGGAGGCCCAGATATTGACCAGAGTGACCTTTCCGGTCTTCAGGTCGGCCGCGGAAAAGCCCGGCACGGGAATACCCTCGCTCTTCAGGCCGGAAAGGCCCGGCAGGGCGAAATCGGGTACGGGCTTGCCGATGAGCGGCGAGGGGACCTTGCTCGGATCCCCGCCCTCCAGCCGCAGGAGGAAGACGACGGCGAGCGCCACGAAGATGCCGACGGGCAGAAGTGTCAGCCATGGGCGCCGGCGGCGCGGTGCGTCGGAAGTGTCCCGGGTATCGACCTTGTCAGCCATCCCTCAGTGTTCCTGCTTGCTGCCGACCGGGGGCGATGGCCTGCGCCGCCGTACGCCACGTGCTTCCAGCGCCGCGAGCCTGCGCGCCTTGGCCCGGTCGTTGAGCACGACAGCGGCCGCGAGCCCGACAAGCACGACGGCGGTGACCGCATACGCCGCGATCACGAATCCGATATGGTCGCCAGCCAGTGACATCCCTCGCGATGCCTCTCTCCCTGTCTCTACCCTTGCACAGCGGCGATCTCCATCGCCCTGATGCGCCGGTTCACGATCTCGGTGCGGATCGCGACAAGGTGCAATGTGAGATACAGGGCGAAATAGGCAAGCCCCATGACGATGAGCGGCCAGAGCATGGAGGGGGCGATGGTCGGCCCGTCCATGCGCAGCACGCTGGAGGGCTGGTGAAGGGAGTTCCACCAGTCCACAGAGAACTTTATGATCGGCACGTTCACGAAACCGACGAGCGCCATGATCGCCGCGACACGCGCGGCCCGTCCCGGATGCTCGATCGCCTGCCAGATGCCGATATAGCCGAGATAGAGAAGGAACAGCACGAAGACGGAGGTCAGCCGCGCGTCCCACACCCACCATGCGCCCCACATGGGCTTGCCCCACAGCGAGCCCGTGACGAGCGCGAGGAAGGTGAAGCAGGCGCCTATGGGGGCTGCCGTCCGCCCGGCGACATCGGCCAGCGGGTGGCGCCAGATGAGCGCCACGGCGCTTGAAACCGCGATGACCGTATAGACGAGCATCGCCAGCCAGGCGGCCGGGACGTGGATATACATGATCCGCACCGTCTCCCCCTGCTGGTAGTCGGGCGGCGAGGTGACGAGGCCGCCATAGAGCCCGACGGCGAACAGCAGGACGGTCGCCGCCGCGCACCACGGGACGAGCGTGCGGGCGAGGGCCATGAACCGCGTTGGATTGGCATAGCGCTGCATGGCGCTGGTCTATCCCGTCGCGCGCACGGACGCAATGCGGCCTCGTGGCCCGGTCTCCATTTCGTTCCGCTCCCCGCAGTTTTCCGCACCCGGGCTGCACGAATCCTCCCCCCTCGCACCGTTCACAGCAAGGAGACGTTCCCGACAATGAGTGCAGACACAGACCGCTTCTTCGTCCTGACCGGTGGGCCCGGATCGGGCAAGACGACGCTGATCGCCGCGCTGGAGAGGCTCGGCTATCGACGATCTGAGGAGGCCGGCCGGGCCATCATCCAGGCGCAGAGCGCCATTGGCGGCTCCGCATTGCCCTGGGCCGACCGCGGCGCCTTCGCAGAGCTCATGCTGAGCTGGGAGCTGCGGTCCCATGCCATGGCGTTCGGGCAGGACGGTCCGGTCTTCTTCGACCGGGGCGTGCCCGACGTCATCGGGTATCTGCGGCTCTCCGGCCTCGCCGTGGCGGACCATGTCCGGCGGGCGGCCGCGCTCTACCGCTACAACAGGCGCGTCTTCATCGCCCCGCCCTGGGAGGCGATCTTCGCGCAGGACGGGGAGCGCAAGCAGGATTTCGACGAGGCGGTGCGCACCCACGAGGCGATGGTCGAGGCCTATTCGGCGGCGGGTTACGAGTTTGTCGCGCTGCCGCTGGCCTCCGTGGAGGAGCGCGTTCGCTTCGTTCTCGGCCATGTCGGCGCTGCCGGCGGGTGACGCGCTAGTGAAAATGCGCGCGCAGGGCGGCGGCCGCCGCGATGGGGCACAGGACGAGGGCGGCGAGCGCCAGGGCGACGAGGATCAGCATGGAGGCGGAGAACATGTCCGCCGTCACCGTGGCGCCGGCCGTCGCGCTCAGGCCGAAGACCAGCACGGGCACATAGAGCGGCAGGATCAGGATGGAGACAATGAGCCCGCCGCGCCTGAGACCGACCGTCACCGCGGCGCCGACCGCGGCGAGCAGGCTGAGGGCCGCCGAGCCTGCGATCATAGCGGCGCCGAGGGTGAGAAAGAGGCTCGGATGCAGGTTCAGCAACAGGCCGAGCACCGGCGCGGCGATGGCCAGCGGCAGGACCGTCGTGACCCAGTGGGCGAGCGCCTTGGCGAGCACGACGAGCTCGAGCGGCAGGAGCCCGAGGCTCATGAGCTCGAGCGAACCGTCTTCGTAGTCGGCCTGGAAGATCCGGTCGGCGGACAACAGGACGGAGAGCAGGAGCGCGATCCACAGCATGCCCGGAGCGATGCGCGACAGGAGCTGGAGGTCCGGTCCGATGCCGAGCGGAACCAGAACGACGACGGTCAGGAAAAAGCCGATGGCCGTTCCGACCCCGCCGCCCTGGCGCAGGACGAGCCGGATGTCGCGCGCGGCGATGGCGGCGAACATGCTCATGCGGCCGCGTCTCGCGCGCCGGCGCGGCCCATGTCGAAACTTTTGGCGAAGTCGATGCCGAGCCCGGTATGGGAGGCAGCGAGAACGATCCCGCCGCGGGCCATATGGGCCTCCATCTGGCCCGCGAGCCTCTTTTGCGAGGCGGTGTCCAGGCCGACGGAGGGCTCGTCGAGCAGCCAGATCGGGCGGGTGACGAGCGCGAGGCGGGAAAGGGCCAGCCGGCGCTTCTGGCCGGAGGAGAGAAGGCCCGCGCCATAGGGGGCGAGCCCGTCGAGATCGAAGGCCTCCAGCGCCCGGTCCACATCCCCGCCGCCGAGGAACCGGGCCCAGAAGGCGAGGTTCTCGCGCACCGTGAGGGCCGGCTTTACCGCATCGGCATGGGCGACATAGTGGCTGAGCTGGCCGATGGAGAGATCGTCCGGCTTGCCGGAGAGCGAGACGGTGCCGGAGACGGGCTCCACCAGCCCGCATATGACGCGTAGAAGGCTCGTCTTGCCGGAGCCGTTCGGGCCTGTCAGCAGCAGCCCCTCTCCGCCGGCGACAGCGAGGCTGAGGCCGGCGAATACCCGCCGCCCGCCGCGGTCGCATGTGAGATCGCGTATCTGTAGCTCCATCGGACGGCCCGACCCTCGAACGCCGCTGTCCCCATCCCTCTACAGGATGGCGCGGGGCTTCGCAAAGCGTTAGGGGATACGGGCCGGCACAGGCCGACCGGACAGGGCGCTGGAGCGCATTTCGTGAACTCTTGTTCGCTCGATGCCCTCCAGATCCCTGTATCGCCGCACTTTCGAACCGGAAAAGCGGTCTCCACTTTTCCTGAAAGCGCTCTATCGGCAAAGCGCTCTATCGGCGCCGGAGGATGGCGAGGGCGTCGCGGTGGATCTCGCCGAAGCTCCGGTCGAGGCTGTCGTAGAAGGCGATGTCGGCGATGGCTGCCTTGATCTCGGCAAGCGCGTGGCGGTCGAGATGCGGGGTTTCCCGGCCCCTGCCACAGGCGAGCGCGCGCAGGAGATCGAGCGTCCTCACCGCATTGCCGGGCTCGATCCCGGCCGGCTGGTGGTGCAGGTTCTCGATGCAGTAGAGCCCGCCCGGCCGGAGCCTTGGAAACAGGCGGGCGAGCGCGATCTGCTGGTGGTGCGAGGCGTGGCTCGCATCGTCGACGATGACGTCGAACAGCCCGCCGGACTGCGCGATGAGCCTGTCGAGATCCTCCAGCCGGCCGGAATTGCCGCGCAGGATGTGGACGCCGGGCATTGCCGGGGCGGCGGAGAAGTCGGCGATGTCGAAGCCGTAGATCGTGGCGTTGGGCAAATAGTCGCGCCACATGGCAAGGCTCGGCACCGACGCGTGGGGCCCGCCCGGATTGCGTTCCTGGATATCGGTGCGCAGGAGGCCCATTTCGAGGAGCCTCAGGGGCTCCATGCGCCGGTCCTTCAGAAAGAGCTCGTAGATGTCGGCATAGCCGTTGGCGCTGTAGTAGATCGTACCCTTGTCGCACCGATACCGGTTGGCGCGCTTGCGCAGGGCCCAGTCTTGCGTGCTGGGTGCGGGGAACAGGTCCGGATCGGTGCCGTGGCCATTGTCCGGCCTTGCCGCGCGATCCTCCTTGCTGCGGTGCAGCCAGCGATAGGCGGCCGGATCGAACCTGCCGCCCGTCCGCCTGCGCGCCGATCGGGGGAGGGGGCGATACAGGCATTGTCGGCGATGTCGCCGTCGAAATGACCGGGCTCGAAGCCGTGCCGCCATGCGGCGAAGGCGAAGGCCAGCTCCTCGCGGGCGGAATAGCGCAGGAGATGCTCGTACCAGTCCTCCGCGACCTCCATGACCGCGCGGTCATTGTGCCGGCGCAGGAGCAGGGCGCCGGCGATCAGGCCGAATCGGTGCGGGAAGCCGAGGCGGCGATAATGGTCGGCCTGTTCGCGCACGCGCCGTTCGTCCTCCTCGCCCCGCTCGATGACGGCTTCGGCCTCCTCGTAGAGGCACATCCGGTCGCGATGGCGGAAGGAGAAGAAGGACGGTCCCGACCCGGCATAGCGCTCGAGCATGTCGACGGGGTCTGCCTCAAGCGCGATGCCGGTGTCGAGAAAGAGGCTCCAGTCATGGTCGGGAAGATAGCGGTGGGCAAGGATTTTCGCCCGTTTCGCGGCTCGTGCGCTGTCGAGTCCGTGCGTGTCGATCAACCGGACGTCCCAGTGCTCTGCGGTGATATCCGGATCGTCAGTGAACAGAACGAGGTCGTAGCTGTTGCTGGGCGGAACGGGCGCGGGCCCGACGCCTGTCGGTCCGACGAGAACGGAATAGACGGCCAGATTCGTCATGCCCCCGTCAGGTCTCCTCCGCCATCGGGCCGCTGTCCCGGTGCAGTCATTCGTCGATTCAATCAATGAGTGCATTGATTTGTCAATTTCCCTCTATAGGGGAGGGGTGCGGATCGTGGAGACCGGTCCGGAACCGTTTCGGACGCACGGTTGAGACGAAGCGTGTTCGCCACCACTTTAAAGAAGATCGAATTCCGACTATAGAAGGCGCCGATGATCCGAGTGCGGCCGTTTCGTTCACGCCAGTTCGCTCCGGGGCGCCCGCCCCGCCGGTGATCGAGACCGCCTGCCCCGCGAATCCGTCCGAAACCCGGAGGACCGACCGAGACATGACCACCGAGACCCGTTCCCTCGACAGCTTCAATTGCCGCCGCGAGCTTCAGGCCAACGGCAAGACCTACGCCTATTTCGACCTCAAGGAGGCGGAGAAGAACGGGCTGGACGGCGTGTCCGGGCTGCCGTTCTCGCTGAAGGTCCTGCTGGAGAACCTCCTGCGCCACGAGGATGGCCGCTCCGTGACGAAGGACGACATCCAGGCGATGGCCGACTGGGCGAAGGAGCGCCGGTCCAGCCACGAGATCGCGTTCCGTCCGGCGCGCGTGCTGATGCAGGATTTCACCGGCGTGCCGGCGGTGGTCGACCTCGCCGCGATGCGCGACGCCATGTCGGCGCTCGGCGGCGATCCGGAGAAGATCAACCCGCTGGCGCCGGTCGATCTGGTGATCGACCACTCGGTGATGGTGGACTATTTCGGCACGCCGACGTCGTTCAAGCGGAATGTCGAGCGCGAATACGAGCGTAACGGCGAGCGCTACACCTTCCTCAAATGGGGCCAGGACGCCTTCGACAATTTCCGCGTCGTGCCGCCGGGCACCGGCATCTGCCACCAGGTGAACCTCGAATATCTCGGCCGCACCGTGTGGACCAAGGACGTGTCGGAGAATGGGGAGACGGTCTCCTATGCGTTCCCCGACACCCTTGTCGGCACCGACAGCCACACCACCATGATCAACGGGCTCTCCGTGCTTGGCTGGGGCGTGGGCGGCATCGAGGCGGAGGCCGCCATGCTCGGCCAGCCGATCTCCATGGTCATTCCGGAGGTGATCGGCTTCAAGCTCACCGGTAAGCTCAATGAGGGCGTGACGGCGACCGACCTCGTGCTCACCGTCACCCAGATGCTGCGCCAGAAGGGCGTGGTCGGGAAGTTCGTCGAGTTCTACGGGCCGGGGCTGGGCAATCTGTCGCTGGAGGACCAGGCGACGATCTCCAACATGGCGCCGGAATATGGTGCGACCTGCGGCTTCTTCCCCGTCGACAACGACACGCTGAACTATCTGAAGGCGACGGGCCGCGGCGACGACGTGATCGCGCTGGTGGAGGCCTATGCCAAGGCGCAGGGCATGTTCCGCACCGCCGACACGCCGGACCCGGCCTTCACCGATGCGCTGGAGCTCGATCTCGGCGACGTCGTGCCGAGCCTTGCCGGGCCGAAGCGTCCGCAGGACCGGGTCGCCATGACGGACGCGTCGACGGATTTCGCCCGCGTGATGGAGTCGGAGTTCAATCGCGCCGACGACATCGCCTCGCGCTACGACGTCAAGGGCGAGAATTACGATCTCGGTCATGGCGACATCGTCATCGCGGCCATCACCTCGTGCACCAACACCTCCAACCCGAACGTGCTGATCGCGGCGGGCCTTCTGGCGCGCAACGCCATCGAGAAGGGCCTCGAGGTCAAGCCGTGGGTGAAGACGTCGCTCGCGCCGGGGTCCCAGGTGGTGACCGACTATCTGGAGCGCGCCGGCCTGCAGGACGATCTCGACAAGCTCGGCTTCGACCTCGTCGGCTATGGCTGCACCACCTGCATCGGCAATTCCGGCCCGCTGCCGGAGCATATTTCCGAGGCGATCCGCGACAACGACATCGTGGCCTGCTCGGTGCTCTCCGGAAACCGCAACTTCGAGGGCCGCATCAACCCGGATGTGAAGGCGAACTATCTCGCCTCGCCGCCGCTGGTCGTGGCCTATGCGCTGGCCGGCAGCATGCAGATCGATCTCGCCAAGGATCCGCTCGGCGAGGACAAGACCGGTAAGCCGGTCTATCTGAAGGACATCTGGCCTCAGAGCAAGGAGATCGCCGAGCTCGTGCGCTCCACCGTCACCGACCAGATGTTCCGCGAGCGCTATGGCGATGTCTTCAAGGGCGACGAGACCTGGCAGACGATCGCGGTCACGGGCGGGCTCACCTATAACTGGGACACCTCCTCCACCTATGTGCAGCACCCGCCCTTCTTCGAGAACATGGCGAAGGAGCCCAAGGCGGTGAACGACGTGGAGAACGCCCGCGTCATGGGGCTCTTCCTCGACTCCATCACCACCGACCACATCTCGCCCGCCGGCGCGATCAAGAAGGACAGCCCGGCCGGCCAGTATCTGGTCGAGCATGGCGTCGACGTGGTCGACTTCAACTCCTACGGCTCGCGGCGCGGCAATCACGAGGTAATGATGCGCGGCACCTTCGCCAATATCCGCATCAAGAACCAGATGGTGGAAGGCGTCGAGGGCGGCTACACGATCCACTATCCGTCGGGCGAGCAGATGGCGATCTACGATGCCGCCATGCGCTATCAGGACGAGGGCGTGCCGCTCGTCGTCTTCGCCGGCAAGGAGTACGGCACGGGCTCGAGCCGCGACTGGGCGGCCAAGGGCACGCGGCTCCTGGGCGTGCGCGCGGTGATCGCGCAGTCCTTCGAGCGCATCCACCGCTCCAACCTCGTCGGCATGGGCGTCCTGCCGCTCCAGTTCCAGGACGGGCAGGGCTGGCAGGAGCTCGGCCTCAAGGGCGACGAGACGGTGAACATCAAGGGGCTCGACGCGCTCGAACCCCGCGCGACCGTCACTGCGGAGATCGCGTTTGCCGACGGGCGGGTGGAGAGCGTGCCGCTGATCTGCCGCATCGATACGCTCGACGAGCTCGACTACTACAGGAACGGCGGCATCCTGCACTATGTGCTGCGCAATCTGGCGCGCGCCGCCTGACGCGGGATACGGCACTTCGGGGGCCTCGGCAAAAGCCGGGGCCCCTTGCTTTTGGAGGCCGGCAACGCACGTTTCACTCCATCGTTACTCGCCAGCGATCGCCGGGCACTCTACCCTCGCTGCCATGATGGCTTTTTCCAGAAGACAGATCCTCGGGACGGTCGCGGCAGGGCTTGCCGCGGCGGGGTTCGCCGCTGCGATGCCGGCCTTTGCCGAGACGGGCCGGGAGGCCGGGCCCGTCGCGGTGGTGGAGCTCTTCACCAGCCAGGGCTGCTCGTCCTGCCCGCCGGCGGACGCGCTGCTCGGCCGGCTCTCGGAGCGCGAGGGCGTGGTCGCCCTGACCTTCAATGTGGATTACTGGGACTATCTCGGCTGGAAAGATACGCTGGGCTCGCCGCTGTTCACCAAGCGCCAGCGCGACTATGCGGAAAGCCGGGGGACGGGCAAGTCTATACCCCGCAGATGGTCATCAATGGCCGGGAACATTTCGTCGGCAGCCGCGAGATGGAGGTGCGCCAGGAGATCGAGGCCGAGCTCGCCCGCCCTGCAGACAGCTTCGTGCCGATCTCCATGGAGCATCGCGGCAAGGAGCTGACGATCCATGTGGGTGCCGCCCCCGAAGGCGAGCCCGTGCCCGAGGCGACCGTCTGGGTGGCGATGGTCATGCCGCGCACCGCGGTGGACATCGCGCGCGGCGAGAATGGCGGGCGCGAGCTCACCTACTACAATGTGGTGCGTCGCCTCGTCCCCGCCGGCATGTGGAGCGGAGAACCGGTTACGGTGACGCTGCCCGCCGAGGAGCTGATGGACGACGAGGCGACGGAATGCGCCGCGCTCCTTCAGGTCGATGGCGGCGGCGCGATCCTCGGCGCAACGGCCGTCACGAATCTCGGCGCCTCGAACCCCTGAACATGCTTTGCCCGATGGCGGGCCTTGCGGTCGTGTCCCGGTCCGCAGTGGGTGCGGAGGGCGGACCTGACGCCCTTAATAGATATTGCGCAGGAGCCGTTCGAAATAGTCGCGCTCGAAGCCGGGGCGCAGGGGGTCGTTGAGCTTCTGGCGCAGCGAGCGGAGGATTTCCCGGGCGCGCTGGATCTCCATCTCGTTCGGCACCACGTCGCGGTTCTCGCCATATTGCTCGCCCTGCCAGCGCCGGGGGCGGCCGAGCGGGTCGAGATTGTCGCCCCGGCTGCCCTCGCCATGGCGGCCGAAATTGCCGGTGCTGCCCTCGCCCTGCTGCATCATCTGCTCGGCCATGGCCTGCGCGCCCTGGCGCATCTTGTCGAGGGCCTCGCCCTGCTGGCCCAGCGCCTCGCCCTTCTCGCGGCCGCGCAGGGCTTCCGTCGCGCCGCGCATCGCCTCCTCCGCCTGGCCGAGGGAGGAGGGCGCGTCGAGGCCCTGCCGCTGAAGCTGGCTCAGGAAGTCGCGCAGCATCTCGCCCAGCGCGCCCTGCTGGCCGGACAGGGACTGCGAGGGGTCGTTCTGGCCATTGCGGGACTGCCCGCGCTGGCTGTCTCCCTCCTCCGGCATGCGGAAGGTCTCGTCCATGAGGCCCTGCTGGCGGTTCATCATCTGTCCGAGCTCGTCGAGGGCGCGGGCCATGGGCGTGTTCCGCTGGGGCGACATCCGGCTCATGAGGTTGGGGCGCAGATTGCGCAGGATGTTGTCGAGCTGGGACAGGAGTTCCTGGGCGGCGTCGCGCGCGCCGGACCGGGCGAGGTTCTCCAGCGTGTCGAGCATCTGCCCCAGATCCTGCGGGCGGACCGCCTCGGCCATCTCGTCCGGGTTCATGCCGTCGCGCTGGGCATTGCGGATGGCCTGTTCGACCATGGCCTTCAGGTAGCGGTCGAGCGCCTGGCGCAGCTTCGCCATGAGCTCCTCGATCCGCTCCGCCGGCGCGTTCTCCGCGAGCGCCTTCTCCAGCTCCTTCTGAACGGCGCGCAGCTCGCGCTCGGCGAGCGAGAGATTGCCGTCCTCCACCGACAGCGCGATCTCCCAGAGCAGGTCTATGACGGAGGCGATGTCCTCGCGGCTTTCCGCCCGCAGCAGGTTCAGATAGACCGTGCGGATGCCAAGATAGACGCCGCTGCGCTCGATCGTGCCGTCCGGATAGATCGTCAGGGCCTCCAGCGCTCGGGCGACGACGGGCTGCTGGTCGGCGTCGAGAATGAGCTTGCGGCGTTGCTCGATGAGGGCCCTTGCCAGCGGCTCGCGGAATTCGCGTTCGGGCAGGGTGAAGGTGACGGGCTCGCTGGTGCCCGTCTGGCCGGCGGCGTCCGTCGCCCTCAGGCGCATGTCGACCGCGAAACCCGCCCAGGGATGCGCGGTGAGGTCCCGGAACGCGCTGCTGTTGGCCTCACGGGTATTGGCGCGGGGCAGGGTGATCTCGAAATCGGGCGGGTCGAACATGAACAGGCCCGCCGAATCGACGCCTTCCTCGCCGTTCTGGTTGTCGGAGAGGTCGAATGCCGCCTCAAGGCCGGTCACGCCGTAATCGTCGCGCGCGCGATAGTCGAAGCGCAGGGCGCGCGAGGCCGTGATTGCCGGATCCCCCCGGATCTCCGCCTTGGGCGGGCTGTCGGGCAGGATGGCGAGCTCCCATGAGCCGAGCCGGTCGCCATTGTCGGACACCGTCACATAGGCCGGGCGCTTGAGCGTCTCGCGCAGCTCGTGGACGCTCTCGCGGGCGGCGCGCGGCACCTTCTGCTCGTCGAGCACGACCGTTTCGGCCTGCTGGCCCGTGCCGGAGAAGCGCACGGTCGGTTCGCTCGCGCCGTTCAGCCGGATGACGAGCTCGCTGCCTTCCGGCACGATGATCTCCTCGCGCGGAGCGGTGGCGTCCTCGGCGGCGGAGGGGCCGGCAAGGAAGATCGGCGGCTTGCCGGTATAGGCGGGCGGCGTGATCCAGGCGTCGAGAGAGACCGTGCGCGCCGCCGCCGGGGCGTCGAGGCGGACGGCCTGCTCGATCCGGCTCGTCCATTCGTCGGAGGTGAGCGCGAGTACCGCGATGAGGCAGAGCGCGAGCGCGTAGCGCAGCGCGTAGGGGTCGCGCTCGGCAAGGGCGGACCGCGGCCAGCCGGCCTTCAGCCCGTCGAGCAGGCGCACCAGCCGCGCCTTGTGCGCCGCCCAGAGCGCCTGGCTCGTGGCCGGCGCCCGCTCGTCGTCGGGCAGGGTGTCGCGATAGGAGGTCGCCGGGCGATGCGGCAGGCCGGAGCGCGTCTCCAGCCGGCGCAGGGCGTCGTCCTCGCCCGGCCAGCGGATCTGGAGGAGCGGGCGCAGCGACCAGCCGAGCGCCACGAGGAAGAGGGCGAGGACACCGAGGCGCAGGAGCGTCGGCAACAGATCCAGCGCGCCCGTCAGAATGGCGAGCGCCAATGCGCCTAGGATCGCAAGGGCCGGAAACAGCGCCGTCCACACAGCCTCGAAGAACAGGACGAGCTTGGCCCGCGCAATCTTACCGGCGAGGATCCTGTCCGGGTCCGGTGTCTTGCTCATGTCGCCGGACAGTCTAGCACAGAGTCCCCGCTCCGCGGCAGCCCCATCGGAAACCGGCCGGGCTCACATCTGCGCGAGGGGGCTCAGGCGTCCTGCCACGCCGCGAGGCTGTCGAGCCCGATCAGCTCCTCGTAGGTCGGGCGCCGGCGCACGACGGAATGCTGCGCGCCGCGCACCATGACTTCCGGCACCAGCCGGCGCGTATTGTAGGTGCCCGACAGCACCGCGCCATAGGCCCCGGCGGTCATGACGGCGAGCAGGTCGCCGGGCTTCGGTTCGGCAAGCTGCCGGCGCCGGGCGAGATAGTCGCCGCTCTCGCAGACCGGGCCGACCACGTCGGCGACGATGGTGTCGCCGTGCGGTGCGGGCTCCGCCACCGGCCGGATCTCGTGATAGGCCTCGTAGAGCGTCGGGCGGATCAGGTCGTTCATCGCGGCATCGACGATGACGAAGCTGCGGGCGTCGCCGTGCTTCACATAGACCACTCTGGTCACCAGGATGCCGGCATTGCCGGCGATGAGGCGGCCCGGCTCCATGATCATGCGGCAGCCGAGCGGCTCGAAGAAGCGGCGGACGAGCTGCGCATAGACCTCCGGCCGGGGCGGCTCGGGATCGCCGTCGCGATAGGGGATGCCGAGGCCGCCGCCGACATCGACATGCTCGATCTCGTGGCCCGCCGCGCGCAGGCGGCCCACCAGGTCGGCGATCAGCGTGCAGGCCTGCTCGAAGGGTTCGAGGTCGGTGATCTGGCTGCCGATATGCATGTCGACGCCCTTCACCTTGAGGCCCGGCATGGCGGCGGCGTGGCGATAGACCTCCTCGGCATGGAGCCAGGAGATGCCGAACTTGTCTTCCGCCTTGCCGGTGGAGATCTTGGCGTGGGTGCGTGCGTCGACATCCGGATTGATGCGGATGGAGACGGGTGCCGTCCGGCCCGCCGCGAGCGCCACCTCGTTCAGCAGCGCGAGCTCGGGCTCCGATTCCACATTGAAGCAGAGAATGTTCTCCGACAGAGCATAGGCCATCTCCTCGCGCGTCTTGCCGACCCCGGAGAAGACGATGCGTTCGCCCGGAATGCCCGCCGCGCGCGCCCGGCGCAGCTCGCCCTCCGAGACCACGTCGGCGCCCGCGCCCATGTCGGCGAGCGTCTTGATCACGGCCTGGTTGGAATTGGCCTTGGGCGAGTAGCAGACGAGATAGTCCGATCCCTCGAAGGGCTCCGCGAAGACGCGGTAGTGCCGTTCGAGCGTCGCGGTGGAATAGCAGTAGAAGGGCGTGCCCACGGCCTCCGCGATGGCGCGCAGGTCGGTGTCCTCGGCGTGGAGCACGCCATCCCGGTAGGCGAAGAAATGCATGGCGGTGGCGGCCTTGTGAGTGGCGGTGCGAAGGCTACTGGATGACGGGATCGAGAATGAAGGGCTCGTCCGGTTTCTGCTGGTCGGCGCCGGGCGGGGGGTCGAGATCGCCGCGCACGCCGCAGGAGGCGACCGCGAGCCCGAGCGCGATCAGGAACGCGATGATACCGGTCTGGCGCACTGGACGGGCCCTCCTCGATCTGCCGCAAGATGCTGATGCCCTTGTACTCCAACGAAGCCGTGCAGTCCAAGGGGGAGCAATACAGGGACGGATTTCACGTCTTTCGAGCCTGTTTTCCATCGTCATCCCCGCGAAAGCGGGGATCCACGGCCCTCACGAGCCCATGGATTCCCGCTTTCGCGGGAATGACGGACAGTGAATGTCAAAAGGCGCGTGACAGCCTTCCGAAAATGACGCCCGGTGCAAAGGACAACCGGTCCTAGCCCTTGAGCGCCTTGAGCCAGCGCTCCGCCTCGCGGCGGACATTGTCGGGCGCGGTGCCGCCGAGGCTCTCGCGCGAGGCGACGGAGGCCTCCACGGAGAGCACGGAGAACACATCGTCGGTGATGCGCGGCTCGACCTCCTGCATGGCCGCGAGCGGCAGGTCCTTGAGGTCGATACCGGCCTGCTCGGCCCTGGACACCAGCGAGCCCGTCACGTGATGGGCCTCGCGGAAGGGCAGGCCGAGGACGCGCACGAGCCAGTCGGCAAGATCGGTCGCGGTGGAGAAGCCGTGGGCGGCGGCGGCGCGCATGGCCTCGCGGTCGGGCTCCATGTCCTCCACCATGCCGGTCATGGCGGCGATGGCGAGCGAGAGCGTGTCGAGCGCGTCGAAGGCGGGCTCCTTGTCCTCCTGCATGTCCTTCGAATAGGCGAGCGGGAGGCCCTTCATGACCACCATGAGGGTGGCGAGCGCGCCGATGACGCGGCCGGCCTTGGCGCGCACCAGCTCCGCAGCGTCCGGATTGCGCTTCTGCGGCATGATGGAGGAGCCGGTGGTGAAGCGGTCGGACAGCCTGACGAAGCGGAACTGCGCCGACGACCAGATCACGAGCTCCTCTGCGAAGCGCGAGAGATGGGTGGCGGCGATGGCCGCGGTGGCGAGCGTCTCCAGCACGAAGTCGCGCGCGGACACGGCATCGAGCGAATTGCGCATGGGCGCGTCGAAGCCGAGCGTCCGCGCCGTCATGTCGCGGTCGATGGGGAAGGAGGTCCCCGCAAGGGCGGCCGCGCCGAGCGGCGATTCGTTCATCCGCCTGCGGGCGTCGGCGAACCGGCCGCGGTCGCGCGCGGCCATCTCCACATAGGCGAGGCAGTGATGGCCGAAGGTGACCGGCTGGGCCGTCTGGAGATGGGTGAAGCCCGGCATGATCGTGTCGGCATGGGCGGCGGCCTTCTTGGCCAGCGCGCGCTGGAGGCCGGCGAGCTGTTCGTCGAGATGGTCGACGGTGTCGCGCACATAGAGGCGGAAGTCGGTCGCCACCTGGTCGTTGCGCGAGCGTGCGGTGTGGAGCCGGCCGGCGGCGGGGCCGATGAGCTCCGCCAGGCGCGCCTCGATATTCATGTGGATGTCCTCCAGCGCGCGCGAAAACGTGAACGCGCCGGCCTCCATGTCGCGTTGTATCCGGTCCAGTCCGCCTGTAATCTCCGCGGCATCCTCGGCGGAGATGATGCCGGTCTCGGCAAGCATCGCGCAGTGCGCCTTGGAACCGGCGATATCTTGGGCGAAGAAACGCTGGTCGAAGGCGATGGAGGCGTTGATCTCCTCCATGATCTCGCTCGGTGTGCCGGCGAACCGGCCTCCCCACATCCGATTGGTCACGTGAAATCCTCTTCTCGGTCTCTGTACACGGATTATTGAGCACAATGCCCGAACAGGAAAATCCGCGCCGGAAATTCCGGATTGCCATGCTCAGCCTGGCGGCGGTCGCCATCGTCGCCGTTGGTGCTGCCCTTTACCTGATGTCCGCGCCCGAGCGCAATGGCGCGGATGGTCCCGCGGTCGCAGCGGGCGATGCCGAACCCCTCGACCCGGCGCTCGCCAGCGGCGCGGTCAGCGCCTTCGTGGTGAAGGAGACGCCGGCGCCGGTGCCGGAGATTTCCTTCAAGGACGCCGAGGGCGGGCCGCGCACGCTGAAGGACTGGCGCGGCCGCGTGGTGCTGCTCAATCTGTGGGCCACATGGTGCGCGCCGTGCCGGGAGGAGATGCCGGCGCTCGCCAAGCTCCAGAAGGAGCTCGGCGGGGAGGATTTCGAGGTCGTCGCGGTCAGCATCGACCGCGAGGGCGGCAAGGTCGCCGGGCCGTTCCTGGAGGAGGTCGGCGCGACGAACCTCGCGCTCTATCAGGACCCGTCGACGAAGATCCTCAACGCGCTGATGGCGCCCGGCCTTCCGACCACGCTGCTGATCGACCGGCAGGGCCACGAGCTCGGCCGTCTCATGGGGCCGGCCGTGTGGGATTCGCAAGAGGCCAAGGCGCTCGTCTCCGCGGTGATCGCGGACGGCAAGACGGCCGAATAGTTTCGTCCGGGTCCGCCGCCCCTGTCCGCGGACGGCGGGACCACCGCACGCCCCACCCCGCCCGGGCCGTCAGGGGCCGGGCAGTCCCGAAACGAAATCCGGAGGGTCCGACCCATGACCGCCGCACATATGCCGCTCGCCGGCGCCTGCCGCTGCGGGCGTATCGGTCTGGAGATTTCCGCGCCGCCCGTCATGACGTCGGCCTGCCATTGCCGCGGCTGCCAGCGCATGAGCGCGAGCGCCTTCTCCCTGTCCGCCATGGTGCCGGCGCAGGCGTTCCGCGTCATGGGAGGCGAGCCGGTCAAGGGCGGTGCGATGAGCCCGCAGATCGACCACTATTTCTGTCCCGACTGCAAGACGTGGATGTTCACGGAGA
The DNA here is from genome assembly GCF_015482775.1 of Kaustia mangrovi. GTDB lineage: Bacteria > Pseudomonadota > Alphaproteobacteria > Rhizobiales > Im1 > Kaustia > Kaustia mangrovi. The sequence continues at coordinate 1,293,571 of NZ_CP058214.1, read as the reverse complement.
TCGCGGGGCTGGACGGGCTGGTCAATGTGCGCTCCACCATGCTCGACGATCCGGCATGGAGCCGGCCCTTCATCGAGACCATGACGGCAGAGAAGCTTGCCTGGGCGCGAACCCCGGCCCGGCACAGCTATGAGGGCTTCCCGCCGCCGGAGGATTTCGGGCGCCTTCTCGAAGAGTTCGCCGCGGAGAGGTGAACGCGCGACCGCGAATGCCCGGGACAAGCCCGGGCTGACGGGGGAAGGCGGTCCGCCGATCTAGCGCGTGGGGACGGGTGTCTCGCCGCGATAGTCGTAGAAGCCGCGCTGGGTCTTGCGGCCGAGCCAGCCGGCCTCGACATATTTCACCAGAAGCGGGCAGGGGCGGTACTTGGAATCGGCGAGCCCCTCATAGAGCACCTGCATGATGGACAGGCAGGTGTCCAGCCCGATGAAGTCGGCGAGCTCCAGCGGCCCCATCGGGTGATGCGCGCCGAGCCGCATGGCGGTGTCGATGGCCTCCACCGTGCCGACGCCCTCATAGAGCGTATAGACCGCCTCGTTGATCATCGGCAGGAGGATGCGGTTGACGATGAAGGCCGGGAAATCCTCCGCCACAGCCGCGGTCTTGTCGAGCTTGGCGACGAATTCGCGCGCGCTGGTGAAGGTCTCGTCGTCGGTGGCGATCCCGCGGATGAGCTCGACGAGCTCCATGACCGGCACCGGGTTCATGAAGTGGATGCCCATGAACTGCTCGGGCCGGTCGGTGGAGGCGGCGAGCCTGGTGATCGAGATCGACGAGGTGTTCGTCGCGATCAGCGTCGTCTCGGGGAGGACCGGGCAGAGCTCGGAGAAGATCTTGCGCTTGATCTCCTCCTCCTCGACGGCGGACTCGATGATCAGGTCACAGTCGGCGAGACCTTCATAGGTGTCCACGATGGAAATGCGGTCGAGCGCCGCCTTGCGGGCCTCCTCGGAGATCTTGCCGCCGCGGGCCTGGCGGGCGAGATTGCCGTTGATCGTGGCCAGCGCGGATTCGATGCGCTCGCGGGAGATGTCGTTGAGGCCGACATCGAAGCCGGCCACTGCACAGACATGGGCGATGCCGTTGCCCATCTGCCCGGCGCCGATTACACCGACCTTGCGGATTTCCATTTTTCCCACCACTCGCGCGCTGATGAAGTCGTTATCCGACCTGCTTAACCCTGCCCGGAAAGGGCGAGGATTGGGGAGCCTAGCGCGGCTCCCCGCCCCTTACAACCATCGCTTTTTGCACTTGCGAAGAGCCGGCGTCAATAACCGGCCTTCGAAAGCTCCTCCTCCAGTTCCGGCACCGCCTGGAACAGGTCGGCGACGAGGCCGTAATCGGCCACCTGGAAGATCGGCGCCTCGTCGTCCTTGTTGATGGCGACAATAACCTTGGAGTCCTTCATGCCGGCGAGATGCTGGATCGCGCCGGAAATGCCGACCGCGACATAGAGCTCCGGGGAGACGACCTTGCCGGTCTGGCCGACCTGATAGTCGTTCGGCACGAAGCCCGCATCGACGGCCGCGCGGCTCGCGCCGACGGCGGCGCCGAGCTTGTCGGCGACCTTTTCCAGCATATGGAAGTTGTCGCCGGACTGCATGCCGCGGCCGCCGGAGATCACGATCCGGGCGGAGGTCAGCTCCGGCCGGTCGGACTTGGTGAGGTTCTCCTCGATATATTCCGACAGGCCCGGATTCTCGGGCGCGGCGACGTCCTCGAGCGACGCCGAGCCGCCCTCGCCGACGGGCTGGAAGGCGGCGGTGCGCACGGTGATCACCTTCTTGGCGTCGCTCGTCTCCACCGTCTGGATGGCATTGCCGGCATAGATCGGACGCTCGAAGCTGGTCGGCGACTTGACCGCGGTGATGTCGGAGATCTGCATCACGTCGAGCAGGGCGGCGACGCGCGGCATGTAGTTCTTGCCGTTGGTCGTGGCGGGCGCGATCAGCGTGTCGTAGCCGTCGGCAAGCCCGACGATGAGCGCGGCCATGGGCTCCGCCAGCGGACGCTCGAACATGGCGTCGTCGCATTTCAGAACCTTGGCGACGCCGTCGAGCTTCGCCGCCTGATCGGCCGCCGCGCCGCAATCCTTGCCGGCGACCAGCACGTGAATGTCGCCGCCGAGCTCCTTCGCCGCGGCGAGCGCCTTGTGGGTCGCGTCCTTCACTTCCGAATTGTCGTGTTCGGCAATCAAGAGAACGGCCATGGTCAGATCACTCCCGCTTCGTTCTTCAGCTTGTCGACGAGTTCGGTCACGGAGGAGACCTTGACGCCTCCCTGGCGCTTCGGCGGCTCGGCGGTGTCGAGCACCGTCAGCCGCGGCGCGCAGTCGACGCCGAAATCGGCCGGCGCCTTCTCGTCGATCGGCTTCTTCTTCGCCTTCATGATGTTGGGCAGGGAGGCATAGCGCGGCTCGTTGAGGCGCAGGTCGGTGGTGAGGATGCAGGGCGTCTTCACGCGGATGACCTGCAGGCCGCCGTCGATCTCGCGGGTCACCTTGGCGTGGCCGTCCTCGAGCTCCAGCTCGGAGGCGAAGGTCGCCTGCGGCCAGCCGAGCAGGGCGGCGAGCATCTGGCCCGTCTGGTTGCTGTCGTCGTCGATGGCCTGCTTGCCGAGGATGACGAGGCCCGGCGCCTCCTCCTCGACGATGCCTTTCAGGATCTTGGCGACGGCGAGCGGCTCGACCGTCTCGTCGTGCTTGACCAGAATGCCGCGGTCGGCGCCCATGGCGAGCGCGGTGCGGATCGTTTCCTGGGCCTGCTGGGGGCCGACGGAGATGGCGACGACCTCTTCGGCCTTGCCGGCCTCCTTGAGTCGGACGGCCTCTTCCACCGCGATCTCGTCGAACGGGTTCATCGACATCTTCACATTGGCGAGCTCGACGCCGGACCCGTCCGCCTTGACGCGGATCTTCACGTTGTAATCGACCACCCGTTTCACGGGCACCAGTATTTTCATGCTTTCCACTCCCCCAAGCTGCCTTGCCGCGAAGCCGTCCTGGTCGGCCATTTTGCGGCGCAGCAGATCGGTTATCTCATGAGGCCGGGGTGGCCGGCGGACACTACTGTGCTCTATGCGTCATATCCAAACGTCCGAACAGCGTTCGGAAGGGGTAGGGCTAAACCAAGCCGGGCGCAAGCTAATGCGGGCGGGCAAGCCTCGTCAATCGCCCGTGCGGCGCTTTATGCGCCTTTTGCGATGCGGCGAGGGGGCTTATTGCGCCGCCGGGGGCGTGCGCGGTGCGAACAGGAAGGCGAGCGCGAGCCCGACGAAGAATCCGCCGATATGGGCCCACCAGGCGACGCCCACCGTCTCGTCGCCCGGCGCGAGGAGGACACTTGCGAACTGGAAGACGATCCAGCCGCCGAGCGCCCAGGAGGCGGGCACCCTGAGCGGCAGGCGCATGAAGACGAGCACCCAGACGCGCGCGCCCGGATAATAGAGGAGATAGGCCGCCATCACGCCGGAGACCGCGCCCGACGCGCCGATCAGCGGGGCGGTGGAGTCCGGCGTCATCGCCACCTGCGCGATGGCCGCCGCCACGCCGCAGGCGAGATAGAAGGCGAGGAAGCGCACATGGCCGAGCCTGTCCTCGACATTGTCGCCGAACACCCACAGGAAGGCCATGTTGGTGAGCAGGTGCAGCCAGCCGCCATGGAGGAACATGTAGGTGAGGAGGCTCGCCCCGTCCGGCAGCACGGCGAGCGAGGGGTCGAGCGCGGCGCGCCCGGCGACCACGGCGGGCACCGCGCCGTAGCTCAGCGTGACCGCCTGGAAGGCGCCCGGCACCATGGTCGCCCCCGTCGCCACGAAGAGCGCGGCATTGAGGGCGATCAGCGTTCCGGTCACATACTGGAAGCGGATGACGCGCAACGGGTTGTGGTCGGTGACGGGAAGGAACATGGGGCGCGAGGGACTCCTGACCGCGCGGCGGGCCGGCGGGACTGTCGGTTACCGGTTCTCCCCCGGCGTCCACAGGACGTCGCCCGCGCCTTTCGCATTGACCCAGCGCGCGGCCACGAAGAAGAAGTCCGACAGCCGGTTCATGTAGCGCCGCGCGGCGTCGTTCACCGGCTCGTCTTCCTGTGCGGCAAGTGCGACGATCAGCCGCTCCGCGCGCCGGCTGACCGTGCGGCAGACATGAAGCGCGGCGGCGGCCGGCTCCCCGCCCGGCAGGACGAAGGATCGCAATGCGGGCAGGCCGGCATTGAGCGTGTCGACCTCGCTCTCCAGCCGGGCGACCTGGTCGTCGGTCATCCTCAGGGGCTCGAAGGCGAGCGGCTCGCCACGGTCGGGCATGCACAGATCCGCGCCCAGATCGAACAGGTCGTTCTGGATGCGCGCGAGCATGGCGTCGAGCTCGGCGAGCTCCGGCGCCGCGGTGTGCTGGCGCGCGACGCCGACAAGCGCGTTGGTCTCGTCGACCGTGCCGTAGCTTTCCACGCGCAGATGCCATTTGGGCAGCCGCTCGCCGGAGCCGAGCGCCGTCGTGCCGTCGTCGCCGGTGCGGGTGTAGATCTTGTTCAGGACGACCATGGAAACTCCGCGAACAGGTGAGTGTGGGACGCCGATCATACGAGCGATTTGTCGAGAAGCCAGCGCCGCAATGCCTGGCCGATCTCGCCGGCGCTGTCTTCCTGTATGAAGTGGCTGCCCTTCACCGTGACCTCGCTCTGGCGGGGCCAGCGGCGGCAGAAGTCGCGCAACGGGCCGGTCAGGAGGGCGCCGGGATCGGCATTCACGAACAGCTTGGGCGTGTCGCACCGCGCCAGCCAGTCCGCATAGGCCTGCACGATCTCCACCACATCGGCCGGTTCGCCGTCGATCGGCAGCTCGCGCGGCCAGGTGAGCGTCGGCCTGCGCGGCTCGCCGGGGTTGAGGAACGGGCGGCGGTATTCCGCCATCTCCTCCTCCGTGGGCGTGCGCAGGATGGAGCCCGGCAGGATGCGTTCCACGAAGAGGTTCCGGTCGAGCACCATCTCGCCGCCGGCGGGCGAGCGCATGGCCTCGAAGATCGGGCGCGCCTCGGCGTTGAACTCCGCCCAGGCCATGGGCCGCACGATGGCCTCCATATAGGCGATGCCGGCGACGCGGCCGGGATGCCGCCGCGCCCAGTCGAAGCCGAGGGCGGACCCCCAGTCGTGACCGACGAGGACGACGGGGGCGTCCTCGGGCAGGAGCCTGGCGAGAAGCCGGTCGAGAAAGGCGCGATGCTCCACGAAGCGGTAGCGGCCGGGGCCCGATTCCGGCAGCTTGTCGGAGGCGCCCATGCCGATCAGGTCCGGCGCGAGGCAGCGTCCGAGATCGCTCACATGGGGAATGACGTCGCGCCAGAGATAGGACGATGTCGGGTTGCCGTGCAGGAACACGATGGGCGTGCCCTGGCCGCATTCGGCATAGGCCATGCGCAGCCCCTTCACGGTCACGGTGCTCTTCGGCGGCAAGGCCATCGTCTCCGGCGGGCTCCGCTCGTCAGCCTGCGAGGCGGTCCATTGTCCTGGCAAGCGCGATATCGCGCTCGGTCACGCCGCCCGCATCGTGGCTCGACAATGTGACTTCCACGCGGTTGTAGACGTTGAACCATTCGGGATGGTGGTCCATCTTTTCCGCAACGAGCGCGGCGCGGGTCATCCAGCCGAAGGCCTCGTTGAAGGTCTTGAAGGTGAAGGTCTTGGCGATCGCATCGCGGCCTTCCGCGTCGCGCCAGCCATCGAGTCCGGCAAGCGCGTCCGTCAGCGCATCGCCCTTGAGCGTATCGGCCATTGGTCTCCTCCCTGGAACCTCGGGCCCTCAACAGTGTGTGGCAAGGGCGTGCGATGCAAGGGGGCGCGTGCGCGGGGCGGGAATGGAGATGGGAAGGACAATGCGGCGTATCCTGTTCGTCTGCCTTGGAAATATCTGCCGCTCGCCGATGGCGGAGGGCGTGTTCCGCGCCGAGGCGCTGCGGCGCGGCATGGACCATCTGGAGATCGATTCGGCCGGCACGGGCTCCTGGCATGTGGGATCGGCGCCCGACGGGCGCGCGGTTGCCGCGGCGGCGGCGCGCGCCATCGATATTTCCGGCCAGCGCGCGCGGCAGGTCGCGTCCGGCGACTTCACCCGATTCGACCTTCTGCTCGCCATGGACGAGAGCAATCTGGAGACGCTGGAACGGCTCGCCGGCGCGGAGGCGCGCAACAAGCTCAGGCTGTTCCTCGATTTCGCCGACGGCGCTGCGGCGCGCAACGTGCCCGATCCCTATTATGGCGGGCCGGACGGCTTCGATCACGCGCTCGACCTGATCGAGGCAGGCTCGCGCGGGCTTGCCGACTACATCGCCTCGTTCAGCCGATAATCGCTCTCCAGCGGATAGATCTCCTCCACCGCATAGGGGCCGCCCCCGCGCGAGGGGCGCGAGGAGAACAGCACGAAGCGCGAGACGTCGAACGGCCGGCTCTCGAACAGGCTGTGCGACATCACATAGCTCTCCACGCTCGCGACCACCGGGTCGCGCAGCCGCGCCAGCGTGACATGGGGCGTGAACTTGCGCGTCTCGGGCTTCAGCCCGATCATCTGGAAGAGCCGTTCCTGGGAGGACTGGAGCCGCCTGAGCTCGGGGTGCTCGGCCACGCCGGCGAAGATCGTGCGCGGTTTCGCGCCGCCGAATGTGTCGACACCCTTCAGCTTGAGCGTGAAGGCCGGCATGTCGATCATGTCGAGGGTTTCGGCGACTTCCCGTGCGGTCCCCTCGCTCACATCGCCGATGAAGCGCAGCGTGATGTGGTAGGACTCACGGTCGATCCAGCGGGCGCCCCAGACCCCGCCGCGCATAAGTTCCAGTTCGAAGGCGATATCGGCCGGGATCTCGATGCCAGTGAACAGACGCGGCATGACGGCCTCCTTGGTGGTGATGAGCGTGAACCGCTCGACCCCCTCTAACCCTTTCGAGCCTATACCGATTCGGGCCCCGGGGCTTTCCCCTACCTGCATAACGTCGTGTTTCGGAGCGCCGACGTGAAGGGGGCGCGGGCCGGGCACGAGAGGGCGGGCCGCGGCAGGACTACCCGGCGCTTGCGGTCCCGGTGCGGGCGATCAGGCGCTCCACATAGGGCATGATGCGCTCCACGATCACCGCGATCCCGTCCTCGTTGGGGTGCATGCCGTCGGGGAGGTTGAGCTCGGGCTCGGCGGCCACGCCGTCGAGGAAGAACGGGTAGAAGACGACGTCGTACTCCTCGGCCAGGCGCGGATAGATGGCGTCGAACCGGCCGGCATAGTCGGAGCCCATATTGGGCGGGGCGAGCATGCCGGCGAGCAGCACCGGGGTATCGCGCTCTGCGAGCCTGGAGAGGATATCCGACAACGCCTCGTAGGTGCGGCCGGGATCGACGCCGCGCAGCGCGTCGTTGGCGCCGAGCTCGACGATGACGGCATCGGCATCCTCCGGCACGGCCCAGTCGAGGCGCGACAGGGCGCCGGAGCTCGTGTCGCCGGAGACGCCGGCATTGACGACGGTCGCGTCGACACCGCGCGCCCTGAGGGCCGTCTCCAGGCGCTCGGGGAAGGACTGGCCGGCCGGCAGCTCGTAGCCGGCCGACAGGCTGTCGCCCAGCGCGACGATCTTCACGCCGTCCGCAGCCGCCGGGCCGGCCGCGAGCATCAGCATGCAGATCATGACCGCGAGCGCCGGCCACAGCTTGATTTGCGCCGCCATCGTTCCATATCCGGAAAGGTGCCTGATCGGTGGGGCAGGCTCGATGCGGAAGCCATGAGACGGGGTCGATACTTGTCCGATCATCAGATTATCTCTCTCAAGGACGTCAAACTCACCCTGCCGAGCCGGGCGGGGCCGGTGGAAATCCTGCGCGGCATAGACTTCGCCGCCGAGCGCGGCGAGGCGGTCGGCCTCATCGGCCCGTCGGGCTCCGGCAAGACCACGCTGCTCATGGTCATTGCGGGGCTGGAGGCCGTGAGCGAGGGCTCCATCGCCGTCGCCGGCGAGGACCTGACCCGGCTCGACGAGGACGCGCTCGCCGTCTTCCGCCGTGACAATGTGGGGATTGTCTTCCAGGCCTTCCACCTCATCGCGACCATGACGGCTCTCGAGAACGTCGCCGTTCCGCTCGAGTTCAAGGGCGACCGCCGCGCGTTCGACCATGCCCGCACCCAGCTCGAGCGCGTCGGGCTCGGCCATCGCCTCCATCACTATCCGGGCCAGCTCTCCGGCGGCGAGCAGCAGCGCGTGGCGATCGCGCGGGCGCTGGCGGCGGGCGCGCGTATCCTGCTCGCCGACGAGCCGACCGGCAATCTCGACCAGGAGACGGGCGCGACCATCATCGACCTGCTCTTCTCTCTCCAGAGCGAGGACGGGGTGACGCTCGTGCTCGTGACCCACGATCCGGCGCTCGCCGCCCAGTGCTCGCGCGTCGTGCGCATCGAGGACGGGCTGATCCGGGTGGGCGAAGACGAGATGGCGGCCCCATGAGCGCCGCGGTCGACACCGCCGGCCGGCGCGCCGGCGAAAGCGGTGCAGGCAGGCAGGGCCGGGCCGGGGAGCTTGCCACCAGCGGACGCATCGCCTGGCGGGAGCTGCGCTCCGGCCTCCAGGGGTTCCGCATCTTCCTGGCCTGCCTGATTCTCGGCGTCGCCGCGCTGGCCGGCGTGCGCTCGGTCTCCAGCGCGCTCGATGCGGGGCTCGCCGAGGAAGGGCGCGTCATCCTCGGCGGGGATATCGAGTTCTCGCTGATCCACCGCCGCGCCGACGACCGGCAGATCGCCTATTTCGAGAAGGCCGGGGATCTCAGCGAGATCGCGACGCTGCGCGCCATGGCCCGTCCCGACGCGGCCGACAACGGGGCCCGCGCGCTGGTCGAGGTCAAGGCGGTCGACGGCGACTATCCTCTGTTCGGCGCGATGGAGCTTGCGGGCGGGGGAACGCTCCACGATGCGCTCGCCCGGCGCGACGGCCGTTGGGGGCTCGTGGCCGATCCGCTGCTGCTTGCCCGCCTCGGCATCGCGCCCGGCGCGCTCGTCCATATCGGCGATACGGTCTTCGAGCTGCGCGACGAGATCGTCACCGAGCCCGACCGGGCCTCGGACGGGCTGATGTTCGGCCCGCGCGTGATGATGACGGGCGAGGCCTTGCAGGAGGCGGGGCTCGTCCAGCCCGGCAGCCTGATCAACTGGGAATACCGGCTGCGGGTGCCCGAGCCCGCCGATATCGATGCGCTCACGCGGGTGTCGGAGGGAGCGAAGGCGGCCTTTCCCGATGCCGGCTGGCGGATCACCGCGCGCACCAATGCCGCACCGGGCGTGAAGCGCTTCGTCGACCGGCTGACCCTGTTCCTGTCGCTCGTCGGGCTCACGGCGCTGTTCGTCGGCGGCATCGGCATCGCCAACGCCGTCACCAACTTCCTCGACGGCAAGCGGCGCAACATCGCCACGTTCAAGTGCCTCGGCGCGTCCGGGCGCACGGTCTTCCAGATCTATCTCATCCAGGTGCTGGCGCTCGCCGGCCTCGGCATCGCGGCGGGCGTCGTCCTCGGCGCGGCGGTTCCCGTCGTGGCCGGGCTCGCCCTGCGCGGGCTTCTGCCGCTGCCGCTGGAGATCGGGCTCTATCCAGAGCCGCTGGCGGTCGCTGCCGCCTTCGGCCTCCTCATCACGCTCGCCTTCGCCATCTGGCCGCTGGCGAGGGCGCGCAGCCTGCCGGCCCAGGCGCTGTTCCGCGACACGGTGGCGCCGCAGCAGGCCTGGCCGGGCGCAGCCTATGGGGCGGCGACGGCGGCCGCGCTCGCCGGCCTTGCGGGGCTCGCCTTCTGGGCGTTCGAGGATCGCTGGCTGACGGCCTGGTACATGGCAGGGCTCGCCGGTTCGTTCCTCGTGCTGCTCGGGCTCGGGCGTGGGCTGATGCGCCTTGCCGCCCGCGCGCCGAGGCCGGCCAATGCGAGCGTGCGGCTCGCCATCGCCAGCCTGCACCGGCCGGGCGCGCCGACGACCTCCGTCGTCCTGTCGCTCGGCCTCGGCCTGTCGCTCTTCGTGACGCTCGCGCTCGTCGACACAAACCTCACGCGCGAGCTGCGCACGAGCCTGCCCCAGCAGGCGCCCTCCTTCTTCTTCCTCGATATCCAGCCCGGCCAGCGCGACGCCTTCGTGGAGCGGCTGTCGGCGAGCGAGGGGGCCCACGATATCGAGCAGGTGCCCATGCTGCGCGGGCGCATCACGCGGGTGAACGGCGTGCCGGCGCGCGAGGTCACCCCGTCGGAGGAGGCGGCCTGGGCCCTGAGGGGCGACCGCGGGCTCACCTATTCCAGCGGCGTTCCGGAGAACTCCACGCTGGTCGCCGGCGAATGGTGGCCTGACGGCTATGACGGCAAGCCGCTCGTCTCCATGGCCGCGGAGATCGCGCAGGGGCTGGGGCTGAGGATCGGCGACACGGTCAGCGTCAATGTGCTCGGGCGCGAGATCACCGCCGAGATCGCCAGCCTGCGCGAGGTCGACTGGCGCTCGCTCAGCATCAATTTCGTCATGGTGTTCTCGCCGAGCGCGCTGGAAGCGGCGCCGCACACCTTCCTCGTCACCGCCAAGACGCCGCCGGAGAGGGAGGGGGTGCTCCTGAAGGACATGACGGACGCCTTCCCGAATGTCACCGCCGTCAGGGTGAAGGAGGCGCTGGAGACGGTGAACGACCTCATGTCGAAGCTGCTCATGGCGGTGCGCGGGGCCAATGCCATGACGCTCATGATCGGCGTCCTGGTGCTCGCCGGCGCGCTCGCCACGGGGCTCCGGGCCAGGATCTACGACGCGGTGGTGCTCAAGACCTTTGGCGCGACGCGGCGCCAGCTCATCGGCGCCTATGTCGTGGAATATGGTCTTCTGGGGCTCGCCACCGCGTTGTTCGCGGTTCTGGCGGGCACGGCGGCGAGCTATGCGGTCATGACCTTCGCGATCGGAAGCGGCTGGGTATTCTCTGCGCCCGTCGCGGTGTCGACGGCGCTGCTCGCCACCGCGATCACGGTGACGGCCGGGCTTGCGACCACATGGGTCGCGTTGCGTGCGAAGCCGGCGCCCTACCTGCGCAACGAATGAGGCCCCAAGGGGCGAAAATCGTGCCGAAAGGCGCGCGAAAACGGCCTCTTGCGTCTTGCAAGCCGCAGGCGCCTCGCCCATATTTGGGCTCGGTCACTCGGGTCGTGACGAAAAGGGAACGGATATGGCTGATCTGAACAATCGAGGATACGCGCAGGGCCGCGGCATGGCGGGCACGTCCGCGCCGGCGGTCGACGAGGGGCTCCGCTCCTACATGATGCGCGTCTACAACTACATGGCCTCCGGCCTGTTCATCACGGGCCTGGCGGCGCTTGCGACCTTCTGGATGTCGGTCACGACGGATCCGTCGATGGCGGTTGCCCGGGTCGGCGACATCATGCTCACCAATGTCGGCTATGCCGTGTTCGTGAGCCCGCTCAAATGGGTGATCATCCTGGCGCCGCTCGCCATGGTGTTCTTCCTGAGCTTCCGCATCCAGAAAATGAGCGTATCGGCGGCGCAGACGGCCTTCTGGGCCTTCTCTCTCCTGATGGGGCTGTCGCTGGCCTCCATCTTCCTCGTCTACACGCACAACTCGATCGCGCGCGTCTTCTTCATCACCGCGATCTCCTTCGGTGCGCTCAGCCTGTGGGGCTATACGACGAAGCGCGACCTGTCCGGCTGGGGCTCCTTCCTGTTCATGGGACTCATCGGCATCATCGTCGCCTCGCTCGTCAATATCTTCCTGGCAAGCTCCGCGATGCAGTTCGTGATCTCCGTGATCGGCGTCCTGGTGTTCGCCGGCCTGACGGCTTACGACACCCAGCAGATCAAGGAGATGTACTACGAGGGCGATTCCACGGCGACCGCCGGCCGCAAGGCCATCATGGGCGCGCTGCGGCTCTATCTCGACTTCATCAACCTGTTCATGATGCTCCTGCAGCTCTTCGGCAATCGCCAGTAGGGCGCGGGGCGAAGCATCCCCCAGGAAAAGGAAACCCCGGGAGTGTGGCGCTCCCGGGGGTTTTTTGACGCCTCCCCATATGTCCGTGTGCTTGTTCGGCGTCAAAATCCGGTCATGGAAGGCGGGGGCGCCTTCGCATCGTCGGCGGTTACGCTACGACGAGCTTGGGCCATTTGTCGATGGCCTTGAGAACCTGTCGGATATCGTGGCCGCGCCGCAGGATCTTTCCCGTCTGGGTCACGATGGAATAGGGGCCCTGGCGGGCCCGCAGCTTGGGCTGCTTGACGATCCGGTAGAGCGGAACCTCGCTCGCGCGCCTGAAGATGGAGAACACGGCGCGGTCGCGCGAATGGTCGATGGCGTAGTCGCGCCACTCGCCCTCCGCGACGCGGCGTCCATAGACGCTGAGAATCGCTGCAAGCTCATGGCGGTCGAATGCGGTGGCGGGGCCGGCGGACGCTCCCTTGTCGCTCCTGGCCGCGGTCGCAGGGGAGCCCTGCCGCGGCCTCAAGGTCACTATGGGGTCCGAATCGTTCATCGCCCCTCCGAAGCGCCGTTTCAAAGCTCGTCCGAGCCGTTGGTCATGACGCTATGATGACGAAGGCGGAGCGTGTTGACAAGCCCGCCGCTTGCCTCGCCGGACCCATTTGTCCAGCCATGCGCGTAGCCATACACGCACTCGCTTTCCGGCTGCAAAAACAGTCACATTTTTGCCCAATTGGAGCCTTTGTGCCGACCAATTGCACCGGCATCTTCACATCGTTGCCTCTAGAGGCCCGGCTCGGAAGGAGGCGTCGGAGATCCCAGCCCCCCAGCCCCCCGGAGCTTCCGATTACGAGCCGGGCCAACCTTCCCAGTGAGTATCTTTCGCGTTGCGTCACAAGTGACCGGCTGTCCGGGCGAGGACAGGTCGGCACTTGACGCCGCCGTTCTTCCCGATCGTCCGTTATCCTCTTGATTTGCCTTGCGCCGTCGCCAATATCGGTGCGCGGAACGACACGTCGTGTGGCAAGAACGAGCAGGGTGAACGATGGCTGCGGCACACAGCAAGACCAAGACCGCTTCGGCCAAGGCCGGCGGCAAGGCTTCTTCCAAATCCTCCTCCTCCGGGACCCACAGCTTCCAGGCCGAGGTCTCCAGACTTCTCCACCTCATGATCCATTCGGTCTATTCGGACCGGGAAGTCTTCCTGCGCGAGCTCATCTCGAACGCGGCGGATGCCTGCGACCGGCTGCGCTATGCCGCCATCGCGGAGCCGGAGCTTCTGGCCAGCGATCCGGAACTGACGGTTTCCGTCCGGCCGGACAAGGAGGCCGGGACGCTCCTCGTCGCCGATAACGGCATCGGCATGAGCCGCGACGAGATGATCGACAATCTGGGAACGATCGCGCGCTCCGGCGCCCGCGCCTTCCTGGACGAGCTCGGCGAGGGGCAGGCGTCGGCGGAACAGATCGGCCAGTTCGGCGTCGGCTTCTATGCCGCCTTCATGGTCGCCGACCGCGTGGAGGTGATCTCCCGGCGGGCCGGCACGGAGGAGGCCTGGCGCTGGACGTCGGACGGTACGGGCACCTTCGAGATCGAGCCCTGCCCGGCGGATGGCGACGGCGTGCCGGCGCGCGGCACGGCGATCACCCTCAGCCTGAGGGAGGACGCGCACGAATTCCTCGAGCCGCACCGGCTGGAGCGCATCGTGCGCACCTATTCCGACCATATCTCGATCCCGATCGTGCTGGAGGCCGACGGCGAGACGCGCCAGCTCAACGAGGCGGGCGCCCTGTGGATGCGGCCGAAGGCGGAGATCACGGCGGACCAGTACCGCGAGTTCCTCGGCCATGTCTCCGGCGTTCACGGCGACCCCGCGCTCACCGTCCACTACCGCGCGGAGGGGCGCCAGGAATATACCGTCCTCCTGTTCGTGCCCGGCGAGCGGCCCTTCGACCTCTACGACCCCGACCGCAAGGGCCGCCAGAAGCTCTATGTGCGCCGGGTGTTCATCACAGACGATGCCGATCTGTTGCCAGCCTATCTGCGCTTCGTGCGCGGCGTGATCGATTCGGAGGACATGCCGCTCAACATCTCGCGCGAGATGCTCCAGAACAATCCGCTGGTCGACCAGATCCGCAAGGCGGTGACGAAGCGCGTCCTGTCGGAACTGACGACGCTGGCAGACAGCGATGCGGAGGCCTACGGCAAGGTGTGGTCGCAGTTCGGGCCGGTGCTCAAGGAGGGGCTCTACGAGGATTTCGAGCGCCGCGACGCGCTGCTCGACCTCGCCCGCTTCCGCACCACGGCATCCGACGGCGAGACGCGCGCGCTCAAGGACTATGTCGCCGGCATGAAGCCGAACCAGACGGCGATCTACTACATAACCGGCGAGGATGCCGGCAAGATCGCCTCGAGCCCCAGCTCGAGGGCTTCCGGGCGCGCGGCCTTGAGGTGCTGCTGCTGAGCGACCCGGTCGACAGCTTCTGGGTGACGACCGCGCTCGGTTACGAGGGCAAGCCGTTCCGCTCCGTCACCCAGGGCGAGGCCGATCTCGACGCGATTCCGGTGGAGGCCGGCGAGGATGCGGCCGGGGCCGAGACGCCGGAGGAGGACGGCGCGGCCGTTGGGACGCTGGTCGCGGTCATGAAGCAGGCGCTCGGCGAGGCGGTGTCGGATGTGCGCGCCTCTCAGCGGCTCACCGAGAGCCCGGTCTGCATCGTGGCGGGCGAACAGGGCCTCGACCGCAATCTGGAGCGGCTGCTCGCGCGCCAGAAGACCGCGGGCGTGGAGCGCCAGGCGCCGGTCATGGAGATCAATCCCCGCCATCCGGTCATCCGGGCGCTTGCCGAGGAGGCCCGCACGGACGGCGCGACAGCGGCGCTGGAGGAGGCCTCCCGCCTGCTCCTCGACCAGGCCTTCGTGCTGGAGGGCGAGCCCGTTCCGGACCCGGCCGGGTTCGCCCGGCGGCTCGGGGCGATGATGTCGCGGGCCCTCGGATAGGGCGCGGTCAGCCGCCAGTCACGACGCCGACGAAGGGCAGCTCCCGGAAGGCGTGGGCCATGTCCATGCCATAGCCGACGACGAACCGGTCGGGGCATTCGAAGCCCACATAGTCGGCGGCGATGTCGGCGGAGCGCCGCACCGGCTTGTCGAGGAGGACGCAGGTCTTCACGGCGGCCGCGCCGCGCGCGCTCATGAGGTCCTTGGCGAAGGCCAGCGTGCGTCCCGATTCGAGGATATCGTCCACGATGAGGACGCCGCGGCCGCGCACATCCGTCTCGATATCGCGCAGAATGTCGACCGTGCCGGAGGATTCCGTCTGCTCGCGGTAGCTTGCCAGCATCATGAAATCGACTTCCGGCGTCAGCCCCGTCTGGTGCAGTGCGCGCATGAGGTCGGCGGCGAAGATGAAGCTGCCCTTGAGGATCGGCACGACGAGGAGCCTCGGCAGGTCGTCCTGCGCGATCTCGTGCGCGATGGCCTGGATCCGGTCGGCAATAGTTGCCTCATCGAACAGGACGTCGATGGGGTGGGAGCCAATCTGTACGGTCTTCATGAGGCCGCATTGGAGCGGATTCCGGCCCCGGACGCAAAGTCAATCTTGGCGGAGGGCAGGGCGCCGGATCACGCATGGGCATGGTCCGTCCGGCGCGGGTCCATCATGCCCTCCTTCACGCCGAAGCGGAGCAGCGCGAGATTGACGGGATAGGCCGCGAACAGGCCGCAGGACAGCGAGAACACCAGCGAGGCCCAGAAGAGCGGCTCGGTAATGGTCGCAGCCGCGGCCAGCCACAGATCGATGCCGATGGCCGTCACCTCCATCACGGTGATGCTCGGCGTCTCCGCCACGAAGGCGTCCCACAGGGCCTCGCGCAGGGGGACGCCGCTCTGCGCCATGGGGCCGACGGTCAGCGCATAGCCGGCCAGATAGGCGAGTACGAAGGTCGTCCCCGCGACGGCCCAGTTGCCGAGCGAGAGCAGGCCGGCTGCGATGACGACACCGGCAATCTCGCCGGCGCCGCAGCCCGAATAGCAATGGGCGACGGACCGGAAGGCGCGCCGCCAGATCGAATCCGTCGCGATCTCCTTGCGGCCGGTGGTCCAGTAGACGGCGAGCCCGATCGGACCGGAGTAGATCACGGTCAGGCCCCACACCGCCTTCATGAGCGGCATGAGATGCGCGTTGCGCTTCCGGATGTCGAGACCGAGAACGGCCAGCGACACGAGCATCGCGCCGACCCAGAGCGCCAGGACGGCGGGATGCGTGATGAAGGCCTTGAAGGCGTCGATATTCGCCACGATTGTCCTCCTTTGCCTTGGGAAGACAATGCATGTGGCGGGCAGGACGTTCCCTCGCTTGCGGCGCGGGATCGGAGCGAGGGGCCCGTTGCGGCGAATGAGCCAAGCCGATTGCACGGACCGGGGCGGCGATTATGATCGGGTGGTGTTCGCGGGGGGTGATTCGAGCAACGTTCCGCGCAATGACGAATTTCGACGTAGAGGGCGACCGGTGATCCGTTTTGAAAATGTCGGTCTGCGTTACGGCAGCGGCCCGGAGATCCTGCGCGATGTGAGCTTCGAGCTGGAGAACGGGACGTTCCATTTCCTCACCGGGCCGTCGGGTGCGGGGAAGACCTCGCTCCTGCGCCTCCTGTTCCTGGCCATGAGTCCGACGCGCGGGCTGATCACGCTGTTCGGCCACGACGTTTCCGTCGTGAGCCGGCGGCAGCTGCCGGAGCTGCGCCGCCGCATCGGTGTCGTGTTCCAGGATTTCCGCCTGCTCGACCACCTGTCCACATTCGACAATGTGGCGCTGCCCCTCAGGGTGCGCGGCGAGCGCCCGGACCGGTATCGCGACAATGTCATGGAGCTGCTCGACTGGGTGGGCCTGGCCGAGCGCGCCTCCGCCTTCCCGCCGGTCCTGTCGGGCGGTGAGAAGCAGCGCGCCGCCATTGCGCGCGCGGTGATCGGCCAGCCGGAGCTGCTGCTCGCCGACGAACCCACCGGCAATGTGGACCCCGCGCTCGCCCGGCGCCTGCTGCGGCTGTTCGTGGAGCTGAACCGCCTCGGGACGACGGTGGTCGTGGCGACCCACGATCCCGCCCTCATGACGGATGTCGGCGCGCCGACCCTCAAACTTCACAATGGCGAGCTCAGCGAGGCCGGATGAGCATTGCAGGCGAAGGCAGCAGCGGCGTGGCGGACCCGCGCGCAAGGGCCGGTACGGCCCAGGGTGGCCGTGGCGCAAAGCCGGCCTCCATCATGCCGGAAAAGGCGGTCACGGGCCGCACGCTCACGCTCGCCATGGCGCTGATGTGCTTCCTGGCCTGCATCGCTCTGGCCGGCGTCCTTGTGATCTCGCGTGCCGTGACCCTGTGGAGCACCGATATCTCCCAGGAGGTGACGGTGCAGATCCGCCCCGCCGACGGCGAGGATATCGACCGGCAGATCGTCTCCGCCGTCGCCATACTGGAGGCGACGGAGGGGGTGGCCGGCGTGCGTGTTCTCGGGCGCGACCGGGCGGTGGCTCTTCTGGAGCCGTGGCTCGGCAAGGGGGCGGTTCTCGACCAGCTTCCCATTCCCCGGCTCGTCGCCGTCGAAATCGATACGGAAAATCCGCCCGATCTGGCAGCGCTGGGCGAGGCGCTCGAGACCCAGGTCCCCGGCGCGACGCTCGACACACACCGGCAATGGCAGGCCCAGCTTGCGCGAACGGCCGGCACGCTGAGCCTCGTCGGGTACGGCGTTCTGGCGCTCATTTCCATGACCGCGATGGTGATCATCGCGTTTGCGACGCGCGCGGCCATCGACGCCAACCGGACCGTCGTGGAGGTGCTCCATCTGGTGGGCGCGCGCGACCGGTTCGTGGCCGGCCAGGTGCAGTGGCACTTCCTCAAGCTCGGTCTTCGCGCCGGCATCGCCGGCACCGCGGTCGGCGTGGCCGCGCTGGCGCTTCTCGCCCTTCTGGGCACGAGCGATGTGCCCGGCGGCTTGACCGAGGCGACCCGGGCGCTCATCTTCGGACCGGTCGACCTGACGGCGACGAGCTATCTCCTGTTCCTGCTCGTTCCGGTGGTCGCCACGCTGATCAGCCTGATAACCGCGCGGTTCACGGTCATGCGCATTCTCAACGATGTTTACTGACGGGCCGTGATGTCCAGCGAGGATTGTTTGAACCGGCAGACCCCGACGAGATCCGACCGCACGAGCGAGGCGGGAAGCCCCGACGACGCCATGGCGTCCGGCCCGCAGAGGCCGCGCCGGCGCAGGCGGCGGCAGCTCCTGATCGGCCTGATCGTCGCCAGCGCGCTCGCCGTCGCGCTGCTCGTCGGGTTCATCTCCTTCGTCAATCGCGTCCTGGTCGCGGAAGGGGCGGAGGCGCCCGAGGCCGATGGCATCGTGGTCCTGACGGGCGGCCAGTCGCGCATCGAGGAGGCGTTGCAGCTTCTGGAGCGCGGAAATGCCCGCAGGCTGCTGATATCCGGCGTCAATCCACGCACGACCGTGGACGAGCTCCGGCGCGAGAACGGCCATGCCGAGGACGGCAGCATCTTCGATTGCTGCGTCGATATCGGCCGGCTTGCGCTCGATACGGAGGGCAATGCGGCGGAGGCAGCGGAGTGGGCGCGCACCCATGGCTTCAAGAGCCTGATCGTCGTGACCAGCGACTATCACATGCCGCGCAGCATGGTGGAGTTCTCCCGCCAGATGCCCGAAGAGATCGAGGTTCATTTCCATCCGATCGTCACGATTTCCATGCAGCGGATTGCGGCCGAGCCGCAGATCGTGCGGATTCTCGTGATGGAATACGGCAAGTATCTGGCTGCGCTTGCCAGAACCTTCGTGCTGTCGCCGAAGCCGCTCGACGGACAGGCCGGGAGTCCGCAATAGCGGCGCCCCGGCGACCGCCCGCATGCCTGCCATGACAGACGCCAGCCCCAAAGCCCCCGGCCAGCCGATCTGTGGACCGCCCTGCGGTCCGTGCTGTTCAACATCGTCTTCTATCTCAATCTCGTTGTCTTCATGATCGCGGGCCTGCCGGCCTTTGCGTTGCCGCGGCGCACCGCCTTGCCGCTCCTGAAGGCCTGGGCGCGCGTTTCGGGCTGGTGGCTGAAGGTGCTGGCGGGCACGGCGGTGGAGGTCCGCGGGCGCGGGCGGCTGCCCGGCGGGCCCATCCTCGTGGCGGCCAAGCACCAGTCGCTGTGGGAGACCTTCGCGCTCCTCACCGTGTTCGACGATCCCGCCGTGGTCCTGAAGCGCGAGCTCACATGGATCCCCGTCTTCGGCTGGTATGCGCGCAAGTTCGGCATGATCCCGGTCGACCGGGATGCCGGCCCGCGCGCGCTCAAGCGCATGATGGCGGCCGCGCAGGCCGCCCTCGACGACGGCCGGCAGGTCGTCATCTTTCCCGAGGGGACGCGCCGCGCGCCGGGCGCCGCGCCAGCCTACAAACCCGGCGCGGCCGCGCTTTATCTGCGGCTCGGCGTGCCGTGCGTGCCCGTCGCGCTCAATTCCGGCCTGTACTGGCCGCGCCGCAGGTTCATGCGCTATCCGGGCACGATCGTTCTGGAGATCCTCGACCCCATCGCGCCCGATCTGGGCCGCCGCCGCTTCTCCGCGGAGCTGGAGGAGCGGATCGAGACGGCGACCGCCCGCCTTCTCACCGAGGCGGAGGGATCTTAACTACAAGGGCAGAGAGTCGGCGATGCTCCTGTACAAAAGGGGAACATCGGCTATACTGACCGGCCGTTGACTGCAAGGTCCCGTTTGCGATGACAAGCGACAGCCCCGAGGAGACACTGTCCCCGATCGCCCATGAGATCTGGGACATGAAATACCGCTTCAAGCAGGCGGACGGCACGCCGGTCGACGAGACCGTCGAGGCAAGCTGGGCGCGCGTGGCCCGCGCGCTGGCCGAGCCGGAAAGCGAGGGCGAGCGCGAACGCTGGTCGCACGCCTTCGCGCAGGCGATGGCCGGTTACCGCTTCCTGCCGGCCGGACGCATCCTGGCGGGCGCCGGGACGGGCCGTCGGGTGACGCTCTTCAACTGCTATGTCATGGGCGTCATCGAAGACGACATGGCCTCCATCTTCGAGAACCTCAAGGAGGCCGCCCTCACCATGCAGCAGGGCGGCGGCATCGGGCACGACTTCTCCACGCTCAGGCCGAAGGGTGCGCCTGTGAAGGGCGTCGGCGCGGACGCCTCCGGCCCCTTGAGCTTCATGGATGTGTGGGACGCCATGTGCCGGACCATCATGTCGGCGGGCTCGCGCCGCGGCGCCATGATGGGGACCATGCGCTGCGACCATCCCGATATCGAGGATTTCATCGCCGCCAAGCAGGATGCGCGCCGGCTGCGCATGTTCAACCTGTCCGTCCTCGTCACCGACGCCTTCATGGAGGCGGTGAAGGCGGATACGGACTGGCCGCTCGTCTTCGGCGGGGAAGTGTTCAAGACGGTGCGCGCCCGCGATCTGTGGGACCGGATCATGCGGGCGACCTACGACTATGCCGAGCCGGGCGTGATCTTCATCGACCGGATCAACGCGCTCGACAATCTCGCCTATTGCGAGACCATCGGGGCGACCAATCCCTGCGGCGAGCAGCCCCTGCCGCCCTACGGGGCCTGCCTTCTGGGCTCGGTGAACTTGGCCCGGCTCGTGCGCGAGCCCTTCGGCGAGGGCGCGCATATCGACGAGGACGAGCTCGCCGGGCTCGTGGCCGTCGCGGTGCGGATGATGGACAACGCGATCGACATCTCCCGGTTTCCGCTTGAGGCCCAGCGCCTGGAGGCGGAGTCCAAGCGCCGCATCGGCCTCGGCGTGACGGGGCTCGCCGACGCGCTCATCATGTGCCGGCTGCGCTATGGCAGCGAGGCGGCCGCGGCACAGGCGAAGAGCTGGATGGCGGCCATCGAACGGGCGGCCTATCTGGCGAGCGTCGCGCTTGCGCGCGAGAAGGGGGCCTTTGCGCTGTTCGACCGCGACGCCTATCTCGCCTCCGGCCATGTGGCGGGGCTCGACGCGGATATCCGCGAGGAGATTTCGCGCCACGGCATCCGCAACGCGCTTTTGACCTCCATCGCGCCGACCGGAACGATCTCGCTGTTTGCCGACAATGTCTCCAGCGGCGTGGAGCCCGTCTTCGCCTACAGCTATCGCCGGCGGGTGCTGCTGCCCGACGGGTCGGACCGCACGGAAACGGTGTCCGACTACGCCTACCGGCTGTTCCGGGAGAGGTTCGGCGCGGAGACGGAGTTGCCGGACTATTTCGTGACGACGCAGGAGCTCGAGCCGCGCCACCATCTGGCGATGGAGGCCGCCCTCCAGCCCCATGTGGACAGCTCCATCTCCAAGACGGTGAACTGCCCGGCCGATATCGGCTTCGAGGCCTTCAAGGATGTCTATCTGGAGGCCTACGAGCTGGGACTGAAGGGGTGCACCACCTATCGTCCGAACGAGGTGACCGGCGCGGTGCTGAGCCTCGAGGACGCCGAGGAGGCCGGTTCAGAGGCGGCCGGCCAGCCGAGCCTGCCGCTCGACGCGCCCACGCCGCCCATGGAGACCCCGGCGGAGGGCGGGGCGGACGTCGTCTACATGAAGCAGCCTCTGGAGCGCGAGCAGGTGCTGCCGGGCTACACCTACAAGCTCAAATGGCCGGATTCCGATCACGCCATCTACATCACCATCAACGACATCGTGCAGAACGGGCGGCGCCGCCCCTTCGAGATCTTCATCAACTCCAAGAACATGGAGCACTATGCCTGGACGGTGGCGCTGACCCGCATGATCTCCGCGGTGTTCCGGCGCGGCGGCGACGTGTCCTTCGTGGTGGAGGAGCTCAAGGCCGTGTTCGATCCGCGCGGCGGCCAGTGGATGGGCGGGCGCTATGTGCCGAGCCTGCTGGCGGCCATCGGCGGGGTGATCGAGCGGCACATGATCGATACGGGCTTCCTCGTCGCGGGCGAGGGCGGAGGGCTGGACGTGTCGCCGGAGGCCCGCCGGAGCGCCGCCATGGCCGTACCCGTCGCGGCACCCGCCGGCGTGCCCAAACAATGCCCGCGCTGCGCCTCCGCCTCGCTCGTCTTCCAGGAAGGTTGCGCGACCTGCCTGTCCTGCGGCTACTCGAAATGCGGCTGACGCCCGCCGTTCCGCCACGATCCGCAAGCGTGCCGGCGGTTTCTTCCAAGTGTTCTGGATTTTGAAACGTTTGCCGGCTTGTATCGCAACGCTGCCCGTTTCTACCATCATCCTGGCTCGATCCACGCGTTGGAGCCCTGAGCGCGATGCCGCAAGGCGTCCCCGCCTTCGCGGACCGCATCGCGCCCGGCCGTCCGGAACCGTTCAGACTGCGGCGGGTCCCCGCCAAGACAAGAACCCAGTGCTTTAGGAGGAACGACACCATGCTATCGGCTGCTCGCCGCATTCTTGGCGCGGGCGTGATCGCCGCATGCGCGCTCGCGACCGCGACACCCGGCTCGGCGGAGGAGGATTTCATCCTCGCCACCCCGATGCCGGAGGACCACATCATCCACACCGTTGCCAGCGCCTTCATGGAGGCGCTGCCGGAGGACTCCGGGCTCAAGGCGGAATACCATCCCGGCGGCGATCTCGGCGACTGGACGGCGCTGTTCGAGCAGGTCATGCAGGGCGCCCTGCCCATGGCCATGACGTTCTCCGCGTCGGACTTCGACAAGCGGCTCGACATCACCTTGCTGCCCTATGCCTTCGACAGCTGGGGCGAGGCGGAGACGCTGCTTGGCGCCGATGGCGAGCTCCTCAAGGTCTATGAGGAGATCTATGCCGGCCTCGGCATGAAGCTGCTCGGCATCGTTCCGGTTGATTTCTACGGCCTTGCCATGCGCAAGGGCGAGGAGCGCGCGCCGGTCGATTTCCCGAAGGACGGCGAGGGCATCAAGCTGCGCGTCGCCCCGGTGGCCATCGGCATCGAGCTGTTCGAGACCTTCGGCTTCTCGCCCGTGCCGATGCCCTATTCGGAGCTCTACACAGCCCTCCAGCTCGGCACCGTCGACGGGCGCGCCTATGCCACGCCGGTCGAGATCTGGCAGATGCGCGACGTTCTGGAGAACTACATCCTGACCAACGACGCCTTCGAGCAGGGCGTGTGGGTGGTCAATCAGGACTGGTGGGACGGCCTGGCGGAGGAGGAGCGCACCGCGATCCTGAAGGCGCGCGACGAGGCGCTCAAGGTCGCCTGGCAGCAGGCGCGCGAGAAGAGCGACGAGGTGAAGGCCCAGATCGAGGAGGCCGGCATCGAGATCGTGACGCTCGACGACGCAGAGATGGCGTCCGCCCGCAAGCTCGCGCGCGACAAGGTCTGGCCGTGGATGGAGGAGCGCGTGGGCAGCGCCCTCATCGACAAGATCCGCAAGGCGACCGCCGGCGAATAACCCCCGGAATGCCCGACGCGCGGTCCGGCCCGGAGCCGGGCCGCGCACGGCGCCCGACGGGGCGCATCTCCAACCGGAAGACAAGATGGCCACTCATCTCGCGCGAACGGGCCTTGCGGCTCTCAATGTCGCCATCGTGACGGCGGGGCTCGGCCTGACCTTTCTGATGCTCGCCCAGATCGTCATGCGCTACCTGCTCGGCGGCGGCTTTCTGGGGATCGAGGAGATCGCCGTCCTGTTCGGCGTGTGGTTCTACTTTCTCGGCATGGCGCGCGCGAGCCTCGACGGCGACCATATACGCGGCGGCATTGCGAGCCTTCTCGCCAACAAGCCCGGTCAGATCAGGTGGCTCGACCGGATCGACCTCACCGTCGTCTCTCTCGGCAATGTGATCTTCACCGTGCTGGCCGTGCGCTATTCGATCACGCTGGCGCAGTCCGGACGGGCGAGCACCTATATGGGCTGGCCGTCCTGGCTCTGGGTGGTGTCCATGGTGTGCGGCTTCGCGCTTGCCACGGTATTCGAGCTGCGCCGGCAGCGCGCGGAGGGCGGATCGTGACCCTGTTCCTCCTGGCCCTGGCCATCATCGTCGTGCTGATCCTGCTGGAAGTCCCGGTCGCCTACGCCTTCGGCCTCGGCGCGCTGGGCTTCGTCTGGGCGTCGGGGCGCAGCATCGACTACATGCTGCCGCAAGCCTTCTGGCAGATCGGCAGCTTCGCGCTTCTGGCGCTTCCCCTCTTCGTGCTGGCCGGCCGGCTGATGAATGCGAGCAGCGTGGCAGAGCGCATCCTGGCCTTCATCGACACGATTGTCGGGCGGGTGCGCGGCGGCGTCGGCGCGGTGACCGTGCTCGCCTGCATGCTGGTCGGCGCGATTGCGGGAAGCGGCTCCTCCGCCATCGCCGCCATCGGCAGCCTGATGATCGACCGGATGAGCGCGCGCGGCTACGACCGGGGCTATGCGGTGGCGCTGGTGGCCTGCTCGTCGGTGCTCGCCCAGCTCATCCCGCCGAGCATCCCCATGATCGTCTTCGCGCTCATGACGGGCATTCCCGTGACGGCGGCGTTCCTGTCGACGCTCGTGCCGGGGCTGATGATCGCGGCGGCCTACATTCTGCTCAACCGGTTCCGCGCGCCCCCTGCGGAAGCGGCGGCCGAGCCCTTCCGCCCGACGGTCTTCGCGCGCGAGCTCGGTACCCGCTTCACCGCGGCGTTCTGGGCGCTTCTCATGCCGGCGATCATCCTGGGCGGCATCTATAGCGGCCTGTTCACGCCGACGGAGGCCGCCGCCGTGGCGGTCGGCTACGTGCTGGCGATCGGTTTCGTTGCCTATCGCACCCTGACGGCCGGCGCCGTGGTGGAGGAGGTCGTGGCAGCGGCGCGGATCACCGGCTCGATCATCGTGATCCTGTTCGCGCTGTCGATCATGAGCCGGGCCATGCTTCTGGAGCAGATCCCCATGGAGATCGGCACCGTGCTCACCGGGCTCAGCGACAGCCCGTGGGTGTCGCTCCTGATCCTCAATCTGGTGCTGCTGCTCATCGGCATGCTGGTCGACGACGTCTCGGGCAGCATCGTCGCGGCCATCGTCCTGTGGCCGGTTGCCATGAAGCTCGGGCTCCATCCGATCCATTTCGCCGCCATTGTCGGCACCAATCTGGGGCTCGGCAATGTCACGCCGCCCTGCGCGCCGCTCCTGTTCATGGCCGGCGGCATCGGCAAGGCGAAGCTGCCGCACTACATCAAGCCGACGCTCGCGCTCCTCGTGTTCGGGCATCTGCCGGTGCTGCTGCTGGTGACGTTCCTGCCGGACCTGTCGCTCGCCCTGCCGCGCCTGCTTCTCGGGATCGGCTAGCGGGACCGACGGCTTCGGCTATGTCCGACCGCATGGCGCCGTCCGTTCCGGGCGCGCCGGCGCGATGCGGGGCCCGGTCGTCCGCATGCCGGATGACCGGGCCCCGCGCCCCCGGCCCGAACGCTTACTTGTGCCTTCTGCAGCAGTGGAGACCGCCCGCGCCAATCGAACCCAGCGCGTTGTTGACGGCGCCCGCAAAGGCCGCGCGTGTCGGCGACTGGGGCTCGAACCTCCGCCTTTCCCCGTCGTTATGGGTCTCGCCGACGCGCCCCGCATAGCCGAACACGTTGCGACCGGTCTCGTTCGCCAGCATCTGGGCGTTCGAGAACCAGCCGCCGGTGCCGCTGTTGCAGGATCTGAGGTCGATGGTCTTGGTATTGTCGGGAATGTTGGACGCGAGGGTCTGGGCGGCTTTCCTGCCGCTCGTGAAATTGCCGGAGCCTTCCGGCGGGGTTTCCATGACAAACGGGGCGCCATGGCCCTTGACGGTGTGGAAGTAGGTCGTGTTGCCGGGCATGGGCTGCTTGTCCTCTTGCTTCGCGATGGGCTGCGCCATTGGAGGCGCGTCGGGATCGCGTTCGCCCGTCCGGGCCGGGTGGCGGGAGGGAGGGGACGCCGGCCAACCCGAACGCGCGAACGCGATCCCGACCATAGGGGGCGGCGAGCCGATGGGCTCATCGGGATTATCAATGGTTGCCTCGCCGTCCTCGGCATTTGACGGGACGGCCTTTGCGTTCCTATTTTGTTCGGCGGACCCTGCCCGAGTCGGCAGGGCGTTCCGGATCAGGGCGGAAAGACAGGACGGGGAGCGGAATCGGCGTGGCGGAGATCACTCTTACCAACAGGCAGGCACGGCATCTCTTCCTCGACGGTCACGGGCTCTCGGACCGTTCGCTCGGGCGCGCGACGGCGGATCGGGTGCTGGAGACGGTGCGGGCCCTGGGCTTTGTGCAGCTCGACTCCATCAATACGGTCGAGCGCGCCCATCACATGATCCTCTACAGCCGGCTGACCGGCTATCGCCGGAGCCATCTGGACCGGCTGCACGGCAAGGACGCCGCGCTGTTCGAGCACTGGACGCATGATGCCTCGCTCATCCCGGTCGAGTACTTCCCGCATTGGCGCCACCGCTTCGACGAGGCGCGTGAGCGGCTGGAGAAGCCGGTCTGGCGCGCGCGGCTCGGCGACGATGCCCACGCGGTGATCCGCGCCGTTCACGACAGGGTCGCGCGCGAGGGTCCGCTCATGGCGCGCGATTTCGACGATGCCCACAAGGGCGAGGGCGCCTGGTGGGGCTGGGGGCCGTCCAAGACGGCGCTCGAATATCTCTGGCGCGCCGGCGCGCTCGCCATTGCCCGGCGCGAGCGGTTCGAGAAGGTCTACGACCTGACCGAGCGGGTGATCCCCGACGAGCACCGCAGCCGCGAACCGTCGCGCGCGGAAACCGTCGACTGGGCCTGCCGGGAGGCGCTGGCGCGGCTCGGCTTCGCGACCCATGGCGAGCTCGCCGCCTTCTGGGATCTCGTCTCCCCGGAGGAGGCGCGGGCATGGGCGGAGGCTGAGAACGGTCGCGACATCGTGGAGATCGCGGTGGAGGGCGCGGATGGGCGCCTGCGCAAGGCCTGGGCCTTCAACGAAATCGAGGGGCGGCTCGACGATCTGGCCCCGCCCTCGAAGACGCTGCGCCTCGTCAGCCCGTTCGATCCGGCGATCCGCGACCGCCGGCGCGCCGAGCGTCTGTTCGGCTTCGACTATCGCATCGAGGTCTTCGTGCCGGCGAACAAGCGCACCTATGGCTATTACGTGCTGCCCATCCTCGAGGGCGACCGTTTCGTCGGACGGATCGACCTGAAGGCCCATCGCGGGGATGGCGTCCTCGAGGCCCGGGGCCTGTGGCTCGAGCCGCGCATGCGCCTGACGCCGTCCCGCGAGACGGGATTGCGCCGTGCCCTGGACCGCCTGGCGCGCTTTGCGGAGTTGGAGGAGGTCAGGGCGGACGAGGCGTTCGGGCGGTGCAGGCGCGGCGAGGCTTGACCGGCATTCGCAAATGTTCTATTTTTGTTCTCATGATGACGCACGCACTCTCCAAATCGGCCCGGGTCAACCGCGATGGCGGTTTCGGCGACCGTTTCTGGTACTGGCGCGGCCGGTCGGGGCGCCCCTATATCCACAGCATCTATGCGGCGGATGCCTGTCCGCCGGTGCCGGGCGCGGTCTATATCGCGGTGCGCCGGGACGCTGCCGGGCGGCGCGTGCCGCTCGCTGCAGGCCGGCTTCCCGCGTTCTGCGGGCTCGGGGCGGCGATCCTGCCCGGCGCGGTGCACGCGCTCGGGCGCATCGACGAAATCCATGTGCATCTCCTGGCCGATGACGAGGCGGAGGCGCGCTCGGTGCTGGACGATCTGCGCGCGGCGCTGGGGGCGGAGGTGACGGACCCGGTCCGGCCCATGGCGCGCGACGTTCCTACCCCCTGCCGCAAGAGGGCCACGCGGCCGGCGAACCGGGTGGACCGCGATACCCAGCTCTCCCTGTGGCCGTCGGCCGGCGAGGCCGCGACGGGCGAGGGGGCGTGCGCGGCGCCGTCCCTCTGCTGAGCGGCTTTCGGGATCAGACGGTCTGCGCGGCGTCGTCCATCAG